>JAGWSR010000044.1 GCA_028869385.1 bacterium
TCGGTCGTGGAGAATCCGATCTACGCACAGCAGAGCAATCCGCTGATGCGCGAGTGGATCCGTAGCGACAACGCCTATAACAAGCCGATCGACGCCGAGTATCCGTACGTCTTGACCACCTATCGCATCACCGAGATGTCGGGCATCATGACGCGCTACGTGCCGTGGCTCGCCGAATTGCAACCCGCCGCGTTCGCCGAGATCGACCCCGACCTCGCGGTGAGCAAGGGCATCAAGAACGGCGATTACGTCGTCATCTCCACCGCGCTCGGCGAGATGGAGGCGCGCGCGCTCGTCTCCGGACGCATGCGCCCGCTTCGCGTGAACGGCAAGAAGATTCACCAGATCGGCATTCCGTATAACTACGGCAGCATGGTGGCCCTCGCACGCGGCGACTCGGTGGGCGATCTTATTGCGATCGCGACCGATCCGAACGTCTCGATCCACGAATCGAAGACGCTCACGTGTAACCTGCGCGCCGGCCGCAGGCGCGCGCATCGCACCGACGACGTGGATCGGCCCGTGCCCGCAAACGAACGCACCCGCATGGGCGAACCGACCTTCTAGCAAGGACGAGCAATGGCGACTGGATTCTTCACCGACACGACGCTCTGCATCGGCTGCAAGGCCTGCGAGGTCGCGTGCAAGCAGTGGAACGAGCTGCCCTCGGACGGCTTCACGTTCACCGGTAATTCGTACGACAACACCTCCGAACTCTCGGGCACGACGTGGCGGCACGTCGCGTTCGTCGAGCAGATGTCGGTGGATCAGCAGGGCGGGTTGCACGATCGCTGGCTGATGTCGAGCGACGTATGCAAGCATTGCACCAACGCCGGCTGCCTCGAAGCGTGCCCGACCGGCGCGATCATCCGCAACGAGTTCGACTCGGTCTTCATCCAGCCCGACGTGTGCAACGGCTGCGGCTACTGCGTCGTGTCGTGCCCGTTCGGCGTCGTCGATCTGATCGAAAAATTCGATCCCGACGGCACGCACTACAATCTCGCCTCGCTCGCCGAGTCGCGCTTGGACGCCAAGCAGACGGCGGTGCAGCAGTCGGGCGGCGTGGCCGGCAAGTGCACGCTCTGCTACGACCGTCAGAAGGTCGGGTTCGAGCCCGCGTGCGCCAAAGCGTGTCCGACCGAGTCCATTCAATTCGGCGATATCGACGAGTTGCGCGAGCGCGCGCGCGTGCGCGTCGAAACGCTCGCCGACCGCGGCGTGGAGGCGCAGCTCTACGGCGCCGACGACGTCGGCGGCGGGATCGGCTCGCTCAACGCGTTCTTTCTGCTCACCGATCGCCCGGAGACCTACAATCTGCCCGCGCAGCCCGTGCTGCCGTCAACGCGTCAGCCCGCGGGATATGCGGCTGCGGCCGCGGCCGCGGTCGGCCTCGCGATCGCCGGATGGATGATCTTCCGCAATGCCTAACCTGCCGCCGAATCCCGACGACGCCTTTCTCGGCGCGGTCTCGCGCAACGGTCATCACGAAACGCCCGCCGCGCCGACCTATTACGACCGGCCGATGCTCAAGGCGCCGCATTGGGAATGGAACGTGGTCACGTATCTCTTCCTTGGCGGCATCATGGGCGGGCTCGGTCTGATCCAATTGCTCGCGCATCCCGAGCGCGACGACGAGCGCCGCCTCAAGCGCACGGCGCGCATCACCTCGTTCATTCTCGCGGCGGGAAACCCGGCGATCCTCATCACCCACCTCGGCCGCCCCGAGCGCTTCCTCAACATGCTGCGCATCGTGAAGGTGAAGTCGCCGATGTCGCTCGGCGTGTGGGGACTCGTCCTCTACTCCGGCGCCGCCGGGGCGAACGTGGTGCGCGAACTCGCCGTCGACGGCGTGTTGCCGCGCTGGATGCGTTTCCTCGCGCCGGGCTTCATGGCGCCCGCGCAGGCCTTGCTCGGCGCGTTTACCGCGGGCTACACCGGCGTGCTGCTCTCCGCTACCGCCAATCCGTTCTGGGGCTCCGGCAAGCGCCACATTCCGGCGGCGAGCGTCTGCTCGGGCCTCGCCTCGGCGAGCGCGCTCGCGAGCCTGCTCTCCACGCTCGAGGGCAACCACCAAGCGGTGCACAAACTCGAACGCCTCGAGATGGTCGCGGGCGCGGCCGAACTGCTCGTGCTCGCCGATTTCAAACGCGCGTCGGGCACGTACGGCAAACCGTTCTTCGAAGGCAAGCGCGGCGAGCGCATGCGCACCTACACGATGCTCGCCGGCACGATCGCGCCGATGGCGCTGAACCTGCTCGGACAGATGGTGAAGTTGCCCAAGCCCGTCGACGCCGTCCGCACCACCGTCGCGTCGGTGCTCACGCTCGTCGGCGGCTACGTGCTGCGCGACTCGCTCATCGAGGCGGGCAAAGACTCGGCGCGCGATCCCCACGCGGCGTTCCGCCAGCCGCGGTGAGCGGCTCCGACTCGATCGAAGCCCCGCGCGCGGGGCGCTCGACGGAGGCCCGCATCGTGCGCTACGAAGGGGGCGCGCACCGCGGCGCGTTTGACGACGTCGTCACCGAAGAGCCGCTCGAATTGCGCCTCGTCGCGGGCGGCGCGACGCGCACGCTCGCCGTCACCATGCGCACCCCCGGCAACGATTTCGAACTCGCGGCGGGCTTCGTCACGAACGAATCGATCGTGCGCTCGCGCGACGAGATCGCGAACATCAGCTACTGCCTCGATCCCGCCGTGGATCCCGAACAGCGCTACAATATCGTCAACGTCGAGCTGCGCGGCTCGACGCTCCCCGACGTCGCGCGCTTCGAACGCCACTTCACGATGACCAGCGCCTGCGGCGTCTGCGGCCGCGCGAACCTCGACGAGCTCCGCGAGCTCGGCGTCGAGCCGTTGCGCGACGACGCGCGCGTCGCGATCGCGACGATCTACGCGCTTCCCGCACGCATGCGCGAAGCGCAGCGCGTCTTTTCGCTCACCGGCGGCCTTCACGCGGCCGCGCTCTTCGACCCGCGCGGTACCGCGCTCGCCGTACGCGAAGACGTCGGCCGTCACAACGCGGTGGACAAGCTCGTCGGCTGGGCGCAGCTTTCGGGGCGCCTGCCGCTGCGCGAGACGATCCTCTTCGTGAGCGGGCGCGCGAGCTACGAAATTCTGCAGAAAGCCGCGGTCGCGCGCATTCCGATCGTCGCGTCGGTCTCCGCGCCGAGCAGCCTCGCCGTCGAACTCGCGCGCGAGTTCGATATCACGCTCCTCGGCTTCGTGCGCGACGAGCGCGCGAACGTCTATAGCGCGAGCGAACGGATCACCGGGTAGTAAGCAGACGATCGAGGGCGGCGATCAAGTCGCCGATCAAGACCGGCTGCGGGAGCGTCACCGCTGCGCCGATGCGCGCGGCGGTCTGCTCGGATCCCACCGCGACGACCGGAAAGGAGCGTTCGCGCGAGAGCGTGCGGAACTGCGCGACCTGATCGCGCGAGAGCTCTTCGGGAGCGATGACGACGAGCGCATCGACCGGCTGCGCGTCGCCGAGCGTGGTGACCTCGTTCGGCGATCCGATGACCACCACGCGATAGCCCGCCTCCTGTAAGCCGTATGCGAGTACCGATTTATCGCGTTCCGGATCGAGCACGGCGAGCGTGCGCGGCGCGGCGCGGCGATCGACGCGACGCGAGAGCGTCACGATGAACGTGGTTCCTTGATTCTCCACGCTCTCGACCGCGATCGTTCCGCCGTGCAGCGCGACGAGTTGCTTAGTGAGGAAGAGACCGAAACCGGTACCCGTGATATTCAACCGCTTCGCGTTCGATGCGCGCGAGAATCGATCGAAGACGCGCGAGAGTTCGCCCGGGGGAATCCCGATGCCGTGGTCGCGTACCCGCACCACGACGTCGTCGGCTCGGCCCTCGATCGTCACCTCGGGTTCAGAACCGTTCGGCGAGTACTTGATCGCGTTATCGACGAGGTTGGAAAAGACCTGACGCAAGCGATCGTCGTCGCCGCTCACCCGCGTATCGCCGCTCACCACCACGCGGACGCGGCGACGATCCGCATACTGTGCCACGACCGACTCCACGAGGGAGGCGAGGTTGACGTCGCTGACCTGCAGCGCGACTTCGTTGCGCTCGAGGCGCGAAAGCGTGAGGGTGTCGCTCGCGAGTTCGCTCAGTTGCAGCGCGCTGCGCTTGATCGTGTCCAAGAACTCGCGCTGCTCCTCGTTCACGTCGCCCACCTCGCCGGTGAGATCGGCGAACCCGACGATCGAGGTGAGCGGACCGCGGAAATCGTGCGCGAGCATCGCGATGAGGTCGCTCTTGGTCTGGCTGAGTTCGAGCACCGCGAGGCGCCGCTCGTCGAGCTCCAGATAGAGCGTGACGTTGCGCGCCGCGACGCTGAAGTACTCGGCGATGAGATCGAAGACGAAGAGATCGGTCTTGCGCGGAACGAAACCGGCGCGCATCCGCACGTCGAGCACGTAGCGGGCCTCGCCGAAGCGACCGGCGTAGGCGAGGATGCGCCCGCTGGTTTCGTCGACCACGCGCGTTTCCTGACGCACGGCGCGCTCCACGACCTCGTCGCGGCTGCCCTGCTCCCAGCGCACGCTCCCGAGATCTTCGAGCGCGACCGTCATGCCGTCTTCGCGCACGGCGAGTACGCGCGCGTCGGCGTTGAGGAGTTGCGCGATCACGTCGACGAACGTTCCGATCAGCGCGCGACCGGAGAGCGCCGTGAAGAGCCGGCGCGCGGCGCGCGTGAGCGAGAGCAGCCGATCGTGCTCTTCGGCGAGCGCCGACGTGCGCGCGACTTCTTGCGTGATGTCGCGTTCGATCGAGATCCAATGCGTGACGGTTCCGCCGACGTTGCGAATCGGATGGAGCGTCACCTGATTCCAGAACGTGGAACCGTCCTTACGATAACTCACCACCTCGGCTTGCGTCGGCTCGCCGCTCGCGAACGCGGCGCGCACGCGGCGCATGCCGTCGTCGTCGGGCATCGCGTGCCGGAACGATTCGAGCGTGCGGCCGACGGCCTCCTCGCGCGAAAAGCCGGTCTGGCGCGTGAACGCGTCGTTGACGTAGTTCACGGTGAGTTCGTGCATCGGTCCGACTTCGTACACGATGATGACGTCGCCCGCGACGTTGATCGCGCCGAGCAGCAGGTTGATCTCGCGCTGCGCGAGTCGGCGCTGCGTGAGATCGAACGCGACGATGAGCACGCGCTCGTCGCTGCCGACGCGCGTGACGTCGATGCGCACTTCGACCGGATAGCTCGACCCGTCGCGCCGCACGAGGTCGGCTTCGCGCACGACTTCATCGCTGCCGCGCGCGCGCTCGACGAGCGCGTCGAAGAAGCCTTCGCTCAGGTTCGGAACCACGTCGAAAATCGGCATGGCGACCAGCTCGCGTAACGCATAGCCGAGGCGCGCGCACGCGCCGCGCGATGCGAAGGTGATCGTGCGATCGCTCGGATCGACCATGAACAGATCGATGTGCGCGGCATCGAAGACGCCGAGCATGCGGCGGCGCCCTTCGAGCACGCTCATGAGGGTCTCGGCGAGCGCCTTGAGACTCGAGAGTTGTTCGTCGGTGATCGTCTTCGGCGCCGTATCGAGCACGCAGAGCGTGCCGATCGTATGACCGCTCGGCGTCTGCAGCGGCACGCCGGCGTAGAAGCGCACGTTCGGATCGTCGAGCACGAGCGGGTTATCGCTGAAGCGCTCGTCCTTGGTGGCATCTTCGACCGTCAGCGGCATGCCGCTCGCCACGACGTGATCGCAGAATGCCACGTCGCGCGGCGTTTCGCGCGTCGGCAGGCCGAGATACGACTTGAACCATTGCCGTTCGCGGTCGACCAGGCTGATCGTCGACGCGCTCGTGCCGGCGATCGCGCGCGCGAGCCGCGTGAAGACGTCGTACGTGGACTCCTCGGGCGTATCGAGAATCTGATACGCCTCGAGCTCGGCGATGCGCGCTTCGTCGTCGGCCGGGCGCTCCGCTTTGATCATGCGAGAAACTCCTGAAGCATCGCGTTGAACGCCGCGGGCGCGTCGGCGTTGGCCACGTGGCCCGCATCGGCGATCTCGACCAGGCGCGAGCCGGGAATGCCGTCGGCGATCTCTTGCGAGAGCGCGCGCGGCGCGATTGCGTCGCGCTCGCCGTACGCGACGAGCGTGGGCACCGCGATCGTCGGCAGGACGGCGCGATAGTCGCCGGTCCACGTGGCTTCGGTCGCAGCGAGATACGAGGCGACCTCTTTGCACGCCATCTGCTCGAGGGTCTCGCGCAGCCGCTCCGGCGGCAGCCCCAGCCGCGCGGCGCGCTCGTGCGCAAAGTGCGGCATATCTCCCGCGGCGCGAACGGCGGCGGCGATCCCATCGGCGTAGGCTCGCGCGTTCGGATAGGCGGCGAAGCTGCCCACGATCACCATCTTCGCGATGCGCTCCGGCGCGAGGCCCCACAATTCGAACGCGACGACGCCGCCCAAACTGCATCCGACGATGGTGAAGCGCTCGATGCCTCGCGCGTCGGCGACGGCGAGCACGTCGTGCGCGTACCCGCGGCGCGTGATCGTCGCGGGTTCGGGCTCGGGCTTCGGAACGCCGTTGCCGCGCAACTCGATCGCCGCGCAGCGATGCGTGGAGGCGAACGCATCGAGTTGGCGATCCCAGATCGCGGCGGTCGAGCCCACGCCGTGCACGAAGACGAGCGCGTCGCCTCGCGTTCCCGCGCAGCGAGCGCCGGCGTACGCGCCATCGGGTGCGAGCAGCGTCAGGGTATCGATCACGTGCGGTTCCTCTTTTGCGCGACGAAGGCGAGCACGTCTTCCAGCGGCCAGGCGTTCACCACGTCTTCTTTGGTGAGACCCGCCCGGCGTGCCTGTCCGAGCGCGAGGTCGAGATTCGGAAGATCCTCGATGCCGTGCGCGTCGGAATCGGTCGTGAAGCGCACACCGAACTGCTTGGCTCGCCGGACGAGCGGAGCGGGCAAATCGAGGCGCATCGCCTGTCCGTCGATTTCGAGCGCGGTGCCGGTGCGCGCGGCTGCCGCGAAGACGGCATCGTAATCGAATTCGTAACCTCCGAAGCCTTCGAGCATTCGGCCGGTCGGATGACCGACGATTGCAACGTAGGGATTCTCGCACGCGCGGATGAGGCGCGCCGTCATCTCGTCGCGGCTCTGATTGAAGGCCGAATGCACGCTCGCAATCACGATATCCAACGCGGCGAGCACCGCATCGTCGTAGTCGAGCGAACCGTCGGGCAGAATGTCCACCTCGCTCGCGCAGAGCGTGCGGATACCGTGCTTGGCGCCGAGCGCTTCGATACGCGCGCGCTGCTCGCGCAACTCCTGCGGATCGAGTCCGTAGCGCGAGCCGCGTCCCCACGAGTGATCGCTGATCGCGTGATAGGCGTAACCGCGCGCCGCGCAGGCTGCGATCATCTCCTCGAGCGAGTCGCGGCCGTCGCTCCACGTGCAATGCATGTGGAAGTCGCCGCGGATATCGCCGCGTTCGATCAAGGGTGGCAGCGCGTGGCGCATCGCGAGTTCGACTTCGTCGAGTCCGCTGCGCAGTTCGGGCGGAACGTACTGCATGCCGAGCGCCGCATAGACCTCCGCCTCTTCGGCGCACACGATGACGTCGCCGGATTCGAGGTTGAGGATGCCGTTCTCACTCACCCGCAGGCCCTTGCGCACGGCCTGTTCGCGTAGTTTGATGTTGTGCTCGCGCGAGCCGGTGAAGTGCTGCAGCAGATTGCCGTAGAGGCGATCCGGCAGCACGCGCAGATCGATCTGGAACCCGTCGTCGAGCCAGATGCTGGTTTTGGTCGGTCCCTCGGCCAGCACGGCGTGCGCGCGCTCCCACCGCGCGAAGTAGGCGGTGATCGCCGCCGCATCGCTTGCGGTGCAGATGAGATCGATGTCGCCGACCGTCACCTCTTGGCGCCGCAGGCTGCCCGCATACACGAGGCGGTCGTGGGGCGGCCCCGCGCGCAGGTACGCCATCGCTTCTCCCGCGATCCGCAGCGCGCGCGCAAGCGGCGTGCGCCGCTGACGCCCCTTGTAGGCGAGGATGCCGCGTTTCCAGTTCTCGATCGTCTTCGGGCCGAGCCGCGGGATGCCGGCGAGCGTACCGCTCGCGAGCGCGGCCTCGAGATCGGCGAGCGAGCCGATCTGATAGTCTTTCCAAAGCATCGCCGCCGTCTTCACGCCGATGCCGTTCACGCCGAGCACTTCGACGATGCTCGGCGGGAAGCGCGTGTAGAGCTGGTCGAGGGCGTCGGCGCGGCCGGTGTCGAGCAACTGCTCGATCACCGCACCGATGGATTTACCGATGCCGGGGAGCGCGAGCAGTTCGCCCGCGGCGCGCAGGTCGGCGAGCGGCGGCGCGTTCTCCACGGAGGCGGCGGCCTTTTCGAAGGCGCTGTACTTATAGAACGTCTCGCCCGCCATCTCCATCAACGTCCGGATTTCGAGGAGCTTGTTGGCGACTTCGGCGTTGGAGAGCATCGCGTGGGAATTCTTCGGCGCGTGTGGGAACATCGCCCGCGATGGCGAGGAAACGGCTCGATCCCGCGATCTTCAATCTCCCGGTCGAGAAGATGCGCGCGGGTTACTATTCGGATGCCTATTTCAATCGCGCACGCGAGATTCTCGAACGCGACGCGCACCATCCGATCGTGCGCATGCAGGTCTTTCAACGCCACGAAGCCGTGCTCGGCGGCATCGACGAAGCGCTCGCGATCCTCGAGCTCTGCAGCGGACGCACGCGCGCGGACGGCACGTGGGAGCCCGGCCGCCCGGCCCTGCGCGTGCGCGCGCTCTACGACGGCGACCGGCTCGACCCGTACGAAACGGTGTTGACGATCGAGGGCGACTACGCGCTCTTCGCGCACCTCGAGACGCCGCTGCTCGGCGCGCTCTCGCGCCGCACGCGCATCGCGACGAACGCACGCGACATCGTCGCCGCCGCCAACGGCAAGACGGTGCTCTTCTTTCCCGCGCGCTTCGATCACCATCTGGTGCAGACCGGCGACGGGTACGCCGCCTACGTTGCGGGCGCGCTCGGCGTCTCGACCGACGCCAACGCCGAATGGTGGGGCGCCAAAGGCATGGGCACGGTGCCGCACGCGCTGATCGCGGCCTACGGCGGCGACACCGTGCTCGCCACGCAGAAGTTCGCCGAGTACATCGATCCCGGCGTGAACGTGATCGCACTCGTGGACTTCGAAAACGATTGCGTGGGCACGAGTCTCGCGTGCGCGCGCGCGCTCGGCGATCGCCTGTGGGGCGTGCGCCTCGACACCTCGGGTACGCTCGTGGATCGCTCGCTTTGGGAGCAACTCGGCACGTTCGTACCGACCGGCGTCAACCCGCAATTGGTGCGCAACGTGCGCGACGCGCTCGACGCCGAAGGATTCGATCGCGTGAAAATCGTCGCGAGCGGCGGGTTCACCGCCGCGCGCATCGCGCAATTCGAAGCGGCGGGCGTTCCGGTGGACGCCTACGCCGTCGGCAGCGCCTTCTTCGAAGGTTCCGGGCGGTACGACTTCACCGCGGATATCGTGGCGATCGAACGCGACGGTACGTGGCACGAGTGTCATAAAGTCGGGCGACCCGAACGCCCGAATCCGCGGCTCGAACCCGCATGACGCCGCTCCTGCGGCTGCGCGATGCCGCGTACGCCGCACGCGGCCGCACGATCGTCGAACCGGCGACATTCGACGTTCAACCCGGCGAGCGCGTGGCGCGCGTCTGCGCGAACGGTGAGGAAGCGCGCGCGCTCGCGATGATGTGCGCGGCACTCGTGCGCGCGACGAGCGGGTCGCTCTTGATCGGCGAGTACGATCCCCGCGTGCAGCCGGTGCACTGCAAGCGGCTCGTCGGTTTCGTCGCGCACGATCCGCTGCCGCTCGCGCGCGAGAATCTCGAACGCTTCGTGGAGTATCGCGCGGCGCTGTGGGAGATCGAACCGGCACGCGCGCACGCCCACGTACGGCTCTTGCTCGAGCGTCTCGCGGGCGTTCACGAGGCGTTCGCATACCCGGTCGCCGTCGCGCTGCTGCCGTTTCCATCGCTGCTCGTGCTCGATCGGCCACATCCGGCATTCGCGCCGCACGTAATCGCGGCGGCCGGATCGTGCGCGATCCTATCGACGCACGCGAACGAAGGGAGTCTCGCGTGACGCGAAGCGCGCTGCGCGCGCTCGTCGGCGCGCGCCTGCAGGCGGAGCGCCGCGCGATCGCGTTCGCCTGCGCGGCGGCGGCGATCGTGGGCTTCGTACAGCCGCACGGCATCATGGCGATCACCGATCCGCTCGGCGCCGACATCGCGACGCGCAGCGTGTGGCTCGCCGGCCCGATGTTCTTCTGCAGCGTGCTCGCCATCGCGATCGCACTCGTGCAGGGCCCCGGGCGCCATCCCTACCTCGACGCGAGCGAATCGAGCGCACCGCTCTTCGGACGCGAACTCGCACGCGCGAAGGCGCTGGTGCCCGCCATCGCGTCGGTGCTCGCCGCGTTCGTCTATTGGTTCGCGCAGGTACTCACCGGCTTCGCCGCGCCGCCGACGTTCTTTCTGCTCGCGCTCGCGTGCGTGATCGCAAGCGGGCTCGTGGCGCTCAACGCGACGGTTCGCCGCGGCGCGGCCAAATGGATCGCGATCGCGCTCGCGGGCGCGGTGTGCGCGGGCGCGTATCTGCTCGCGGTCTACGCCGATCCGTATTCAAAACAGCGAGGCGACGCCATCGGCGTCGCCTCGGAGCTTGCATTCTGCGCGATCGTGGGATTCTTCGCGCTACGCGAGTACGGCGAAGCGCTTGCGCGCTACGATCCCGTTTAGACGACCTGCGGTGCGCCCGCCGACGAGAGCTTCTCGAGCAGCGCGCGGTTGAACTGCGGCAGATCCTCGCCGCCACGGGTGGAGACCCAGTTCGAGTCCTGAACCGTGGGCTGGTCGCGATAGAGCCCGCCCGCATTGCGGATGTCGTCGGAGATCGAGTGCGCGCCCGTCACCTGACGGCTGCGCACCAACTGCGACGAGATCAGCACCTGCGCGCCATGCCCAACCGTGAAGATCGGCTTCTTCGCCGCATCGAACTCGCGAACGAAGCGCTGAACCTCTTTGTCGGTACGGATCCGGTCCGGCGAGACGCCGCCCGGAATCAAGAGTGCATCGAAGTCCTCGGCGGTGCAATCTGCAACCAGCTCCTCGGCTTTCGAGGCCGCACCGTCGTCGAGTCCGCGCTTGCCGCGGATTTTTTGCCGCGCCCGCTCGTCAACTCCGACGATCGTCACGATCGCACCGGCGTCCTCGAGGGCGCGCCGGGGCTCGTTCAGGTCGGCTTCTTCGAATCCATCGCCGATTAGCGCGGCGATTCGCTTGCCATCAACTCCTTGCATCGTGGGGCCGACTGTTCTCCGGGGTCCTTAGAGTGTCCCACCCGTCTGCTGAACCGCGGCCCGAAGCAGGTAAGCGAGCTCCACCTCAGCCTTGCCGAGCGGGTCGAGCACTTCGTCGGCGCGCAGGGCGGCCAGCGCCGGACTGCGCTTGGTCATATCGCCCTCGGGGACTTGGTGGCGGGGGTTGATCTCGCGCATGTAGATGCGCGCGTCGTAGCGCAGCTCGCCCTCGGGGAGAAAGTAGAGCGGGTCGAGCCCAAAGGCGTAGGCCTCGAGCGAGAGGATCGCGGTCTTCTGCAAAAACTCGATCGGCCGGGCGCGCAGGGCCTGCGCCAGGCGGGCGAGGGCCGAGACCCCGACCCGCTGCGAGCCGGCGAGCACGGCCGCGATCGTCTCGAGGGGCATCTCGGTGGCCTCGGCGAGGCGCCCGTGGCTCACCTCACGCTCGGCCGCGAAGGCCGCGAGCGCGGCGCCGAAGGCCGGACCGCCGGCGGTTCCCATGCGCCCATCCCAGGCGGGCTGTTGGTCATTCATCATGCTTCGGGTAGGGGCTCCGTGGCGAGGTAGATCCCGCCGTCCTCGACCCGCACATCGAAGCGCGGAATCGTCGCGAAATCACCGAGGGTGAGTTGGCCGGTGCGCAGGTCGAAGCACCAGGCGTGCCAGGGACACGTGATCGTGCGATCTTCGAGAAAGCCGTCGGCGATCGGTCCGCCCTGGTGAGGGCAGGCGTTCTCGAGCGCGTAGAGCTCGCCCGCGACGTTGAAGAGCGCGACCTCATAGCGTCCGACCGGAAACGCCCGTGCGCTGCCCGGCGGGAACGCGTCGAGATCGGCGACTCGTACGAACTCCGGCACGACCTCAAAATAGCGACTTGATCAGCCCACCGTCTATCGCAATCGTCTGTCCGGTCACGTAGCGAGCGCCTTCGCCGCACAGAAAGGCCACGAGCGGCGCGAACTCCTCGGGCGTGCCCACGCGCCCGGCGGGCACCTCGGCGCGGGCGGCGGCCTCCATGGCGGCCACGTCGCCATAGAGGGCGCGCAGGCGGTCGGTCTCGATGCGGCCGGTCGCGATCGCGTTGATGCTCACACCCGACGCGGCCACCTCGGTCGCGAGGCTCTTGAGCGCCGAGATGAGCCCGGTGCGGAAGACATTCGAGAGCGCGAGCGTGGGAATCGGCTGCTTGACCGACGTGGAGGTGAGGGCCACGATGCGCCCCCAGCCGCGCGCGGTCATCTGCGGCAGCACGCCCTCCACGAGTTGCAGCATGCTGCGCAGCACGGTACGGTAGCCCGCGTCCCAATCGGCGAGCGTCATCTGCATGGCGGAGCCGGGCTTGGGACCGCCGCCGTTGGCGATGAGGATATCCACGGCGCCGAGATCTCGGCGCACGTCGGCGAGCACGGCGTTCACCGCCGCTTCATCGCCGAGATCGGCGACGTACGCGCGCGCATCCGTGGCGCCCGCGTCGCGCGCTTCACGCACGAGTGTCTCGAGCAGCTCGCGCCGCCGCGCGACGAGCGCGAGGCTCGCGCCCTCGTGCGCGAGCGCGAGTGCGACCGCACGCCCGAGCCCGGCGCTCGCCCCGGTAACGAGCGCCACGCGCCCGCGAATGCCGATATCCATCGTGCTTTCCCTCCCCTTCACTCTCGAACTGAAATGATATACTACGATCGATGAACATGAGCGACAGGCGCAACTACGAGTTGCATCGCCTCGTGGCAACCAAGGTGCAGCGGGATCCAAGCCTGCTCCGTATCGCCCTGCGCAACATCGCTCGCTTTGAGAACCGGTCGGGTTCGAACCCCTACTATCTGCGCTGGAAAGAAATCATCGCGAGCGGCCCGGAGAGCACGGTTGAAGCCTTGCTCGACACCGGCGAGCTCGGTCAGACGCTCCGCTCGGCCTCGCCGTTCGCGGGTATCCTCACCGACGAGGAACGGTTGACGATCATTCGCGACGTAGCGGCTGCTCACCGCGGGTGAAGCGCTACCAATTCGACCGAATCATACGGTCCGTCGCGCAACTGACGGGCAACCCGGACGTGCTCGTGATCGGATCACAAGCGATCCTTGGGATTTACGGCGACATCGCCGATGAAGTCATCACGCGCTCTCCCGAACTCGATGTCTCCAGCCTTGCATCGGACGAGACGTTCGTTCACGAGATAGCAGGCGCGCTAGGCGAGATGAGTCCATTTTCTGAAAGCAACGATGGCGCGTATGCCGATTCTGTCGTCGCGGAAGAAGTCGCCCTTCTCCCAATGGGATGGCGTGAAAGGCTCATCGTCGTCTCAACTCCAGCCATGATCACACCCGGTGGTGTTCAAGCGAAAGCACACTGTCTACACCCGACTGACGTCATAGTATCAAAGTACATGGCAGGGCGTGGGAAAGACTACGAATATTGCCGCGAGCTCATTCGCCAACATCATCCGGAAGTGACGCGCGACGCGCTCGAACAGGGGATCCGAGATATCGCTGAACGTGCGCCTCACAAGTCAGTCCTAGCCGAAGTTGCTCTTGTGCGAATAGCCGAGGCGTTTGAATCCAGCTGACCCTCGCGTCGAACGCGCTAGTACGGAACGCCGTTCGTGCGCGCGAGGCGCAGGGCGTTCATGTACCATTCGAATTCGTCGAAGAATTGCGCGGTGTAGTCGTCGGTCTTGGGATCGCTCGGCACGCCCGCTTCGTCGAAGGCGTCGCCGACGTTCGGAATCGGCATGAGCGACGGAATGGTGACCATGCCCATCTCCGCGAGACAGGCCCGCAGCGTCATCGCCGCGCGCACGCCGCCGAAGCGGCCACCCGAATAACAGATGATGCCCGCGGGGCGAAAGAAGTACTCTTCGAGGAAGTGATCGAGCAGGTTCGCGAGCGCGGGCGGAATCGTATGGTTGTACTCGCCCGAAACGATCGCGAATCCGTCGGCGCGGCGAAAGAGATCGGCGAGTTCTTCGAGCACGGGCGGCGCCTCGCCGCGCGGATACTCTTTATACATGCGATCGAGCAGCGGGAGGTGCTTTTCCATCGGATCGATCAGCACGGCCTCGATGCCGCGCGCTTCGAGCCGACGCACCGCGTAGCGCGCGGCTCTGATTCCCGCGCGGTCGCGCCGCACCGACCCGTAAATCACCGGAACCAAGAGCTTCTGCATATCAGCGGGCCGTTGCACGGGGCAGCGTGAATATCCCGGCTGCTATCATGACCGACACCGAAGAAATCATCGAACGCCGCACCGAAATCGTCTTTCCGCACGAGACCAACGCCTACGGCACGCTCTTTGGCGGCAAGGCGCTCTCGATGATGGACGTGGTCGGCGGCATCGCCGCCATGCGCGCCTGCCGCAAGCAGGTCGTCACCGTCTCGATCGACCGCATCGACTTCAAAGAGCCGATCCGCGCGGGCGAGTTCGTGGAGACGATCGCCCGCGTGGTCCGCATCGGCACGACCTCGATCACGGTCGAGATCGAGCTCTGGGCCGAGAACCCCATCTCCGGCGAACGCCGCCTCTCGACCACGGGCAAATTCGTCTTCGTGGCGGTCACCCCGGAGGGCAAGCCGACCGCCGTACGGGGATAGTCGTACGGTCAAGGAACCAAGCGAGCCGACGGTAACGTTACGTCGCATATGAAACGCATCGCTTTCACCATGCTCATGGCAAGTATGCTCCTCGGGAGTGCGTTGCCCGCCCAGGCGAAGCTCGGCGATCGTGGGACGCTCGTCGCCTATAGCAAAATCGCGCACCGCGCGTGGATCACGCTCTACAAGCGGGAAACCCTCGGCAACCGCACGATCGTCGCGAGCGGCTGGATGGCCCCGAGCGGCTATTGGAGCCACGAGATCATCACCGGCAACACCTATTACCTGCGCGCCGAGGTCGAGGACGGCAAGGGCAAAGTCCTCTACGATACGATCGTGACCTACGACGACAAGACGCAGTCGGCGTTCACCCTCATGCAAGGCAAGGGAAACTACTACTGGCACTAGTCCTTGTTTGGACGCCCGGGTTTTGGTATAGTTCGCTGGTCGCCGGGACGGAGGCTCCGCCCCTGTACCCGGACGAGGCTATCCTGTTGTAAGGAGTTCTTCGACCGTGCCCCTGACCAAAGAACAGAAATCCGAGCTCGCGACCAAATTCGGCCGCGGCCCGAACGATACCGGATCCGCCGAGGTGCAGATTGCGATCCTCACGGCGTCGATCAACCACCTCACCGACCACCTGAAGATCCACAAGAAGGATCACCACAGCCGCCGCGGGCTGCTGCTCCAGGTCGGTCAGCGTCGCCGCCTGCTGAACTACCTCCAGAAGAAGAATCTGGAAGGTTACCGCAAGTTGATCGCCGACCTCGGACTGCGCCGCTAACGCTCGCGCGATCCGTAACGGAACGAAACGAGGAGCCTCGCTGCAAAGCGGGGCTCCTTCGTTTGTCTCCTAAAGGACAGCCAGAAGCTCATCAAGTGCAATGGGCGTCGCTTTTAGGATATGCGCGAGGGTGCCAAGAGGAACCACTTTCGAACCATGCTGTTGAATGATGCAGCGCCGACCCGTTTCCGGATGACGAAAGTAGCGGTGGGAACCCTTTTGTCGCACAATCACGAAACCGAGCCGCTCGATCGCGCGAGTGAGTTGGGCACACGTTAAGCGCGGCAATTTGCTCACGAATCAATGCTCCGCACAAGAGAGCGCGCCTTACATCGGCGCATTACTCACTTCTGCCGACGCGTCCCGTGCGAATGACCTTGTGGGCGAGGTGTGGGTTTCTTTTGGATTCTAAGCTGCTGGAATTGCAACTTTCACGTGCCGCACGTCGTCCGAAAGCGGGATTTTTTCGCCCTCGGCGGTGCGCACTTCCAAGGCGAGCTCGATCGCTTCACGAGCATTAGCCAACGCTTCCTCAACCGTTACGCCGCTCGTCGCAATTTCGGGAAGTGCCGGGACGAGCGCCGCATAGGCACCCGCCTCGGGATCGAACTCCAGGACCACCGCGTATTCGCGTTCCATGACGTCTAGGTGCTTCTCCGCACAAAAAGCGCGTTCCCTACCATCCGCCAGGCAGCAGGCTCCTTGCGTGGGCGCGGGGCTCCCCGAGGCCCGGCTCGAACGGACGCAGGGATGGAGACCGCGTCGCCCTATCGTCTCGAGCGCATCGTTGCGAACCGCGAGACACTACATCGCGATGCCGCGTTACTGCGCGCCGTCTTTCCGCACGCGACGCACTATACCGACGATTTTCTCGCGTGGGAGTACGCCGATAACCCGGACGGGCCGGTTGTGGGCTACGATGCCTATCGCGACGGCGAACTCTGCGCGCATTACGCGACGCAGCCGTTAACCGCCACGCTTTTCGGTCGTAGCGTTCGCGGCTTGCTGTCGTTCAATACCGCGACACATCCCGACCATCAGGGACACGGACTCTTCACCACGCTGGCGCGCCGCACGTTCGACGATGCGGCACGCGAGGGCTACGAGTTCGTCGTCGGCGTCGCGAATCAGAACAGCACGCCCGGCTTCACGCGCAAGCTCGGCTTTCAACTCGTCGGGCCGCTCGAGGTCTTCGTCGGCCTCGGCGCACCGCATTCGGGCGTTGGGGACGGCGTAGACTTCGCCCGAACGTGGAGTACCGAATCGCGCGGATGGCGGCTTGCGAGCCCGCGGACGCGCTATGTGCTCGCCGGAGGCAGGCTCGCGTGCGCGACCGACACGCCGCTGATCAAAGCGTTGCTCACCGCCGGCCCCTGGGACGGCCCGCAAGCGAGCACGTCCTTTCTTCTCTCGCATCCGTTCAGCGTGTGGATGGGCGCGGCGCCATCGCTCAGCTGGCGCGGCATCTCTCTGCCGCTCCCCAAGCGCCTACGCCCTTCACCGCTCAACCTGATCTTTCTCGACCTCACCGGCGCGGGTCGAACGCTCGACTCAAAGCGCGTGATTTTCGACGCGATCGACTTCGACGCGTACTGACGACCCGTGCGCACCATCTACGTCTTTGCCCACCAAGACGATGAATTTGCCGTAGCGGCGATGCTCGCACGCAGTGCGCGGCATGGCGACGAAATATTCTGCGTGTACCTCACCGACGGCGATACCCGCGATGTCGTGGGGCGCACGCGCGATGATGAGAGCATCGCGGTACTTGCGACACTCGGTGTCGCACGCGCGCGCATCGCATTCATCGGAACCGACCTCTCCATTCCCGACGGCCACCTGGTGCGTCACCTGGACAGCGCATACGACGGGCTCTTCACGTTCGTCGAGCGCATTGGGCTACCGGATCGCATCTACACCCTTGCGTGGGAGGGCGGGCATCAGGACCACGATGCGGCGCATCTCGTCGTCGCAGCGGTCGCGACGCGCCTTGGGATCGCCTCGCGCGTGCGTCAATTTCCCATTTATCACGGTGAAGGCATTCCGGCACCGTTCTTTCGCGTGCTGAAACCGCTACGAGATCTCGCGGGCGTGACCGTCGAGCACCTCGGACTGCGCGAAGCGTGGCGTAACGCGATGCTCTGCTGGAGCTATCCTTCGCAACGCCGGACGTGGCTCGGGCTCTTTCCGCAGGCATTTGCGCGACTGATGACGACTCGGCGACTCTATTCCGCCGCGATCGATCTCGACCGTCTCGCAACGCGCCCCCACGCCGGCCCGTTGCTCTACGAACGCATGGGTCGCATGCGCTACGACGAGTTCGACACCTACGCCGCGCCGTTTCGCGCGCGAACTATCATCGAATGTTAGCTGTCTGTATTCGATGCGGTTGCGTCGCGCATGTAGGCAAAATAGGCCGCTGAAACGTCGCTCGGCGTCCCGACTTCGAGGCCACTCGGTATATCTGCGATGCGTTCGATCTCGGCATATAACTCGCCGACGCCCGGAGCGAAGTGGCGAACGAGCGTGAGCCGCGGATCGTCCCGCTCCTGCATGCGCAGCATCGACGGTTCGTATGGTGCTGCGGCATCGGTTGTAACGCGGGCGTCATAGCGCGCAGAGACACATCGTAAAAAGCCGTGTGGGTCTGCAACGACCCCGGCAACGTTGGCCACGATGCAACGCTCGCCGTGCTTGCGAATAAATCGCAAGAGATGGGCGTTGTGGCAGAACCAGGCACGCGCGGCAGTCTCGGGGTGCGACTGCATCACCGCATCGCCACGCCGATAGAGCGATGCGACAACTTCTGCCGGCTCGCGATACAGCACGAGAAACGTTGCCGCGGGTTCGATCCGCGCCCAGAATTCCACGAAAAATGTCGAACGTGGATCTTTCCAACCCCACGGCGTCGGCCGCGCCTCCTGAGCGAGGAGTGCGAGCGCTTCGTCGCACGCGGCATCGTCGGGCTCGATCGCCCGGTCGGTCATCCAGCCTTCGCGCGCGAACCCGTTGCGCTCGAGCAAGCGCTCGTGAAACGCCATGATGCGCGCGTTTTCGAAGTGCCCGAGTTCGTTGCCGATGCTCGGCCCGACCAACTCGTCGCCGACGTGCACGCCCGCGCGCTGTAGAAACGACGCGACGAACGACGTTCCCGAGCGATGCATGCCGACGACGACGAGCGGTCCGGCCCGCTCGGTCTCGCTACCGGGCGTTTTTACGAGCAAACGCGCGACGTGCGGCCGCTTTGATCGCGGCGGTTCCCATGCCGTAGTGCTCGATGAGTTCGGTCGGTTCGCCCGATTGACCGAATTGATCGCGCACGCCGACGAATTCGATCGGCACCGGATGCGATTCGGCGAGAATCTCGGCCACGCGCGAGCCCATGCCCGCGTGCACCTGATGCTCCTCGACCGTCACGACGGCGCCGCACTCGCGCGCCGCCTGCTCGATCGCGGGCGCGTCCATGGGTTTGACCGTGTGGTTGTTGACGACGCGGCAGTTGATGCCTTCGCTGGCAAGCTCGTCGGCGGCCACGAGCGCGTTGTGCACGAGGATGCCGCACGCGACGATCGCCACGTCATTGCCGTTGCGGAACGTCTGGGCCTTGCCGATCTCGAAGGGCGTCTCGTCGGTCGTGACGATCGGCGATTTCTCGCGCGCGAAGCGGAGGTATGCCGGACCGAACGTTTCGGAGAGCGCGAGCGTCGCCTTTTTCGTCTGAACCGAATCGCACGGCACCACCACCATCATGTGCGGAATCACGCGCATGATCGCGATATCTTCGATCGCTTGATGCGTTGCTCCGTCGGGGCCGACGGAGACGCCGGCGTGCGCGCCCGCGATCTTCACGTTGGTCTCGTTGAGCGCCATGATCGTGCGCACTTGCTCCCACGAGCGACCCGGGTTGAACATCGCGTACGA
>JAGWSR010000045.1 GCA_028869385.1 bacterium
CGCCTCGGCGTTGCGGTGACCGACGCGCTGCTCGAACGCCGCATCCTGCGCCCGGAAGGCGAGCACTTCGGCTTGACGCCCGCCGGTGCGCGAACGCTGCACGGGATGGGCGTGGACGTCGAAGGCGCACGCGCGAGCCGACGGAGCTTCGCTCGGGCCTGTACGGACTGGACCGAGCGTCGTCCGCACCTCGCCGGAAGCCTCGGCGCCGCACTGCTCGCGCACCTGCTCGCGCGAGGCTACGTCGTGCGCGGCATGCATGACCGCTCGCTCGTCGTGAGCGACGAAGGACGCCGCGCGCTCGCGCGCGCGTTCGCGCTCGCGTTCTAGGCCGACGCGTCGCGACGCAGCGTCACGTGCGTCGCACGCTCGCCCGCTTCGACCGCAGCGCAGCGGTAGCCGAGCGCGGCGAGATCGAGGCCCGCGAAGAGATGCTCACCGGCGCCGAGCAGCACCGGCGATACCGCGAGGTGGACTTCGTCCACGAGCCCGTCACGCAAATACTGCCGCGCCGTGGCGACGCCGCCGCCGATGCGGACGTCGCGCCCATCCGCCGCCGCGCGTGCGCGCTCGAGTGCGGCGTGCGCGCCGTCGGTGACGAACGTGAACGTCGTCCCGCCCTCCATCACGAGCGGCTCGCGCGCGTAATGGCTCAGCACGAAGACCGGTACGTGATACGGCGGTTCCTCGCCCCACCAGCCGCGCCACGCATCGTCCGGCGGCCACGCGCCGCGACTCGGGGCGAACATGTTTCGACCGAGGATCCACGCGCCGATCTCTTCGAATCCGCGCGCGGCGAATCCGTCGTCCACGCCGCGCTCGCCGCCCTCGCCGCCGCCTCCGTGCATGTGCAGGAACGAGTACGTTGGAAAGACCCAGGCGTGCAACGCCTCGCCGCCGACACCGAGCGGATGCTCGAGATCTTGGCGCGGACCGGCACCGTAGCCGTCGAGCGAGATCGAGAATGCGTTGATCCGAACCTTCGCCATGGTGATGCGCCCCTCGTCGAACGTGTCGTGGTTAGCCTGCGGGCACGGCCTCCGGCCGTTCGAGCGCGATCGCGATTCCCGCGAGATCGTCTTCGGAGATCGCGAGTTTGCGCATCGCGTCTTCGTAGAGCGCGATCGCCTCGGACGCCGAACTCGACGCGGCGCGCTCCTCGCGAATCCGCTTGACCTCTTCGGTCACGCGCTGCGCGAGATCGCTCGTCACCTCGATCCCGTGCTGCGCGAGCGCGTCGGCGCGCGCGCGCAGGGTCGTCTCGACGAGCGCCGCACCCGAATGCTTGCCGAAGACGAAGCTCGTCTGCGCGCCGACCAGTTCCGAGGGAACCGCTTCGTAGATGCGCCGGTCGATCGAGACGCCGTGCGTGTGAATGCCTGATTCGTGCGCGAAGACCTTGGTACCGATGATCGGCTCGTGCTGCTGCATGGGAATGCCGCTCATGCGCTCCATGAAGCGCGCGAGATCGCGCAGCTTTTCGTATTGAAAGCCGGGAATCTCGATGCCGTAAAGCACGCGCATCGCGACCGCGTATTCGTGGAGTTTCACGTTACCCGCACGCTCGCCGTAGCCGTTCGCCGTGACCGAGATCACCTTGAAGCCGCACGAGGTCGCGGTGATCGCGTTGATCGTGCCCAATCCGTAATCGTTGTGCAGATGCGCGACGACCGGAATGCCCTTCGGCAGTCCCGCAATGATGCGCGAGCCGTACCAGCGCATCGCCTCGGGGGTGAGGCAGCCGACGGTGTCGGGCCATGCCGGCCGCGTGCCGCCCGCCTCGAGGCCCGCTTTGAAATACGAGATGAAGTACTCGACGTCACCGCGGCTGCCGTCTTCGCCGCCGAACTCGATACGTTCGACGCCGCATTCGCGCGCGTGACGGATGGCGTCGCACTGCAGGCGTACGTTCGCGTTGCGATAGAATTCGAGCGGCAGGTCGAGCCACTCGCTCTCGTCGCGGCCCTCGAAGCGCAGCAGCGTCTTGCCGATCTTGTACTTGAGGTGGAGGTCGCTTCCGCTCGTAAAAATGAAGAACGTCACCGCGGACGGCGCGATGCCGACCGCGCGCAGCGTCTCGATCGTCACGTCGATATCGTTGCGGTTACTGCGGCACATCACGACGATCTCGACGTCGCCGAGCTCCCCGCGACGCTTGGCATCCATCACCAACTGGAGCGTCCGCCGATCGCCGTCGGACGCAGCCGGAAAGCCGACGCTCATGATGTGCACGCCGACCGCGGCCAGGGCCTTGGCGATCTCGAGCTTCTGCTGCGGGGTGTAGCAAACGCCGGGCATCTGCTCGCCGTCGCGAAGGGTCTCGTCGTACAGCCGAATCTCGGCGGGATCGGGAAAGCTCACGCCGCGCGTGAACTCCTTGGGGTCGCGGATGAGGCGCTCGATCGGCTCGCGGAGTTCCATGCACGCACGGTTCGACGGGCGCACATCGCTCTCTTCGCGAAGTGGCGGGCGATGCACGACCGCGACCCGCTCGAAGGCGAGTACCAAACGCCCGATTCCCAAGCCCCTCAACCGCAGCGCGACACGCGTCGCACGGGCGGCTGGGGCACCCTCGCCGCGGGCGTCGCCGTCATCGTCGCGAAGTTCAAGACGCTGCTCCTGGTGCTGCTCCAGGCGAAGTGGCTCTTCTTCGGCGCAAAGCTCCTCGGAACGAGCTGGACGTTCTTGCTCTCGCTCTGGTTCTACGCCCTCGCGTTCGGGTGGCAACTCGGCATCGTGCTGGCGCTCGCGCTTTTGGCGCACGAACTCGGGCATTACTACGCCTACAAGGGTTACGGACTCGCGGTCCGCGCGCCCGTTTTCGTGCCCTTCATGGGCGCCTTCACCGCCGGCGCCATCGCCCCCGACCTCGAACAAGACGCCTACATCGCGCTCGCCGGTCCGGTCACGGGCCTCGCGCTCGCATTCGTGTGCTACGCGTTCGGCGTCGCGACGCACGAAGCGTTTTGGTACGCATGCGCCGATCTCTCGGCGTTCCTGAACCTCTTCAACATGATTCCGGTGCTGCCGTTCGACGGCGGACGCGTCATCGGCGCGGTCTGGCCGCCGCTCTGGATCGTCGGCGTCGCGCTCTTTGTCGTCGCCGCCATCTACCTGCACGTGCCGATCTTCTTGATCGTGGTGATCGCGCTCATGGGCATTCCGGCGATGCTCGCCGTATTTCGCGGCTCACCCGATCCGCGCGCCGCAGCGATGACTTTTGCCGCGCGCGCGCGCGTGAGCGTGTGGTATCTCGCCACGACGCTCGCGCTCATCGCCATCCTCGGCGGTGCGCACGCGCATCTCCCCGCAACGAGCACCGGCGCATGAGCGACGAACGACCGCCGGATTTCACGATGCAGCGCGCCGTCGAGATTCTCGCCGACATCTACGAGCGAGCGCGCAGCAACGAGCGCGTGCCGCCGCCGCCGGCCGATCGCCCGATCGTCATGTTCAGCGAAACGATCGCACTCGACGTCACGTCCACGACGCGCGCGGACGTCGAGCGCGCGCTCGGCGTCGCGTTCGCCTATCCGCAACGCGGCTGGCACACGTACTGCGTGCGAGGCGACGACGGACGGCGACTCTTCCTCAGCTGCTTCTACGCAAAGGATCGCCTAGCGTCGGCCGAGCTCTACCTTCCGCGCGTCGAGCGCGCCCCGAACCTCGCCCCGCGCGACCTCCGCTTTCGCCTGGTGCCGGGCGAGATCGCGATCGGTCGATCGATCACCACGCTCCCCGAGCACTTCGCGCCCGCCGGCGGCCTTCCGACGAACCTCGGGCCGTACGCGCAGATGTTCGAAGCGCGTTTTCCCGGCGGTGCGGCGTACGCGATGGGGAACGAGGGCGCGCTCGAACGGCTCGCGATCTACGTCCTCGTCTGACCCCCGATCAGATATCCACGTCCATGAAGTTATCGAACGGCGTGATCGCGTTCGGGTGGAAGTTCTTCAGGTCGCCGTTGACGGCGAAGACGTCCATCCGCTGATCCTGCACGATGACCGGAACCTGATCGTACATCCGGTCCACGACGACTTTGACGTCGGAATTACGCTGCGGCTGCTCGTAGTGGCCGTAGAGCGCGTGCATCGCGCGGTCGGCAACGGGATCGCACCAACGCGGATCGTTCTGACCCTTCGGCGGGATCGCGTTACACGCGTACAGTTGCGAATAGTCGCCGATCGCGTCGTTTAGCCACGCGAAGCTCGTGATATCCCACTTGGTGCTATATACGATGCCGCCCTCTTGGATCGGTGCGAAGTACAGCGCGGTCGGATAGTGCTTCACTTCGAGGGTCACGCCGAGCTTTTTCCAATCGGCGCGCAGCATCTCGATGCCGTTATCGACGTCGGGCACGCCCGCGTAGATCGCGTAACGGAAGTCCAGACGCATGCCGTTCTTCGTACGGATCCCGTCGGGGCCGCGCTTCCAACCGTCCGCGTCGAGCATCGCATTCGCCTTGTCGGGATCGTAGGCGACGAGCGGCTCCTTCACTTCATACGGCGCGCCGATGGGCGTCGGCGAATCCGAGAGACTGCCGAGGCCGTGACCGATCTTCTGCAGACGCGCGGCGCGATTCCATCCCATGCGCAGCGCACGACGCACGACCGGATCGCGCAGCGCGGGATTGGCGAGGTTGAGGTCGAGATGGTCCCAATAGTAGCTCGGGATCTCGACCGTTGTGTAGCCCGCAATCGCCTTCACGCGCGCGAGATAGTTTCCCGGCACGAGATTCCACATATCGAGTTCGTGCGCTTGCAGTTGCGAAAGGAGCGTATTTCGATCGGGGACGATCTTATAGATGATCTTATCGAGTTTCGGACGACCGCGGAAGTAGAGCGGATTCGCCACGAGTACCACCTGCTGCTGACGATCCCATCGCTCGTACTTGAACGGCCCGATGCCGACCGGCAGATTATTGTACGGGACGTTGTTGATGTTGGGATACTTCGCGAGCAGATGCTTCGGCAAGAGGCACGGATTCGCACCCGCCGTCGAAAAGAACGTCTCGACGAACGGCGAGTATGGGCTCTTCAGGTGAAAGACGACCGTATATTTATCGGGCTCGTCGATCTTCGTGATTTGATCCCAGCCCTGCCGGTTCACTTCGTTGTTCGCCGGATTGAGCACGACGTGCGTCGAGAAGACGACGTCGTCGGCGGTAAAGGGTACGCCGTCGGACCACTTCGCATCGTGGCGCAAATGATAGGTGATCGTGAGGCCGTCGGCACTTACGCCGCCATTGGCCTTGGTGGGAACGACCGTCGCGAGTTCCGGATAGGCGCGGTTGTGCTCGTCCCACTTCACGAGATAGGCCATCGTGAGCGACGAGAGATCGCCGATCGCCGCGAACTGCCCGAGATGCGGATTGAGCGTGTTGATATCACCCGCGTCCGAGAAGGTCAAGACGTGCGGGTGCGTCCACGCGTTCGCGCGTCCGTCAACGCCGCCGCCGCCGACCTTCGAACAGCCCGTTGCGAGCACGCCGAGCGCGAGGGCGAGGCCAAGAAGTCGCTTCAAATCGAATACTCCCACGGATTCCAGAAGGGCGAGATGACCGGCGAGGGGTCGAAGCCGCGCAGGTCGGTGTTGTACACGTACGGTTCTTTACGGAAGCTGATGACGATGGTCGGAACGTCCTTCGCGAGCTCCTGTTGGAAGGTCACGTAGTCGGCTTTGCGCCGCGCCTGATCGACCGTCGAGATTGCGTCGGCGAGCGCGGCCGTCGCCTTCGCGTTCGTCCAGAAGAGCGAGTTCTGCCCGCGCGGCGCGAGGTTGTTGGCCGAGTAGAGCTGATTCACGTCGGGATCGGCCGCGCCGATCCACGCGAAGAGCGCCGCATCGTAATGCCCGCCCTCGAGGACGCCTTGCGAACCGTTCTGGAAGAACTGCGAGGTTGGGTAGTTCTTGACTTCGGCATCCACGCCGACGTCGTGCCACTCGCGCTGCAGCAGCGCCTGTACGGCCTTGCCGCCGGTAGACTCGGCCTGCGTGCTCAGGTTGAAGGTCAGGCGCGCGCCGTCTTTCACGCGAATGCCGTCGGGGCCCACGTGCCAGCCCGCCGCATCGAGCAACTGTTTGGCCTTGGCCGGATCGTAGGGATACTGCTGGATATTCTTCGTATAGCCCCACGAGAGCAGCGGATGCTCGGGCGTCTGCGCGGGATAGGCGGCGCCGTGATAGATCTTCGCGATGATCTCGTCGCGATTGGTCGCATACGCGAGCGCGCGACGCACGTTGACGTCGGAGAGGATCGGATTTCGTAGATTGAAATCGATGTGGTCGAAGATGAACGAGTTGACTTGGATCGCCTTCAGGCCGTTCTTCGGATCGGCGCCGAGCGCGGCGTAGCGCGGCCAGTTGATCGCCGTTCCGCGCGCGAGCATATCGATCGCGTGCGTTTGCACTTGCGTCTCGAGTGTATTCTCGTCGGGCTCGATGTAGAAGTCCACCTCGTGGAGCTTCGGCACGCCGAGGAAGTAGTGCGGGTTCGCCTCCATCTTCACGACCGTGCCGCGCTGCCACTCGATCACTTTGAACGGACCGCTGCCGATCGGCATCGCGTTGTAGGGAGCCGTATTCTGCGAACCCTTGCCGTCCATGTACTTCGCAAGCAGGTGCTCGGGGAGAATCGGCGCGTTGCCGTTCGGGCCGAAGATCGTCTCGAGGAACGGCGCGTACACGCTCTTGAGATGAATCACGGCGACGTACGGATCGCTGCAATCGATATCTTTGATCGAGCTGAAGCCGTCGGTCGCGGAGATGTTGGTATGCGGATCCATCACGTACTGCCACGTGAAGCGCAGATCCTTACAGGTGAGCGGCACGCCGTCTTGCCACGTGATGTTGTGGCGCAGCTTGTATTTGAGCGTGAGCCCGTCCTTGCTCACGTCGCCGTTCGCCACGGTCGGAATCTCGCTCAGCGCATCGGGAACGGGCTGCGCGTCCGCGTTGTAGCGCACCGCATACGAGAAGATGAACATCGAGAGATCGAGCGCGGGCGCGGATCCGTCGAGCACGGGGTTGAGGCTCTTGGGATCCTGATTCTCGGCGAAACGCAGCACGCCGGGTCGCGTCCACGGATGCGTGCCCCCCGCGGTGGTCGCGGTCTTGGTGCACGCGGCGAGCGTGGCGGCGATCGCACATCCCGCGATTGCCGCGCGAAGCGTGGTGTTCAGAGCGAGCCTCCTTCTTCTTCGCCGGATTCGGCGAGCATGGTGGACGGATCGATACCGTGGCGCGCGCAGAAGGCGCGATAGGCGTCGGGCGCGATCTCCGAGGGTTTGATCTCGCTTCGGCCGCCCCAGAACACGTTGGTGTATCCGCACTCGATGCCGGCTTCACGCAGGTGCGCGTCGATCGCGGCCTTGTGCGCGAGCACCCGCTCCTTCTCCATGCCGTGCGCGACCGCCATGATGTTGACGCCGCGAAACTCGGGGCCGCCTTCGCGCCAGTAGGCATGGGTGATCACGTAGTGGCGGCCGACCTCGCGCCCGGCATCCATCTCGCGTCCCTGCGGAACGGCCCAATGGAAGAGCGCGTTGTAACGCGTCACCCGCTCGTTGTTCGCGTTCGCCTTCACGTGCTCGAGGAACGTGGAGAAACGCCCGATGATGCGACGCTCGTTGAGTTCGCGCGCGACGCGTTCGAATTCGTCGAGCGACACGCCGGCTTCGTTCGCGCGCGCATCCCACAGATTGCGCACGATCTCGCCGGGCGTGAACTCGCGCTTGAGCGCGGTGAGCACGCGCCACTCGAGCTCGTCGAGTTCGACGATCGCCGTATTGGCCGGCTCGGCATAGACGTCCGCGCGCTCGCCGGGTTCGAGCGTGCGCCGACGCACGTGTCCGACGCCGAGCGCGAAGA
The DNA here is from genome assembly GCA_028869385.1 of bacterium. Lineage (GTDB taxonomy): Bacteria > Vulcanimicrobiota > Vulcanimicrobiia > Vulcanimicrobiales > Vulcanimicrobiaceae > REEB354. The sequence continues at coordinate 7,867 of JAGWSR010000045.1, forward strand.
CCATCTTCGCGGGCATCAGGCGAAAGTGCTCGGCCCCGATCTTTTCACGCAGCAGCTCGGCGTGCTTGCGCAGCGAGAAACCTTGCGGCACCTTGAGCGTCGTCCAGAGACGGTAGGTGCTCCCCGGCGTCACGGCGTCGGTCGTGCGAATCACCACATGCCCGGAGAACGGATCTTCGTTAAAGAGATAGTCGAAGGCGGCATCGAGGCGGTCGTTCGGCACCTGCCAGGCGACGAGTGCACCGCGCGCGAGGTTGGTGGACATCAATGTCTGACGGACGCGGCGGATCGTTCCCGCCTCCAGCATCGCGACGACGCGCTCGATGACGAGCTCGACGGCGACGCCGCTGCGCTCGGCGATCTCGCCGAACGGATCGCGTTGAAATCCGGCGAGACGATCCTCGGAGACGGCGAGGATCGCGGCGTTGACCGGATCGGAGATAGAGACGGGGACGGTCGAAGGATGTGGGGCCATATCCCCGCTTCCTTTGACGACCGTCCCCGAACGCCCCGCGCGAACGCGGAGCTTAGAGCTTGAGGTCGCTCGCGCCGAGTGCGTACGTGTAGCGCTCCTCGGCGAGCCGCTCGTTGTAGAGCGCGTTGATCTCGTCGCGCTCGGCGGTCGCGAGCGACGCGTTCGCCGTCACGATATCGGTAATCGTCGCCGCACCGACCCGGTAGCGCGCCGACGTAGCCTGACTGTTGACGGTCGCGCTCTGGAGCTCGGCCTTGGCCTGCACGAGGCTCGCGCGCGCCGAGATCAGGTTCGCGAGCGCGCCGCGCACGTCGGATTGGACCGTGAGACGCGACTGCAAGAGCGCCGCCTTCGCCTGATCGTCCTGCGAGGCCGCGACCGCGACGTTGTAGTTGGTGAGGCCTTGATCGTAGATCGGCACCGTGATCGTCGCGCCGATGGAGCCCGTGCCGGAGAAGGGCGTCATCACGTTCGGCGTGGAGAGCAGCGTGCGCGACGTACCGCTGCTGGCGTTCAGATCGACTTGCGGAAAGCGCGCGAGCTTGGCGAAGCGCAGGTTCGCATCGGACGAGGCGACGGAGTGCACCGCCGCGAGATAATCCGGCCGTAGCTGCAGGGCTTCGGTGAGCGAACTCTGGTAGCCGAGTGCCTTGATCTGCGCGGGATTCGAGCCGAGTGACTGCGGCGTCACCGCCGTATCCGCGTCGAGTCCGAGCGTCGTGGCGAAGGTGGACTCCGCGCCGATCTCGGCCCCCTGCGCCGTGATCAGCGCGCCGCGCGCCTGCGCGGTCTGAAACTGCGCGGCGGCGAGATCCGACCGTGCCGCGGCGCCGGTGCGAATCTGCGCGGCAACGACGTTCTCTTGCGTTTCGAACTGGCGCACGAGCGCGGCGTCGGCATCCACGCTCGCCTTCGCCTGGAGCACGCCATAGTACGCCGTTGCCACGTCGAACGCGAGCGTCTGCAACTGGCGCACGAGCGTGTCGCGCCCGGCGATATCGGCCTCTTTCGAGCTATGGATGCCCGCGATCACGCGGCCGCCGTCGAAAATCAATTGCGTCAGCGTCGCGCGCGCGGTCTCGGTCGTGAAGTAGCCCTTCGCGTTGGTCCCGCTCGACGAAGAGCCCGATCCCGACGACGAACTCGAGCCCGTCGTCGTACCGGAACTCCCGTACTCGCGCGTGATCGACGCGCTCCCCGAGATATTCGGAAAGAGCGCCCCTTTCTCGGCACCATACTTCGCCGCGATCGCGCGATACTGGGCGCGCTGCGAGGCGAACGCCGGCGACTGTGCGACGGCGATGTCGATCGCTTGCGCGAGCGTCACCGTTGCCGGTACGCCCGCGTGCGGCTGCTGCTGCGTGATATCGGGCGCGGGAGAGCCGTAGGCGGGATAGGGCATCGGCGTTCCCGAGGCGGTCGGCATCGGCGCGGGCGTCATGAGCGGCAACGGCTGCGCGTTCGTCTGCCCGGCGTGCGCCGACTCTGGGACGAGCGGCAGAAGCGCGAGCGCCGCGACGAGCGACCGCGCGAGGATGCTGCGCGCGCTCATCAATGCGCTCCGCCCGGTGACGCCGACGGCTGCGGCGTCGCTCCGTTGACCGCGACCACACTTCCGTCTTTGAGTGCATCGGGGCGCGTGGTGATCACCTTCGTCCCCGGACGAATCTTCGGCGAGATCACCTCGGAGAGCGTGTCAGTTTGGATGCCGACGCGCACCGGAACCTCTTGCGCCTTATCGTCCGGACCCACGACGTACACCGCATCGCCGTTTTCGGTCTGCGCGATCGCGGTGCGCGGTACGACCACCGCGTTCGCGTGCGACTGCTTGACGAGCGTCGCGGTCACGAGCATGCCGCCGCGCAAAAGATCGCCCGCGTTCGGCATCTGGAGACGCGCGAGGTACGAGAGCGTTCCCTGCGTCGGCACCGCGTTGACGGTGGCGATGCGACCGGTGAAGTTCTTCCCGGGGAGCGAGCTCGACGCGAACGTCACCTTCGCACCCGGTTGTACGTAGGCGAGATCTTCGTCCGGAACGTTGATGTTGATCCACACGGTGCTCACGCGCGAGATGGCGAGCACCGGCGATTGCGGGCCGGCGAATGCGCCGGGATCCATGTTGCGCGCGGTGATGACGCCGTCGTACGGCGCGTAAAGCACGGTCTGTCCGATCTCGGTGCGCAGCGTGTTGGCGTTCGCGGCCGCCGCTTGCGCGGCCGCCTGCGCTGCCTTGACGTTCTGCTCGCTCACGACGTTGTTGCGGAGGCCGATCTGCGCGTTCTCGTACTGGTTCTGCGCCTGCACGTACGACGCGCGCGCCGCCGCGAGTTGCGACTGCGAAACGTAGCCTTGGGTGAAGAGTTGCTGATCCTGATCGTACACGAGCTTCGCGTTATCGAGCGCGGCCTTCGCCGTCGCGAGCGCGGCTTGATTTTGCTGCTGCGCGACCGGCAGGCCGACCGTCGCGCCCTGCGCGGATGCGCTCTGCTGCGCGGCTTGTGCCTGCGCCTGCGCGAGTTGCGCGCGCAGCGTCGAATCGTCGATCTTTGCGAGCACCTGGCCCGCGCTCACGCGGTCGCCGACGTTCACGTAGATCGCGGAGATCGGTCCGCTCTGCTGGAACGCGAGCGTCGATTGCTCGAGCGGAGCGATCTGCCCGTCGAGCGAGAGGTACGTCGCGATATCGCGCTGCGCCGCCGTCGCGACGTCAACGCTCAGAGGCGCCGGGCCTCGCGGTGCGCCGCCTTTGCCGCAGGCGGTGAGGGCGAGCGTCGTCGCGAGCGCGGCGACTGCCAAGCGATGGTACTGCATGATGCTCCTATGTATGGTGGTCCGAAAGATCGTCGCGATTCTACGCGTACTACGGTCGAGCGGGCTCAATTGATTCACTAGGTTGGCGACCAATCCTGAGAACCCGCTGTCGTATCGAGGAGAGGCAGCGCTTTGCGCGTATTCTCCCCCCGCATGAGCGCGAAACTCGATATTGGCCGCTCGTATAGCTTGCAGACGCGCGTCGAAGAGTGGATGACGGCCGAAAAGGCCGGCAACAAAGGGGTAGACGTCCTTTCCACCTCGATGCTCGTTCAGATGGTGGAGAATGCCGCCATCGCGTGCATCGAGCCGATCCTCGGTACCGAGAGCGTCTCGCTCGGCACCCACGTGGACCTCGAGCACCACAAGCCCGTCCCGGTCGGGTTCATCGTCCGGACCGAGGTCGAGGTGGTCATGGTGGACGGTCCGCGGATCAGTTTCGCGGTCTCGGTCTTCGACGAGCAAGAGCCCGTCGCGGAGGGGACCCACGAGCGCTATCTCATCGACCGCTCGAAGTTCCTCGCCAAGCTTGAAGAAAAGCTTACGTGAAGGTACCGTAAGAGAAACCCGTAACTAGCACGGGTCTTACTGCAGGGGGGGCAAACGGGCCCCCGAACAGATAAAGCAGGATTGTCTTGGGGGGATCTGTGCCCTTTACGCCGAGAGGCTGGGGCATGGGTCCAACAGACGTTAGCGTCGCGGAAACCCAAAACAAGCTGAGGTCTCATTCTATCTAGGAGGAAACATTGAAGCGACTGAGCACCGGAGTCCTCGCCGCGCTGTTCGCAGCCGGTCTTGGACTTAACGCGGTCGCAGCTCCGACCACCTCCGCGTCGCATGGAAACATCGGAACCAACGCGATCGCGCAGGCGTCGAGCTCGACCATGGCGGCTCCGCCGGCGAACTTCGGTTCCCCGCCGTCGGGGCAAGTCCCCATTCTCTTCAACGACCACCATGTCTATGCCAAGCCCGACGTCCTCAAGCAGGGTCGCGTGCTCGCTGCGCTCGTGCGCGGCGGCACGGTTCTGATCCCGCTTCGTTCGATGTTCGAGCAGATGGGCGCGACCGTCTCGTACGACGCGGCCAGCAAGACGGTGGACGTTAGTAAACCCGGCGCCGACGTGAAGGTCACGGTCGGAAAGCCGGAAGTCGTCATCAACGGCGAATCGCGTCCCCTGGACGTGCCGCCGATGATGTACCAGGGCCACGTCGTGGTCCCGGTCCGCGTGATTTCGGAAGGCATGGGAGCCTACGTCCAGTGGGTCCCCGACAAGCAGGTCGTCGTGGTGCGTTACGTGCCGCCGACCCCGCCGCCGACCCCGGCACCGACGCCGACCGAAATGCCGGCGACGCCGCCGCCCACGCCGACCCCGGCCCCGGTTGCGACGCCCTATAAGGACGTCTTCATCGCCGGCGACTACATCCTGTCGCCCAAGGTGTACGACGAGTTCAACCCGGGCACGAGCTCGGATAACAACAAGAACGGCTTCTCCTACGGAATCCGTGCCGGTGCGGAGTTCAATCTCTTCAACCTGCCGTGGATGCTCGAAGGCGACTACCGTCAGATCAACTACCCGCACAACTGCGCGGGCCCGAACGACCCGGGTTGCTTCGTGACGACGATCGGCCAGACCGGCTCGACCTTCGTTCCGGCCTTCCAGGTTCGCTCGTACGACTTCGACGCGCGCTTCGGCCTCAAGATCGCCGATCCGCGTATCTACGTCGGCATCGGCTACATGTTCCGCGCGAACAACGCGGGCTATCCGAAGATGTCCAACATCGGCTTCGGTCTCGAGAAACTTCCGGATCTCGATCATCCGTTCTCGGTGTACGGCAGCGTGTGGTACTACGGTAACGTCAAGGGGAACACCGATGCGGCGTTCACCGGCGGCACCTCGTACCAGCTCGCGTACAACGTCCTGAAGGCGCAAATTGGCGTAGCGTACTCGTTCGCCAACAGCCCGCTCTTCATCGAGGGCGGTGTGCTCGGCGAATCGTACCGGAACAAGACCAATGCCCCCAGCGACGGTGGCAACTTCGGCCCCTACATCGGCCTCGGACTCAAGTTCTAAGTACGAGTCGAGAACGACACAAAAGGAACGGCCCCGGGTTCGCCCGGGGCCGTTCCTTTTTTTCATCGAGGCCGCGCGTCGGTTACGGGTGGCTCGATGCGCCCGGCGACGGTGACGGCGAGGGCGGCAGCGAGGGCTGCACGCACGGCGGCGTGATGATATCGACCTTCGGTTCGCCCGCCTTCGGTTCGGGCGTCGCGGTGGCGGCCGGCGTCGTCTCGGGCATCACTCCGGTGGGCAGCGGCGTCGGGCAGAGTTGCGGGAGGGCGAACCAGTGCTCGGTGAAGCCGCGCGCGAGATCGGCCTTCTCGAGCTTGCCGAAGTAGGTCGTCGGGAAGCGCTTCACGAGCAGGTTCATGTAGCTCCACGCCTTCTGCTGCGCGGTCTGCGTGTAGATCTTCTTGTACATCTGGATCGCGAGGAAGTAGCTGCGGGCGAGTTGCGGATCGCCGGGAAAGCGCTGCGACCACGCGTTGAGCGCTTCGTCCGCGAAGCCGACCTTCGAGATGATGCCCGAATCGGTCGTGTAGGCGCCCGCGCGAATGGACTCGTCGTGGAACGTGTTGTTGATGCCGAGGTAGCTCAGTTTCATTCGGCCGAAGTATTCGTCGCCGGGGGCGGAGTGCGTGAAGCTCTCGCACTGCGCGCGCGCCCATTTGCTCGGCTTGGAGGCGCAAGGATCTTTGGCGGCCGGCGCCGCGTGCGCCACGGTCGCGGCGGCTCCAATCGCGAGAAGCGCGCACGACAGGATCAGGGTTCGTTTCACGAGGTTCTCCTACGGTACTCGAGGCGTGAAGTTGCTCACCTATTCGCGCTGTAAACGTTTGTCCCGTCAACGGACGTTTCGGCAAGGCCACGAGCGTACGGCGCGTAGAAGGTCGCACGCGTGACTCGACGCCTCCGTATCGGTGCGCTGCAACTGCGCGCCCACGACCGCGACGCCTTCGCGCAACAGACGCAGCGCTTGCTTGCGCTTACGGCGGAAGCGGCGCGCGACCGCGACGTGCTCGTGCTGCCCGAAGGCACGCTCCCCGCCTACGTCCTCGGCGACGACGGCATCGACGACGCCGCGGTCGCGGCGACGCTGCGCGCGCTCGAAGCGATCGCAGGCGAACGCGACTGCGCGATCGTCGTCGGCGCCGCGCTGCGCCGCGAAGGCAGACTCTATAACAGCGCCGCCGTCATCGATCGCACGGGGACGCTCGCCGGGACGGCCGACAAGCTCTTTCTCTGGCACTTCGACCGCAAGTGGTTCGACGCGGGATCGCGCGTCGAACCGGTACGCACCTCGGTCGGCACGCTCGGCGTGCTGGTCTGCGCCGACGGACGCATGCCGGAACTCAGCCGTGGGCTCGTCGATCGCGGCGCCGAGATCTTGGTGATGCCGACGGCCTGGGTCACCTCGGGGCGCGATCCGCACCGCCTCGAAAACGCGCAGGCCGACCTGCTCGCGCGCATGCGCGCCTTCGAGAACGGCGTGCCCTTCGTCGCGGCGAACAAATGTGGGGTCGAGCGCGCGATGGTCGCCTACTGCGGAAAATCGCAGATCGTGGACGGCGCGGGCGAGATCGCGGCGATCGCGAGCGAACGCGAGGAAACGCTCGTGCACGCGAGCGTCGCAATCGGCGACGCGCCCCGCCCCCGCGCGTCGCGTCCGCACCTCTCGCCCGCGGCGCCGACCGCACGCGGCGTGGTGCGCGTCGCGCTCTGTGCCGGAACGATGCCCGCCGACGTCGCCGCGCGCGTCGCGCTGCTCGACGCCGACGGCGCGCTCGACGCACACGCCGAATTCGGCGACGCGTTCGGCGCTCGCCTCGGCCTTGCGCGCGTCGAGGCGCACGCGGCCATCGACCCCGGCACGCTCGTCGCGTATCGCGCGGCCGGGTATCGCACGATCGCGCTGCACGCGCGCGAGGCGCATCCCTGGCTCGCATCGCTCGCGCGCGCACGCGCGCTCGAGTTGCGCCTCTTCGTCGTCGTCTTCGAACCCGAGCGCGCGTACGCCGTTGACCCCGACGGAACGATCGTCGCGGGCACCTTCGACGATTTCCGCATCGCGAGCACCGCGTTCGATCTCGCGCGCACGGAGCAGACGGCAGTCGCACCGAGCACCGATATCCTCGACGGCCTGGCGCGCGTGAGCGCCGCACTCGGCAACGGCAGCGCGCGGTGAGCCGACGGTCACGCCGCGACGTCGCTGCGCGTCGAGCAAGCAGCGTGAACACTCTTCGCATCGCAGCCGCCACCGCGGCCCTCATCGCGTTCGGCGCGGGGATTCCGCGCGCGCCGCACGCGCTGCGCGCCACCGCCGCGTTCGTCGCGGCGTCGCTCCCCTATCTCCCCGGCAGCGTCATTCCGCTCGACGTCGACGGCATGACGCCGCCGTATCGCGTCTCGCTCACCGGGCCCGGCAGCGTGGACTCGCACGCCTATTACCTGCCGCCGAGCACGCCGGATCAATCCGCGACGCTGGTCGCGAGCAACGCCGTCGCCCTCGCGGCCCGCACGATCCCGTTTGCGGCGCCGCCGGATCCCACACGCCCGTTCATCGCGGTCGCGAGTTACGACGACGGCATCGTGATCCACGACGCGAGCGCACCGTTTACCGAACGCGCCGCGCTCGGCATCGGCGGCGCGCCGAGTGACGTCGCGATCTCGGAGAACGGCGACCTTGCCGCGGGAACCACGAACGGCTCCACCTTCACCATCGCGAAGCTCACGCCGTGGAGCGTGCGGACGTACGACGGCGTGCTCTTCTCCGACGAGGTCGCGACCGACGCGCGCACCGGCGCCATCTTCGCGACCGATCGCGACGTCAACGGCGCGGGTGCGCTCACGCGCATCGCAAGCGACGGAACGGTGGATCGGCGCATTCTCGGGCTGACGTCCGAAGGGCTCGTCGTCGATCCGCGGCGCCGCCGCGTCTATGTCGCCAACGTGAACGACGGCACGATTTCGATCGTGGATGCCGATACGATGGTCGAGTTGCGACGCTTCGCGGCGATTCCGCGCGTCTTCTCGCTCGCGCTCTCGCCCGACGGCTCGCGTCTCTACGCGGTCTCGAATCAAAGCATCACGTCGCCATTCTCGGCGGCGGGAAGCGTCGCCGCCTTCGACGTCGCGAGCCGCGTGCCGCGCCTGCTCGCACGCAGCGCGTCGCTCAGTTTTCCCGTCGGCGTCGCCCTCGACCCGGCGCATCGCGAGCTCTTCGTCACCGACGAACACGACGACGTCGTGGACGTTCTCGACGCGACGACGCTGCGCGCGCGCCATGCGCCGCTCGCGACGTGCGACGTGCCGTGGAAGCCGACGGTCGATGGCGCGTCGCTCTACGTTCCCTGCGCGCGCGCGGATCGCGTGGACGTATTCTCCACCGACACGCTGCGCCGAGAAGCGGGCGCTCCCTTTGCGACGGGCGGCTATCCGCTCGCCGTCGCGGTATGGCATCCGCACCCGAACGTCGTACGTTGACCCCTTCGTGATCGCCGCACTCGCACTCGCGCTGCTTCCGGCGCAACTCGCTCCCGCCGCGCCGTTTCCGCATATCCTCGCCGACGCTCCCACGATCGAGCGCGTCGCGCCGGGCGTGCAATACGGGCAGTACGATCTCGTCACCGACGCGGGGCCGATCGTCGTGCACGTCGTCGCCGTCGCGCCGCACCGCGCCGATCTCCACCTGGACACAGTGCTGGCCGACGACGCGCTCGCATCGCCCGGCGAGCGCGTCTCGGCCATGGCGCGGCGCTCCGGCGCCGTCGCCGGTATCAACGGCGATTATTTCGACATCGGCAATACGAACGCGCCGACGAACGTGGTCGTCTCGCACGGCACGCTCGAACGCTCGCCGCGCGCGCGCGCGGCGCTCGTGATCACGCGCGACGGATTTCCGCAGATCACCGAGCTCTCGTTCGTCGGTCAACTCCACCTCGCCGATCGTACCGTCGGGATCGACGCGCTCAACGTGATGCCGCCGCCCGGCGACGGGATCGCGCTGCTCACCCCGGCCTTCGGTTCCGTCGCTCCGCGCGCGAATCTCACCCTCGTCGCGTTGACGCCGACCGACGGTACGCCGCCCTTCGCCACCTATCGCGTGACCGGCATCCTCGACAACACCGTCGCGCAACCGCCCGGATACTATGCGGCGATCGGGCTCAATGCGTACGGCAGCGCCGGGGTACCGAACGTCGGGGATACCGTCGCGGCGACCGGCGACCTGACGCCGATTCCGCTCGCCAACGTCGCGGCGGCGATCGGCGGCGGCCCGCTGATCCTGAGCGACGGCGCATGGAACGACGATCCGGACGGTCCGAGCGGCGGCGAATACGATCGGCGCATTCCTTCGAGCGGTGCGGCGATCGGTTCCGACGGGACGCTCTATCTGATCGAGGTGGACGGCCGCGAGCCCGAACGATCGGTCGGCGTGACGCGCCGTGAATTCGCGGCGCTCATGGCCTCGCTCGGCGCGGTACGCGGCATGGCCCTCGACGGCGGCGGCTCCTCGACGCTTGCGGTGCGCACGCTCGGAAGCGCCGCGCCGAGTCTCGTGAACACGCCGTCGGACGGCAGCGAGCGGCCCGTGGCGGACGGGATCTTCGTCTATTCCGACGCGCCGACGGGTCCGCCCGCGACGATCGTCGCGCAGCCGAACGCCCTGCGCGCGCTGGTCGGCGCACGAGTACCGTTTCGACTGAGCGCGATCGACGCGAACGATCACGTCGTGCCGCTCGGCACGCCGGCAACGATGCGCGTCGAGCCCGCGACACTCGGGAACATCGAGAACGGCGCGTTCGTCGCGAACGCGCCGGGGAACGGCGCGCTGCTCGTGGACGCCGGGACGCTCCACGCGCGGATTCCGCTCGAAGTGAGCGGCGATCCGGCGCGCGTTGAGATTCTCCCGACGCACCCGAACGTCGCCGAGAACGCAAGCCTGCAACTGCAGGCGCGCGCGTACGACGCACGCGGGTTCGCGCTCGCGTTGCCGGCCGCGCTGCCCTGGCGCGCGCAAGGCGCGACGATCGGCGCGGACGGCAGCTTGCATGCGGCGACGCACGACGCGGTGGTCTCGCTCTTGCTGGGCGATCATCTCGCCAACGCCCGCGTGACCGTCGGCTCGCACGCCATCGCTCTTGCGTTCGCGGAGCACGTGCGCTTCTTCACGGCACCGCGCGGCGGCGAGGGATCGGCGAGCGCGGGCCCGTGCCAGGGATGCGTCACGCTGCAGTACGCGCTCGGCCCGGGCGAGCGCGCCGCCTACGCGCTGGGAGAACTCGCGCTCCCCGTCGGCAGCATCGGCATCGCCTTCGACGTTCAGGACGACGGGAGCGGAGCGCACCTGAAGATCGCGCTACGCAACGCCATCAACGAGGCCCGCTATCTCGGCGCGGTGACGCTGGACCGGCCCGGATGGCGGCACGTCGTCGTGCGCTTTCCACCCGAGCTCGCGCAGCCCGCGCATCTGACCGCCATCTACGTGATCGGGCCGCCCGGCGACGCGAGCGGAAGCATCGTCCTACGCGACGTGCGCGTGCTCGTCGCAGGGTCGCCCTGACCGCGCGCACAAAGGCGGCGCATGGAGTTCGAAGAGCTCGGCGCCCGCGCGCTCGACACCGCGACGACGCGCGGCGCGCACTATGCCGACATTCGCTTCGAGCGCGTTCGCAACGAGCGCATCGAAGTACGCAACGGAATCGTCGCGACGCTCGCCGATAGCGCGAGCAGCGGCTACGGGATCCGCGCCCTGGTCGATGGAGCGTGGGGCTTTGCCGCCAGCGCCGACCTCACCAACGAGGGCATCGACGCCGCGGCTGCACGCGCGGTCGCGATCGCGCGCGCCAGCGCCTCGATCGCGCGGCGCCCGTTCGGCGCACCGCCCGAGCGCGCCTACGTCGATCGCTTCGCGACGCCGGTGGCGACCGATCCGGCAACGATCTCGCTCGGCGACCGCGTCGCGCTGCTCTTGGAAGCCGAGAAGCTCGCACACGCGAGCCCGCACATCGCCGTCGCGCGCGCCTGGATCGATCTGTGGCTCACCGATAAGTTCTTCGTCAGCAGCATCGGCTCGAAGATCGAGCAGCAAATTCGCCAAAGCGGCAGCGGCCTGCAGGCGATGGCCGTCGGCGACGGCGACGTACAGACGCGCACCTTTCCCGGAGACGTCGGGCTCTATCAGTCCGGCGGATGGGAGATCGTCGAAGCCGCGCGCCTACGCGAGAACGCCGCGCGCATCGGCGAAGAGGCGACCGCCCTGCTCTCCGCACCGCAATGCCCGAGCGGCACCTACGACGTGATCCTCGGCGGATCGCAGGTCTCGCTGCAGATTCACGAATCGTGCGGGCACCCGGCCGAACTCGACCGCGTGCTCGGGTGGGAGGCCAATTTCTCGGGCACGAGCTTTCTCGAACTCGATCAGCTCGACGCGCTCCGCTACGGCTCGCCGCTCGTCACGATCGTAATCGACAACACGATGCCGCACGGCATGGCGACCTGCGGTTACGACGACGAAGGGACGCGGTCGGGAACCTCCGACATCGTGCGCGACGGCGTCTTGCGCGGATATGAAATGAGCAACGACACCGCGCGCAGCATCGGACGCGAGAGCAACGCCTGCGTGCGCGCGCAGAGTTGGGAGTACGTCCCGATGATTCGCATGTGCAACTTGAGCCTGCTGCCCGGCACGACGCCCTTCGAGCACCTCTTCGACGACGTGCGCGACGGCGTCTACATGGAGAGCAATCGTTCGTGGTCGATCGACGATCGTCGCTTGAACTTTCAATTCGGCTGCGAGATCGCATGGGAAGTGAAGAACGGCAAGCGCGGACGCATGCTCAAGAATCCGACCTACGCGGGCATGACGCCCGCGTTTTGGAATTCGTGCGACGCGATCGCCGATGCCGACTCGTGGTTCGCGTGGGGAACGCCCAACTGCGGCAAGGGCGAGCCGATGCAGACGGGGCGCACGACGCAAGCCGCCGCGCCGGCGCGCTTTCGCAACGTGAGCGTGGGGGTTGGCTACGGTGACTAGCGCCGAACGAGAGCGGATCGCGAAACGCGCGCTCGCCGCATCGACCGCCGACCAGACCGAGGTCATCGTGAGCGCGTCGGATGCCGCGCTCATGCGATTCACGCGAGGCATATCCAATCAGAACGTCGCCGCTACCGATCGTTCGATCTCGGTGCGCGCGATCGTCGGCGGACGAACCGGCGTCGCCTCGACGAACGAAACGAGCGATGCGGCGATCGATGCCGTGGTCGCGCGCGCGATCGCCCTCGCCGCCTTCGCTCCGAGCGACCCCATGCAGCCGACGCTCCCGAGCGGTGCACCGACGCATGGGCCCGAGAACGCGTACGTGGACGCGACCGCGCAAGCCGACCCATTCACGCGCGCGCACATCGCCGATGCCATCGTCGCGCAAGCCGAGATCGCGGACACCTGGGGCGCCGGCTACGTTGCGACCTCGGCGAGCGGCGTGACCATCGCCAACAGCTCGGGCGCGCTCGCATCCTTCGACGGCACCGACGCGCAGGCCAACGTCAAGGTGACCGCCGACGATTCGAGCGGCTTCGCCGAGCATTACGCGACCGACGTACGGGCGCTCGACGGGCACGAGATCGGACGACGCGCGGTCACCAAAGCCCGCGAGAGCGCTCGGCCGCGCGCGGTGGAACCGGGCGCGTGGACCGTCATTCTCGAACCGCCCGCGTTCGGCGAGTTGCTGACCTATCTCATCTCGCACTTCTCCGCGCAGTCGTACGACGAAGGCTCGTCGTTCTTCGCGGGAAAGCTCGGCGAGAAGTTTTTCGCCGACGGCGTCACGATCCGCGACGACTACGCACATCCGCTCGCACCGGGCATGCCCTTCGATTTCGAAGCGCAGCCCAAAGCACGTCCGACGCTCGTCGAGCGCGGCGTCGTGCGCGAGATCGTCACCGACAGCTACTACGCGCACAAACTCGGGCGCGCGAACACGGGCCACGCACTGCCCGCGCCGAACGCGTGGGGGCCGCAAGCGCTCAACATCGTCGTCGATTCCGGCACGTCCTCGGTGGACGACCTCATCACGCAGACCGAGCGGGGACTGCTCGTCTCGCGCTTCTGGTACATCCGAACCGTCGATCAAAAGCAGGCGATCGTCACGGGGATGACACGCGACGGCACCTTCTTGATCGAGCACGGGCGCATCGTCGGCGGCGTGCGTAACCTGCGTTTCAACCAAAGCATCGTCGAAGCGCTCGCGCACGCCGTCTTCGCAAGCGACGCGCACCGCACGGGCGGCTACGGCTACTCGCTCGTCGTCCCGACCGCGAAGATCGACGGGTTTCGCTTCACCAGCACGACCGAGTTCTAAGCCACACTCGCGGCGATCACGGCACGCGCGATCGCCGCGCGCACGCCCCGATCCTCGAGCGCGAGCAGGCCGCGGATCGTGCGGCCGCCGGGCGTCGCGACCTCGTGGCGCAACTCGCCCGGATGCGCGTCGCTCGCGAGCAGCATCTGCGCGGAGCCGAGCAGCGTCTGCCCAACGAGCACCCGCGCGTCGTCGTACGGAATGCCGAGCGCGAGCGCGCCGTCGATCATCGCCTCGATGAAGGTGAACGCATAGGCGGGCCCGCACCCGCTGACCGCGGTGACCGCGTCCATCAGCCGCTCGTCGAGCACCGTCGTCTTGCCGATCGCGTCGAAGAGTTCGCGCGTCACGCCGAGCGCGCGCGCATCGCATTGCGGCGTCGACGCGATCACCGTCATCGCGCGCCCGACGCGGGCGGGAGTATTCGGCATCGCGCGAACGACGCGCGCGCGATCCTCGCTCCACGCGCGCAGATCGTCGAGCCGTACGCCCGCGGCGGTCGAGACGACGACCTGCTCCGAACGCAAGTCGGGAGCGATCTCGCGCAGCACCGGCGGCAGATCGTGCGGTTTGACGCAGAGCAGCAGCACGTCGCTCGCGCGGGCGAGCGCGCGATTCTCCCGCGCGCTCGCGCGCGTCGTGCTGATGACGGCGGGCGCCTGCGCGCGCGCGTCGAGCGCCTGTGCGATGGCCCCGCCGAGAGTGCCTCGGCCGATGATCCCGACTTGCACGATGAATGCTCCGAATAAAAAAGACGAGGCCGCTCCGGTTGGAGCGGCCTCGTCACTAGTACTTCTCGACGACGCGTGCGCTACCGAACCGGCATCTCCAGATGCGGCTGCGGCGGGCACGGGAACGCGACGCGGGTCGTCATGATTCGCCCATCCTACCCGGGCGCACGCGCGCCGTCAAGATGCCGCCGACGATAAAGAGCAGCCCGACGAGCAGCGCGTCCACATGCGGAATCGCGAGCACCTCGACCGCCGGATAGGTAAAGACCCTCGGGCGCAGCGTGAGGCCGGCGACGGTTACGCTGCCGCCGTCGACGGCGGCCCCGATGCCGTTTTTCACCTCGGCGCCCGACTCGTTCTCGGCGTCGAAGAGCACCACCGAACTGCCCGGCGGCGCATCGAGGTTGTGGAATTGCGCCGCGATCGCCGGCGGAAAGTACACCGCCTTCACGACGACGTGTGCCGCCGGAAGCGCGAACGAATCGAACGGGACGTCGAGGTTCGAGATCGTCTGACGATTCTGCATGAGCAGTACCGGCGAGAGAAACGCGGCGCCGCTCGGCTGCGTGATCGTGAGGTGCGCATCGCGCGCGTCCGACGCGGAGATTTCGACGACCGTGCGCGGCACGGGGCGAAGCACGAACGCGCCGACGTAGCGCGTGTGGTCGATTGCGAGCGCGCGTTCGCCGCGCACGAGCGCGACGGCTCCCGACGTGCCGCTCTGCGCGAGCGGAAATTGCAGCGCACCGCCGAGATCGTCGGCGCGTACGCGTTCGCCGGGCGCGCCGACGATCGTGCGCGCGTCGGGCCCGAGAAGCCCGCTCGCAACGCCCGCGAAACCGACGATCGCGACGCCGAAGGCCGCGATGGTCGCGCCCGCGCGGGCGCGCGGAGTAGCGAGCGTACGCAGCACGGCGCGCATGCGCAGCGCGAGTGCGATCACGAGCGCGGCGAGCAGCACGTTGAACCAGCCGGCGTGATAAAGCGGATTGCCCGGGACGATCGCTTCGACGAGGACGCCGACGACGATGAGCGCGGCGAGCGCGAGCGTGACGATCATCGCGCCCTCACGAGCGGCGCGATCGCCGCGCGCATCTGCGCGAGGGTCAGCGCGCCGTCGAAGCCGCGCACGACGACGCCGTCGCGGCCCACGAGCACCGTCGTCGGTAAGCCGAGCGCCGCATAGACGCGGCCGTAGCGCTGCTGATCGTCAACCCAGATCGGAAACGTGATGCCGAGCGACGAGGCGAAGGCGGCTGCGCGCGCGGGCGCCTCGCCCTGATTCACCCCCACGACGACGACGCCGCGCCCGCGATACTGCTCGTAGAGGCGCTCGAGATCGGGCATCTCGGCGCGACACGGCGGACACCACGACGCCCACAGGTTCATCACGACGATCTTTCCGCGATACGCCGCGAGCGACGCCGAGGCACCCGCGTCGGTCTGCATCGTATAGACCGGCGCCTGCGACCCGGCGAGTCCGGCCGGGCCAGCCGGGCGCGTGCCGTCGGAGCGGAAGAACGGGATCACGATCAGTGCGGCGACGACGAGCGCCGTCGCGATCAAGAGTACGCGCAGGCGCGGATTCACCAGTCGCCCATCCGATCTTCATCCACCTCGCCCTCGAAGGCGATGATGCCCGCCGGCAACACCGCCGCGACCAAGGGAATGCCGCGATGGCTTACCTCGCGGCGCTGCGCGACGTCTTCACCCGCCTCGAAGAGGCGACAGTAGCGTTCGAGCACGTCTGGGCTGCAGCGCGCGAGTTGCGGCTGCACGTTGTATGTCTGCGCGAACCGGTCGAAGGCTCGTTCGAAGGCCTCCGCCGCGAATTCCGACCCAAGACGCACTTCGCGTCGTACGTGTTCCAGGTGCCTCTCCTCCGGTGGACGAAACCGCGACCGCGTGTCGGCCCACATTCTCGACGGGAAAGCGCTCGCCGCCGATCTGCGGACGGAGCTTCTCGCACGTACGAGTGCGCTACGCGAGCGCGGGATTCATCCTAAGCTCACCATCGTTTTCGTCGGCGAAAACGAGTCGAGCGTCGCCTACGTGCGCAACCTGGTGCGCACGGGCGAGCGCGTCGGCGTCGAAGTCGAGGTCGCACGCCTCCCCGAGAATGCGACTTCCGTCGTCGTTCGCACGCTGCTCGAGCGCCTGCGCGACGACGCGCGCGTGCACGGCGTGATGCTGCAGCAGCCGCTTCCGCCGCACCTGTCGATCCGCGAACTCGCCGACGCGATTCCCGTGAACAAAGACGTGGACGGCACGCATCCGACCAATCAGGGGAACCTGGCCTTCGGCAGCGGTACGGAGTTCGTACCCGCCACCCCGGCCGCGGTGATGCTCTTGCTCGAACGCAGCCCGCATTGGCCGCTGCGCGGTCGACGCACCGTAATGATCGGACGCTCGGTCGTCGTCGGAGCGCCGGTCGCGATGCTTATGCTCGCGCAGGACGCGACGGTGACCGTGCTCCACAAGGAGAGCGCGTCGCTGCAGCCCTACCTGCGCATGGCCGAGGTGGTGGTCGTCGCGACGGGTGTACCCGGACTCATCGGCGGAGCGGATATCGCGCCCGGCGCGACCGTGATCGACGTCGGAACGACCGTCGTGGACGGCGTGCTCAAGGGCGACGTCGATTTCGCCTCCGCGGTCGAAGTGGCCGGCGCGATCACGCCGGTACCCGGCGGCGTCGGCCCCGTAACGAACGTCGCGCTGCTGCGCAACGTCGTGAAATCCGCCGAACGCAGCGTCGGCTAGTTCAGCGAGAAAAACTTCCCGAAGAATTTTTCCTGATCGGAGCGGTACGAGTTGTCCTCGCCGCCGTCGCGACGGCGTTCGAGTTCGTCGCGACGCCGCTCGAGCAGTCGACGTAATTGCGGGAGCAGACGTTCGAGAAAATCGCGTTCGGCGCGCAGGCGCGACTGCGTGTCGTCGATCTCGAGCAAGCGCTGCTTCACCGCCTCCGCCACCTGCAGCGAATCGCCGATGAGATACGACGTACCCGTCGGGTCGTCGTCGGGAAGTTCGACGCCGCGCTCCTGTCCCGAGTACTCCACGAGCATCGCGAGATATTCGTCGAAGAGATCGCGTACCGCCGGCAAGAGTTCGCCGCCTTCGCGCGCGACGCTCGGCTCCGCAGGGTCATCGATCACGTCGGCATCCACGAGCAGGTAGGGTTCGCGCGCGATGATCTCGCGAATGCGAAAACGTTCGCGTCCGATCGTCGAGATGAAGTACCGTCCGAAGGGAAGCGTCTGCACGTCCACGATCTCGGCGATGGATCCGATCTCATGCGGCGTGACGTTGGGATCGCCCGCTTCGGTTCCATCGGCGATGAGCGCAACTCCAAAGCCTTCGCCGGTTTCCAAACATTCGTTGATCATCTGCTTGTACCGCGGCTCGAAGATATGGAGGTTCAACACGGCCCCCGGGAAGAGCACCGCGTTGAGCGGAAACAGGCGCAATTGCCTACGCATGGGCGCACTTTGTTCGAGGAGGTCGGCGGGGGGTTCCCGCTAAGTCAGGTACTCGAGATGACCGAGATTCTGCGTTACTTGGAGACGTGCCACCCCTCCCCTCATCCGCTGCTGCTCGAACTCGAACAGCACGGGCGCGCGGACGGGATTCCGATCATCTCGCGCGAGACCGGGCGCTTCCTCAGCGTCCTCGTCCATATGATGCAGGCCAATCGCATCCTCGAGGTCGGTACCGCCTACGGCTATTCGGCCCTCTGGATGGCCCTCGCCCAACCCCCCGCCGGCAAGCTCTGGACGATGGATCCCGACGCCCACCGCACGGACGTCGCGCTCTCCTACTTCCGCCGCGCGGGTGAAGACGATCACATCACGATCTTCAACCAAGACGCGATCGAGCTGCTGGAGAACTTTCAGCAGCGCAACCTCGACATCGTCTTTATCGACGCCGACAAGACGCAGTACCGACGCTACCTCGATCTCGTGGTGCCGATGCTCAAACGCTCGGGCATCGTCGTGATCGACAACTGCATGCTCGACGGTCGCGTCGCCGCGCCGCCCTCGCCCGATGACGACGACGACGTGCGCGCGATGCGCGATTTCAACGAGTACTTTCTCTCGCATCCCGAGCTCGACGCGACCATCCTTCCCCTCGGCGACGGCACGGGCATCGGCGCGCGCATCCGATGAACGCGGCAACGACCGCGAGCGCCTTCAAGGCGGCGATGCGCCACTATCCCTCCGGCGTCACCGTCGTCACGAGCGTGCGCGACGGCGAACCGCGCGGCATCACCCTCACCGCCTTCGCATCGGTCTCCGCCGATCCGCCGATGGTGCTGGTATGCGTCAATCGCGACGCGCGCAGTTACCTCTACATCGCCTCGTCGCGCGTCTTCTGCGTAAATCTGCTCTCGGCGCGGCAGCAAGAGCTCGCCGAACGCTTCTCCGGCAAGATTCGCGAGCATCAATTCGACGACATCGCCTACGAGACCGACGCGACGGGCGCGCCGGTTCTGCCCGGCACGATCGCGCACTTCGACTGCGAGGTCGTGGAGGAGCATCATGCGGGGACACACTCGATCTTCATCGGACGCGTCGTGTCGTGCGAGGCGCGCGAGGGGACGCCGCTTGGGTACTTCAACGGCGGGTTTCATGATTTTGGGATGCGGGTTGAGTGAGATGGCGGGCTCGCGCAGCGGGCGTGGGGGCGATGCGCGGGGACGCGCGCGAATCGCCCCCACGCCCGCTGCGCAAGCCTGCAATGCTGGGATGATGGTGGTGCTTTGTGATTGTTGAGACGTTTTCGGTGGGGATGTTGGGGTGTAATTGTACGATCGTTGGGGACGAGATCACGCGCGAGGCGATCGTTGTTGACGGCGGGGATGGCGTGCTCGATGTGATGCGGCATTTGGAGCGGCTTGGGTTGACGGCGAAGTATTTGATTCATACGCACGCGCACTTCGATCATATTGCGGATGTTGGCGGGCTGCGCGAGCGGACGCGGGCGGCGGCGTTGCTGCATCCCGAGGATCTGCCGATCTATCAAGCGCAGCCGATGCTCGCCGCGCGCTTTGGGTTGCCCGCGATGCCGCCCGTCGTAAAACTCGACGGCGATCTGCGCGATGGAGATCGGTTTTCGGTCGGAGGCGTGAGCGTCGAGGTGCTGCATACGCCCGGACACACGCCGGGGAGCGTCTGTTTTGCCTGCAGCGACGGCTCCGCGACGCAATTGCTCACCGGCGATACGCTCTTCGCGGGCGCGATCGGGCGCTGGGATTTGGGTGGAACGTCGATGGAAGACATCGTCGCCTCCATTCATCGCAAGCTGATGGACTTTCCCGACGCGACGCCGGTCGTGCCGGGACACGGCGAGTTCACCACGATCGGCAGAGAGCGCACCGCAAACCCGTATCTTCAATAATGCGCTGCCTCGTCGGCCTCGCGCTGGACGATGCAACGCGCGACGTCTGCACCGACGTATAGCAACGCTTGCGCCACGCGTTACCCGGCGCGCCACCCACCGTGTCACCCTGAGCTTGTCGAAGGGCGCCCACCCTTCGACAGGCTCAGGGTGACACGGGGCGGCGGCCCTTCGACAGGCTCAGGGTGACACCGGGGGCGCGCTCAGGGTGACACGGTGGATTGCCGCGATGTGTCGCGTTGGCTCGCGGTGGGTGGGCGGTGCTGGACGGGGGAGTCTGAAGGCGCGCGGAGCCAGGATGGCGAGAGCGC
>JAGWSR010000046.1 GCA_028869385.1 bacterium
CATCGGTTCGATGCGGGCCTTCTCCCCTTCGACAGGCTCAGGGTGACACATGTGGCTCAGGGTGACACATGTGGCTCAGGGTGACACGGGTGGGTCAGGGTGACACGGGTGGGACTAGCGTTTGCGGAGTGGGGGGCGGCGGCGTTCGGTCGTGCGGGTGGGGCGTTTCACGACGCCGTTGCGGCGGATCGGCACCACGTTCGCGGCGTTGCCCGAGGCGAGCGGAACCGGCGCGATGATGCGTTTGCCGAGCGCGTGCTGCAGCACTTCGCTGATCTCTTCGACCGGCACGAAGGTCATCGTATCGCGGACTTCCTTCGGAATGTCGTCGAGATCCATCTCGTTGCGCTTCGGGAAGACGATCTTCGTGATGCCGGCTCGTTTCGCGCCGAGCACCTTTTCTTTGAGACCGCCGATCGGCAGCACTTGACCGGTGAGCGTGATCTCGCCGGTCATCGCGAGATTCGGATCCACCTTGATGCCGGTGAGCATCGACGCGATCGCCGTCGCCATCGTGATGCCGGCGGAGGGGCCGTCCTTCGGCGTCGCACCGGCGGGCACGTGGATGTGGATGTCGTGCTTCGCGAAGTAATCGTCGGCCAGATCGAGTTCGCTCGAACGCGAGCGCAAGAACGACACGGCCGCTTGCGCGCTCTCCTTCATCACGTCGCCGAGCTGACCGGTGAGCACGAGCTTACCCGTGCCCGGCATCGCGGTCGCCTCGATGAAGACGATGTCGCCGCCGACCGAGGTCCAGACCATGCCGGTCGATACGCCGACCGACGCGACGCGTTTCTTCGCTTCGTTGAAGAAGCGCGGCTTGCTCAAGAAATCGGCGAGATTCTCCGTTTTCACGCGCGCCTTGTAACGCGAATTCTCGACGATCTTGCGCGCGATCTTGCGGAAGACCGTGCCGATCTCGCGCTCGAGATTGCGCACGCCGGCCTCGCGCGTGTAGTCGTTGATGATGGCGCGCAGCGCGGCGTCGCCGATTTGCGCCTGCGTCTCTTTGAGTCCGTTCGCGGCGCGCTGCTTCTTTACGAGGTAGCGCTTGGCGATCTGGAGCTTCTCGAGTTCGGTGTAGCCTGCGAGCTGGATGATCTCCATACGATCGCGCAACGGCGGCGAGATCGTGTCGAGCGAATTCGCGGTGCACACGAAGAGCACTTGCGAAAGGTCGAAGGGCAGATCCAGGTAGTGATCGCGGAACGTCGAGTTCTGCTCGGGGTCGAGGACTTCGAGCAGCGCCGACTGCGGGTCGCCGCGGAAGTCGGAGCCGACCTTGTCGATCTCGTCGATCATCATCACCGGATTCTTCGTTCCGGTGTCGCGCATCGCGCGGATGATCGTGCCGGGCATCGCGCCGATGTAGGTGCGGCGATGTCCGCGAATCTCGGCCTCGTCGCGCACGCCGCCGACCGAGACGCGCACGAACTTGCGGCCCATCGCGCGTGCGATGGACTGTCCGAGCGAGGTCTTACCGACGCCGGGCGGTCCGACGAAGCAGAGGATCGGACCGGTGAGCTTGTTCTTGAGCTTACCGACCGCGAGGTACTCGACGATGCGATCCTTGATCTTCTCCAGATCGTAGTGATCCTCGTCGAGAATCTCGCGCGCTTTCTTGATGTCGATGTCGTCCGTGGTCTGCTCGCTCCACGGCAATTGCACGAGCCAATCGAGATAGGTACGGATGACGCTGTACTCGGGGCTCGCTTGCGGCACTTTGCTCAAACGATCGAGTTCGCGATCGGCCGCCTTCTTCACGTCCTCGGGCATCTTGGCGTCGTCGATCTTCTGACGTAATTCGTTGGCTTCGGCCTGCTGCGGATCGACCTCGCCGAGTTCTTCTTGAATCGCGCGCAGTTGCTGGCGCAGATAGAACTCGCGCTGATTCTTCTCCATCTCGCGCTGGATGTCGCTCTGAATCTTGTGGCCGAGTTCGACCACTTCGAGTTCTTTGGTGAGCAGCAGCGTGAGCTTACGCATGCGCTTGGCGGTGCTGCGCTCTTCGAGCAGCGCCTGACGATCCGCCGTCTCGAGACGCATCGTCGATGCGACGAAGTACGTCAACACATTCGGATCGGTGATGTTCTGGACTTCCATCTCCATCTCGCGCGGCGCTTGCGGCAAGTAGGAGAGCAATTTTTGGAAGAGCAGCCCGAGGTTGCGCTGCATCGCCACGAGCTCTTCGTTCTCGACGGTGATCTCGGGCAGCTCGGTGTACGACGCCACCATGTAGGGCTCGCGCTGAACGAACTGCTCGATCTGAAAGACGCTCTGCCCCGCGACGATGCAGCGGATCGTGCCGTCGGGAACTTTGAGCATCTTCTGGATCACGCCGATCGTACCGACGCGATGGATGTCGTCGGGACCGGGATTCTCGGTCTCGCGATCCTTGAGGACGGTGAGCCCGATGGGCTTTCCTTCGCGCAGCGCCTCCTCGACGAGCGCGATGCCCGGTTTCTTGACCACGGCGAGCGGAATCACCGTGTTGGGAAAGAGCACCGCCTCTTGGAGCGGCAAAATGCCGATGGTTCCGGCCGGAACGATGGGTGATGTTTTCTTGGCGGGCATGTTAGGAAAGCGTCCTCTTCACGATCATACGAATCTCGGTGCGCGTCGTCGGCAAGTAGGCCGTCGGCGATACGGGTAGGGCGATGACGAGCAAGCCGTCGGCGTAGCTCGCATGCGCGTCGCCGAGGAAGTCCACGGCGATCGGCAAGCGGATGCGCTTGGCGAACGAGCCGTAGGCGATCTCTTTTTGCACGAACGAACCGCGACGGACGCCGGATGACTCACGGCGCAGGCCGCTGATGGTCAGGTACCGGTCGTCAACGGCGACCCGGAGGCTCTCCGGATCGGCGCCGGCGACCTCGACCGCCACCACCATCTGACCGCGCTCTTCGTCAACGACGACGTCGGCGTTCGGCTCGAAGCCCACGCGGGGGCGTACGACAAACTCCATGTGAAGTTCAAACCCGCAGTCTTAGCACTCGGATGCGTCCTCTGCTAATTCCCGGCCGCCGAGGCGCCTCCTACAGGGTGGGCTACATCGTGGGGTCGGGCAGCGAGCGGCCCGCGGGCCACGCGACGCACGCGTCCAGGCGAATCTGAAGCCCAGCCAGGGCCGCCTGAGGGATCTGTACCCGGAAAAACTGCTGGTACTTCGTCGCCACGCCGTATTTCATGGTCGGCGGGAAGGCCGAGAGCGGCTGGTCGGGCATGTGGGTCGAGGAGAGGACCTGATTGATCGCGCGCGCGTCGGCGGCCGACATGTAGTCCGGCGTGCGCTGGCCGAGCCACATGGAGCCGTCCTGGAGCGTGTAGAGGTAGCCGATGACCTCGTTCTCGAGGTTCGACTGCAGCGAGACGACCTTGTCGATCCGCACGATCTGCTGCGAACGCACCGCCGGCGGCTGGAGCACGAGCGGCACCGCGCGCGGCGAATCCATGCACGCCCCATTGTTCAGCGTCTGCGCGTCGGGTACGCTTGCAGCGAGAGGTGCGGGCGGCGGCGAAGTCGGCGTCAATTGCGCCACGATCTGGCTACCGAAGATCGTGGATAGGAGCGTAGCAACAATCAGCATGCGCATCAGGTTCGCACTCGTTCGCACGAAGTCCCAGCGCGCCCGCTGGGCGGAGCATCCATGCACGTAGCGGTCATCGACGACCAAGACGCGTCGCTCGCGGGCTTCACCCAAATCCTGCGTCGCATTGCCGACATCGAGCCGATCTGCTTCAAAAAAGCGGCCGAGGCGCTGCACTGGCTCGGAGGCGTGGACCCCGTTTTTCTCGTGCTGAACAGCACCGTCGCCGACATGGCCGGCATCGATTTTCTGCGGCGGATGCGCGTGATGCCGGGGCGCGAAACGACGCCGGTGATCTTCACCACCGCGAGCCGCGACGACCGCGACCTCCGCCGCACCGCATTCGACCTGAACGTGTACGCCTATCTGGAGAAGCCGATCAACCCCTCGGAGTTTCTCGTGCACGCGATGCGCATCGTGGACGCCGCACGCGAACGCGCCGATCTTCACGCGCGCCTGCGCGAGGCCGGCTCTCGCGGCACGATCGAACAGGCTCCAACGACGACCGCGCCCGAGCCGCCGCCGACGCAGCCCGCGCAAGCCGTGCCGCCCGCGCGTGCGGCGACGCGCTCCCCGCTCGCGGAGGCAACGGCGATCATCGACGCGATGCTGCAGGTCGCGGCGCTCCACGACCGCACGATCATCGAGCACCACGAACTCGCGGCCAAGATCGCCGTCGCGCTCGGTCGCGAATTGAAGCTCACCCCCGACGAACTCGCCATGCTCGGCCAAGCGGCGCGCATCTACGACATCGGCAAGGTCACGATCCCGCAGCGCATCCTCGAGGCCCGCGCTCCCGCCTCGTCGGCCGATCGCGTCACGATCGACACGCACCCCGACGCGGGCGCGCGCGTGCTCGCGGGTACCGAGAATCCGGTTCTGCGCGCGGCAAAAATGATCGCGCAGACGCACCACGAGCGCTTTGACGGGAGCGGCTATCCGCGCAAGCTGCGCGGCTCGTCGATCCCGATCATGGGGCGCATCGTCGCGGTCGCGGACGCGCTCACCGCGCTCGTCCGGGCGCGCAGCGACCGCCCGGCGCATTCGCTCGCGCAGGCGATGGATATCGTAGAGAAGGGCGCGGGCACCGCCTACGATCCGACCGTCGTCGCCGCCGTGCGCGGCGGACTCTCCGAAATTTCGCGAGTCGTGCACGAAGCGCAACAGGGAGACGAGCGGGCGAGTTAAGGATTGCATGAAAGCCACCGTCTATCACGGCGCGCGAGACGTGCGCCTCGAAACCGTCGCCGACCCCATCGTCAAAGAGCCGACCGACGCGATCGTCCGCGTCGTGCGCGCCGCGATCTGCGGCTCGGATCTCTGGTTCTACCGCGGCGTCACCCAATGGGAGCCGGGCGATCGCACCGGACACGAATTCGTCGGCGTCGTGGATGCCGTCGGCAGCGACGTGCGCACGGTCAAGCCGGGCGACTACGTCATCGCGCCCTTCGTCTCGAGCGACGGCACGTGCGAATACTGCCATGCCGGGCTGCAGACGTCGTGCACGCACATGAGCAATTGGGGCGACGACGCGAACGGCGGACAGGCCGAAGCGGTGCGCGTGCCCTTCGCCGACGGCACGCTCGTGAAGATGGCTCCGGGCATGGAGAGCGATCCCGCGAAGCTCGCCTCGGCACTCACCCTCTGCGACGTGATGGGCACCGGCCATCACGGCGTCGTCACGGCCGACGCGCGCCGCGGCGGCACCGTGGTCGTGATCGGCGACGGCGCGGTCGGCCTCTGCGGCGTCCTCTCCGCGTCGCGCGTGGTCGGCGCCGAACGCGTGATCGCCGTCGGGCACAACGCCAAGCGCTTGGAACTGGCGCGCGCGTTCGGCGCGACGCACACGTTCAACTCGCACGACGACGGCGTCGCGGGCGAGATCCTCGAGCTCACGCAAGGCGGCGCGCACTCGGTCGTCGAGGCGGTCGGCAATCAGGAGAGCATGGAGCTCGGCCTCGAACTCGCGCGCCCCGGCGGCACGATGAGCTTCGTCGGCGTGCCGCATAACGTGCAGAATCTGCCGCTGCGCCCGCTCTTCGTCAAGAACGTTTCGCTGCACGGCGCGCTCGCGCCGACGCGCGCGTACGTCGAGACGCTGATGGACTACGTCATGCGCGATGCGATCGATCCGTCGCGCGTCTTCGACCTTACGCTCCCGCTCGATCGCGTCGCCGAAGGCTATCAGGCGATGGACGAACGACGCGCCATCAAGGTCGTGCTTGAAAACGGCCTATAGCGAGTACGGGGATCGCCGCAATCCGGCGATCCTCTTCTTGCACGGCATTCGTCTCGGCCGCGATATCTGGGCGCGCCACGCGCGCTCGCTGGTGGATCGCTACCACGTCGTCGCCGCCGATTTGCCCGGACACGGCGCGCTCGCGAACGTGCGCTTCGCGCCGTCGTCGGTGCGCGAACTGCTCGATCGCATCACGGGCGAGGTGTGCACCGCGCCTCCCCTCGTCGTGGGGTATTCGCTCGGCGGCTACGTTTCGATGAACTACGCCGTCGCGCACCCCGATCGCACGCGCGCGCTGCTGCTCGCGGGGTGCACGCTCGATTTCGTGGGCTGGAAGCACTGGCCGTACGAGGCCGGCGCGCGCTTCATCACCGCGCTCCCGGCTCCGCTGCGCGAGCGGTTTCTCCAACTCACGCTCCATGCGACGCTGCCGCGTCCGTGGGCGGAGATCGTCGAGGAGATCCCGTTCGACCCGCAGGTGCTGAACGACACCAAGCTCATCTCGCGCGGCGCGCGCTTCAGCGAGACGATCGCCGCGTATCGGAAGCCGGTGCTGATCGCCAACGGCGAGTTGGATCTCGTCTTTCGCATGGACGAGCGCCGCTTTCTCAATCGCCTCCCGCAGGCGCGCCTGCGCGTGCTCAAGCGCGTGGATCATACCGCGCCGCTCGTACGGGCAGAGGAATTCACCGCCATCGTTCGGGAGTTTGCGGATCGTGTCTTTACAGCGACGTCTCGGCCTGCTTGACCTGACGTTGATCGCGATCGGCGCGGTCATCGGTTCGGGCATCTTTCGCAATCCCGCCGTGGTCGCGCACCGCGCGCCGAACGCGGGTATCATCCTCGGCTGCTGGATCGCAGGCGGCATCCTCGCGCTCATGTCGGCCTTCGTCTTTGCGGAACTCTCCGCGCGCCGACCCGAGAGCGGCGGCCTCTACGCCTATCTGCGCGACGCGTTCCATCCCGTCGCGGGATTCATCTTCGGCTGGACGACGCTCACCATCGCTTACACCGGCTCGACGGCCGCGTCGGCCGTGCTCTTTGCGGGGTACGTCGCGCCGCTCTTCGGCGCGCACGCGCCCGATCCGCGCCTCCTCGCCGTGATCACGCTCGCCGTCGTCACGTTCATCAACGTGCTCGGCGTGCGCGAGGGCAGCACGTGGCAGAACGTGCTCGTCGCGTTGAAAGTGCTCGCCATCGGCGCGCTCGTGGTCGCGGGGTTGATCGGACCGGTCGCCGCACCGTACGCCGTCGCGACACACCTGGCGGGCTCGTCGATCGGCGTGCTCGGCGCGATCGGCGCGGCGATGCTCCCGGTGCTCTTTGCCTACAACGGTTTGCAATGCGCGACGTACATCATCGCCGAGACGAAAGATCCCGCGCGCACGCTGCCGCGCGCGCTCGTGATCGCCGTGGCGGTGATCATCACGATCTACGTGCTCGTCAACGTCGGCTGCCTGCGCGTGCTCGGCGTCGCGGGATTAGCCGCGACGGCCACGCCCGCCGCCGACGTGATGTCGCACGCGTTCGGCTCGCTCGGCGCGCGCCTGATCACGATCGCGATCGCGCTCTCGACGCTCGGATACATGAGCAACAGCATCTTGCTCGGCCCGCGCATCTACTTTCAAATGGCGGCCGACGGCCTACTCTTCAAACAGATCGCCTGGGTGAGTCCGCGCACGCGCGTGCCCGTGATCGCGATCCTCTTGCAAGGCCTCTTCGCCGCGATCATCGCCGCGAGCGGCACCTTCGAACAGATCGTCAACTGGGTGACCGCGCCCGAATGGGCCTTCGTGGCCGCCGGCGCGATCGCCGTTTTCGTGTTTCGCAAACGCGACGCGCAGGCGAACGCGCCCACGCCGTTCTTCCGAATTCCGCTGCACCCGTACAGCACGATCGTCGTGCTCGCCGCGCTCGCGGCGATCTTCGTGGCGTGCGTCGCGCTCTATCCGCTCGACACGCTCTTCGGCTTCGGCGTCATGGCGCTCGGCGGCATCATCTTCTTTGCCGCAAGACTTGGGTCTCGTTCCACGGCCTCGTGACGCGGTGCGCGTACGATCGCGATCACCGCGAGCACGATCGCCGCGCCGCCGACGAGGACGTTGCGCGTGAGCGCCTCACCCAGAACGAGCGCGCCGAGAATCACCGCGACGATCGGATTGATGTACGCATACGTCGCCACGATCGGCGTCGGGAGCTTGCGCACCGCGTAGCCGTACGCGCTGTACCCGACGATCGCGCCGGGTCCCACGAGCCACCAAAAGCCCGCGATCGAGCGCGGCGCGATTGCCGCCAGATTCACGTGCGCGGCTTCGCCCGTTGCGACGGCGGCGATCGAAAGCATGACGCCGCCCGCGAGCATCTCGAGCGCGGGGATGAGCGGATTGCCGTGCGAGCCCGCGTTGCGGCGCATATAGACCGAGCCCGCCGCCCAGGCGAAGGCGCCGAGCAGAATCGCGAGCGCCGGACCGAGCGGGATACCGCCGCCGGGCATGCCGACGAGCGCGACGATGCCGAGGGAGCCGAGCACGAGCCCGAGCACCGCGAGCGCGGCGATCCCACGACGGTCGAGCACGGCGTCGATGAGCAGCAGCCAAATGGGCGTCGTCGCGACCAACAGCGCCGAGGCGCCCGCGGGCACCACGCGCTCCTCGATGCAGAGCAGCCCGTTACCGACGACGAGCAGCGCGAAGGCCGCGACGACGAGCGAGAGCCACTGCTCGCGCGTGATGCTGCGCAGCCACGCGCGATTCCAGAGGACGAGCACGCTCGAGAGCAATCCGCCGGCGATCAGATAGCGCACGCCCGCCATGAGCAGCGGGGGAATCGTCTCGACCGCGGCGCGGATCGCGATGTAGGTCGAGCCCCACAGAAACCAGACGGCGACGAGCGCGATCCAGGGCAACGCCCGGGACCACGAAGAGCGGCTCGAACTTTCCATATCGTCATGAGTATCGTAGAATTAGGAACGAAACGAAAGCGAGATCGCGATAAATCTTCGTTTCGACAGCCATCACGGGAGCGAGCCATGATCCAGCCCGATGCCGCGCCGCCGATTCGCAAGCTCGATGCGCTCGATCTGCGCCT
The DNA here is from genome assembly GCA_028869385.1 of bacterium. Taxonomy (GTDB): domain Bacteria; phylum Vulcanimicrobiota; class Vulcanimicrobiia; order Vulcanimicrobiales; family Vulcanimicrobiaceae; genus REEB354. Next base: position 8,914 of record JAGWSR010000046.1, read on the forward strand.
GCTCGACGAGTTGCGCCGCAACGCGCGCACGAGCGCCGAGGAACTCTCACGCGTGCTCGCGCTCTCGCGCCCGGCCGTACGCGACCGCATGCGCCGGCTCGAACGCCTGGGCATCCTCGTCGGCTACACCATCGTCGTCGATTGGGAGGCGCTCGGATATCCGATCCTCGCCTTCATCTGGGTGCGCACCGGCAGCGGCAACTGCGACGAGCACGCGCGCAGCGTGATGGCGCTCTCGAACGACGCGGCCGTGGTGGACGAATGCCATCGCGTGACCGGCGAGTGGTGCCTGCTCGTGAAGGTGCACGCGCGCACGTCGCGCGATCTCGCCGACCTGCTCGACGCGATTCGCGAATCGCCGCAGGTCTCGGCGACCGCGACGACGCTCGCGCTCTCGACCGATCGCCGGTCGGACTTCCGCACGGCATAACGCTACAGGCCGCGCGCGGCGTGCGCGGAATGATCCGGCATGACGCAGGCCACCGAGCAGCCTCGACTCCAGCGCCGACTCGGCGCGCGCGACGCTTCGCTCATCGTGATGGGCGGAATCATCGGCTCCGGCATCTTCGTGAATCCGTCGCGCGTCGCGCGCTTCGTGCACACCGGCCCGCTCGTGATGCTCGCGTGGGCGATCGGCGGCGCGATCGCGCTCATCGGCGCGGGCGTCTTTGCCGAACTCGCCGCGCGACGCCCGCAAGACGGCGGCGTGTACGCGTATCTGCGCGACGCGTTTCATCCGGTCGTTGCGTTCTCGTACGGGTGGACGCTGCTCTTGATCTCGCAGGGCGGCGGCGCGGCGGCATCGGCCGTAACGTTCGCGTTCTACATCCCCGCGATCACGGGCATCCATCTCTCGAGCGCGATGACGACGATCGTCGCCGTAAGCGTCATCGCCCTCTTCACGCTCGTCAACTGCTTGGGCGTGCGGCAGGGCGCGAGCACGCAGAACGCGTTCATGATCGCGAAACTCGTCGCAATCGTCGGCGTCGTCGGCGTGGGAATTTTCGCCATCGGGAACGCCGTCGCACATCCGGCAAGCAACGCGACGGTTCCACCGTTCGATCCGTTCGTCGCGATCGGACTCGCGCTCGTCCCAGTGATGTTCGCTTACAGCGGTTGGCAGACGTCGAGCTTCATGTCGGCGGAACTGCGCGATCCGCAGCGCAACCTCGCGCGCGGCATGCTCTACGGCGTGCTCGGCGTCGTTGTGCTCTATCTCGCCGTCAACGCCGTGTGCCTGATCGCGCTCGGCCAAGACGGGCTCGCGCGCACCGACACGCCCGCGTCCGACGTGGTGCGTGCGGTCTTCGGCCCGATTGGCGGCACGATCATGGCGACGATCGTCGCCATCTCGACGCTCGGATTCATCACCAATCAAATCCTCACCGCGCCGCGCGTGTACTATCAGATGGCCGCCGACGGCACGTTCTTTTCGGCGCTCGCGAAGATCGATCCGCGCACGCACGTGCCGGTCGTCGCGATCGCCGTGCAAGGGATCGCGGCGATGCTGATCGCGATGTCCGGGAAGTACGACGTGATCCTCAACTGGGTCACGAGCATCGACTACATCTTCTTCGGCTTTGCGGCGCTCGCGCTCGTGATCTTTCGCCGCCGCGACGCGGCGAGCGGCGCACCCAAGCCCTTCTTCACGATTCCGCTGCATCCGTGGAGCACCGGCGCATTTCTCGTGGTCGCGTGGGCGATCGTGCTCGACGTGCTGGTGAAATCGCGCTCCGATACCCTCATCGGCTTCGCCGTGCTGCTCACCGGCATTCCGGTCTATTTCGCCTTCCGACGTAAGGCCGCGCGCGAGCGTTAACCAAGAGTCGAATGCGCCGGGAGGCGCGATCCGGTAACGTTCCTCTATGGAACGCATCGACGCCGGCGATACCGCATGGGTGCTGACGAGCGCGGCGCTCGTCATGCTGATGACGCCCGCACTCGGGTTCTTCTACGGCGGCCTTGTGCGCCGCAAGAACGTGCTCTCGACGCTGATGCACAGCTTCTTCGCGCTCTGCGCCGTCGCGGTGCAATGGGTGCTCTGGGGCTACACGCTCGCGTTCGGGCCCGATTGGCATCACGTGATCGGCAGCTTCGCGTGGCTCGGCCTCACCGGCGTCGGCATCGCTCCGTCGCCGTATGCGCCGACGATCCCGCATCTCGCCTTCGCGCTCTTTCAGATGATGTTCGCGGCAATTACGCCCGCGCTCATCACCGGTGCCTTCGCCGAACGCAAGCGCTTTGCGGCGGTTTTGCTCTTCACGGTGCTGTGGTCGACGTTCGTGTACGATCCGATCGCGCATTGGGTCTGGGGGAGCGGCGGATTTCTCGCCAAGCTCGGCGCCCTCGATTTCGCCGGGGGCACCGTGGTACACGTTTCATCCGGCGTCGCGGCGCTCGTCTGCGCGTGGGTGCTCGGCCCACGCTTACACGCACACGCGCACGAGCCGCACGATCGCACGATGATGCTGCTCGGAACCGCGCTTTGCTGGTTCGGTTGGTTCGGCTTCAACGCGGGAAGCGCGCTCGCGGCAAACGGCGTCGCGGCGCTCGCGTTCATCAACACCGACGTCGCCGCCGCGATGGGTGCGCTCGCCTGGGTGACGATCGCGTGGTGGCGCACCGGAACGCCGACGGCCGTCGGCGCGGCCGCCGGCTCGGTGGCTGGCCTCGTGGCAATCACACCCGCCGCCGGCTACGTCACGCCCGCGGCGTCGATTCTCATCGGCGGTATCGCCGCCGTCGGGTGCTATGCGGCGGTGCGGCTGCGGGCCCGGATGCGCGTCGACGACGCGCTCGACGTCTTTCCCGTGCACGGCATCGGCGGCACGATCGGCGCGCTGCTCACCGGCATCTTCGCGCTGCACGTCGCGATCGCGCATCAACTGCTCGTTCAGCTCGCCGCGATCGCCGTCGTGTGGATCTACAGCGCCGCGATGACCTACGCCGTGCTGCGGCTCGTGATGCGCGTCATGCCGCTGCGCGTGACCCCGCGCGAAGAGCATCTCGGTCTCGATCTCACCCAGCACGCGGAGCCCGCCTACCAGTGGACGTAACGCTCGCGCTCGCAAGCTTCCTGGCGCTCCTCACGGCCTGGGGCGCGATCGGCCGCGTTGACCGCAACTTTACTCGGGCATCGCAGAGTGTTCACCGTGAGATAAGGTTCGAGGCCGCGCGCGCGGGAGACGATGGAGGGCATGAACCGCGTGGTCGTCGTGGACGACGACGAGACCAATCTCAAGTTCTACTCGGCCGTCGTCAAGCGCGTACTGGCTGAAGAGGCGCTCGCCTTCGAGAACCCGTGTCAGGCACTCGAACGCTTGCACGACCTTCGTCCGTCGCTCATCATCGTGGACTACCAAATGCCGGAGATGGACGGCGTCGCGTTCGTCAACGCCGTGCGCGGCCTTCCCGCGCATACCTATACGCCGATCCTCATGCTCACCGCCGCGGGCGACCATGCCCTCGCCGAGCGCGCGCTCGCCGCGGGCGCGACGCTCTTTCTCAACAAACCGTTGGCGCTCGGCGAATTCACTAAACAACTGCGCCACTATGCGGGTACGCCCGCGCCGCGCTCGAGTTACGGCGAGATCGTCATGCCGACCGACGAGCGCGATACGATTCTGCGCTTGCACCGCACGCTCGAAGCGTTCGATCGCGACCTCGCGCGCCAAGCCGCCATGGTGCGCGATCTCACGGTCGCGACCGCCGAGGCGCTGCACCTTCCATCCGAACAAGTCGAAGCGTTGCGCATCGCCACCCTCGTGTACGATATCGGCATGATCGCGGTACCGCACAAAGTACGCGCGATGCCGTCGGCACTCACCTCTCGCTGGCGCACCGTGGTCAACGGGCACGTCGATGCGGGCGCCGCGATCCTCACGGGCGGTCAGCGCCCGCTGATGCGCGCGGCCGAAACGATCGCGCGCCTGCATCACGAGCGCTACGACGGAACCGGATATCCCGAAGGGCTCTCGGGCGACGAGATTCCGCTCTTCGCGCGGATCGTCGCCGTCGCGGACACGTATGCCGCGCTCGTCTCGGAGCGTCCGCACCGCGTCGAGTTCACCGACGCGCACGCGCTCGCACAAGTCCTCGGCGAACGAGGCAACGCTTTCGATCCCGCGGTCGTGGATGCGTTCGTGGCGGGGCTCGAACGCATCGATCGCTCTCGCAGCGCCTGAGGCTCGCGACCGCCGAAACCGCTTGCTCGCGCTCGGCGGTTCTAGCGGGCAATGATACGACGTCTCGGCACGACCGATGCGGTGCTCATCGTGATGGGCGGCATCCTCGGCTCGGGCATCTTCCTGAACCCGGCGCTCGTCGTCGGCTACCTGCACGCGCCGGCGCTCGCAACCATCGCCTGGATTGCCGGCGGCATCATCGCCCTCCTCGGCGCGGCGCTCTTCGCCGAGCTGGCCGCGCGACGGCCCGAGAACGGCGGATTCTACGCCTACTTGCGCGATGCGTTCCATCCGAGCATCGCCTTCATCTACGGCTGGACCCTGCTGCTCGTCGCGCAGAGCGGCGGCATGGCCGCGGGCGCCGTGACGTTCGCCATCTACGTCGTTCCCGCACTGCATCTGCCGATCGGAACGGGCGTGCTGGGCGCGATCATCATCGCCGCATTCACCCTGGTCAACTGCTTCGGCGTCCGGCAAGGCGCTTTCACGCAGCATCTCTTCATGCTGCTCAACGTCGCGATGATTCTCGTCGTCGCCGTCTGCGCCGTGCTCGCGCACGGTCATGTGGCGACGACCGCCGCGCCGACGCTCGCGCCGCTCACGAACGGACAGTTGCTCGCCGCGAGCGGGCTCGCGCTCGTCGCGGTGCTCTTCGCCTACGACGGCTGGCATACGTCGAGCTTCATCAACGCCGAACTGAAAGATCCGGCTCGCACGCTGCCGCGCGCGATCACGCTCGGCGTCGTGCTCGTCGTCGGGCTCTATCTGCTCGCGAATTGGGCGTTTCTGCACGGCCTCGGCGCCGCGGCGCTCGCGCACTCCCAGACCCCGGCGAGCGACCTCGCGGCGCTCGCGCTCGGGCCGCTCGGCGCGGGCATCGTCACGGCCCTCGTCGCCATCGCGACGATGAGCACGCTCTCGCAGCAGATCCTCGTCTCGCCGCGCGTCTATTACCAGATGGCCGAGGACCGCACGTTCTTTCGCTTTCTCGGCTACGTGCATCCGCGCACGCACGTGCCGATCTTCGCGATCCTCGCGCAAGGCGTCACTGCCGCGACCGTGGCGCTCAGCGGCAGCTACAACCAGATATTGAACTACGTCGAGAGCGTGGACTTCGTCTTCTTCGGGCTCGCGGCGATCGCGCTCTTCATCTTCCGCAAGCGCGACGGCGACCGGCCGGTGAGCTTTCGCGTGCCGCTGCATCCGTGGAGCACCGGGCTGTTTCTCGTCATCGCCTGGGGAATCGTTGCCGACGTCGCGCTCGGCTCGCCGCGCGACACCGTCGTCGGACTCGGCATCATGCTGCTCGGCCTGCCGGTTTACTGGGTTTTTGCAAGCGGACGTCGTAAGGGCGCGGCATAGGAGGGTCTCCAATGATCGAAGCCCAGCCGTCGAACGACGACAAGACCATCGCCATCCTCACCCACGTGAGCGGCATCCTCTTCGGATTCATCGTTCCGCTCATCGTCTGGCTCGTCTCCCGCGAGTCCAAGCCCTGGCTCGCCGAAGAGTCCAAAGAGGCGCTCAACTTTCAGATCACGGTGGCGATCGGCTATATCGTCTCGACCGCGCTCATCGTCGTGCTCGTCGGCGCGTTCACCGCGCTCGCGGTCTGGGCGATCAACCTCGTGTTCTGCATCATCGCCGCGGTCAAGACCTCGCAGGGCGAGCAGTATCGCTACCCGCTCACCCTTCGCCTGATCAAGTAATCGCGCGCGCGGGCGCGCTACCCGAAGAGTTTCGCCCAGTCCTCGCGACTGATACGCAGGTCCGCCTCGCCGAGATCCTTTAACGGCGAGGCGGTCATGCGTTCCTTGGCGCAGAGATCGGGAACGTCGGCGTCGACGTAGAGCAACCCGGTCAGAAACTCGCCTTTGCCGCGCGCGCCGTGGATCGCTTCGAGCGCGGCGATGCGACTCGTCGCGTCGTAATCCGCCGCGACCTTGCGCAGCAGCACGTGCGAGCCGTTCTCGAGCTCGATCGTCTGCACCGTTCCCGGTTCGTAATCCACGGTGATCTCTTCGCGCGGACGGATGAAGTCGGGCATATTCGCGACGAGTTCGTGCTCTTTGACGTACGCGTAGCTCTTCGTCGAGCCGACGTGATCGTTGAAAGTGACGCACGGGCTGATGATGTCGAGAATGGCCGTGCCGCGATGCGCGATAGCGGCTTGGATGAGCGGCACCAGTTGCTTGCCGTCGCCCGAGAACGAGCGCGCGACGAAGGTCGCGCCGAGTTCGATAGCGAGCCCGCAGACGTCGATCATCGCGAACTCGTTCACGGTGCCGTTCTTGAGCGTCGAACCGAGATCGGCCGTCGCCGAGAACTGCCCCTTGGTGAGGCCGTACACGCCGTTGTTCTCGACCATATAGATGCAGTCGAGATTGCGACGAATCATGTGCGCGTACTGACCCAACCCAATGCTCGCGGTGTCGCCGTCGCCGCTGATGCCGAGCACGAGCAACTCGCGATTGGCGAGCTTCGCGCCGGTCGCCGCCGAGGGCATGCGTCCGTGAACGCCGTTGAACCCGTGCGCCTGATCCACGAAGTACGCGGGCGTCTTCGAAGAGCATCCGATGCCGCTCATCTTGGCGAGCATGTGCGGCTGCACGCCGTACTCGTAGAGCGCCTTGATGAGGTGGTTCGTGATCGAGTTGTGGCCGCAGCCCGCGCAGAGCGTGGTGGGCAACCCTTTGTAGATGTCGCGACCGAGACCGATGATATTGACCGTCATGCTGCTTACTCCGCGATCACCGCGGGCTCGCGTTCGGCCGCGAGCAGCGGATCGACGATGGCGTGCGCGTCGATCGGCACGCCGTTATAGTGGCGAATCGAATGAATCCGCGAGACGAGGTGGTTCGGAAGTTCGGCGCGCAGCAACGTGAAGAGCTGCGCGTCGCGGTTCTGCTCCACGACGTACACGCGCTCGTGACGCGCGATGAACGCCGCGACATCGGGCGAGAGCGGCAACGCCTTGAGGCGCAGGTAATCGACGGGCACGCCATCGGCTTCGAGCAGATCGCGTGCCTCGACGACCGCATGGTGCGTCGTACCGTACGCGAGGATTGCGACGGGGTGCCCGCTCTCCTCGACCACCGGTTGCGGCACCACGGTTCGCGCGGTGTCGTGCTTGCGCGTGAGGCGATCCAAGCCGCGCTCCCACACGTCGGGGAGCTCCGAGTAACGCGCCTGTTCGTCGTGACCCGTACCGCGGGTGAAGTATCCCGCGCTCGCGTGATTCGTGCCGGGAAGCGTGCGATACGGGATGCCGTCGTGATCGGCGTCGCGATAGCGGCCCCACGACTCGAGCTTAGCGAGATCGTCGGCCGAGAGCACTTTGCCGCGGTCGAACGGCTTTTCGGGATACGCGAGCGGCGGCGTGATCCACGAGTTCATGCCGAGATCGAGATCCGAAAGCACGAAGACCGGCGTCTGAAAACGATCCGCGAGGTCGAACGCATCCATCGCCATCTCGTAGGCATCGGAAACGGTCGCGGGCAGCAGCACGATGTGCTTGGTATCGCCGTGCGAGAGGTGATAGGCAAAGCTCACGTCGGCTTGCATGGTGCGCGTCGGCAGACCGGTCGACGGGCCCGCGCGCTGCACGTCGAAAATCACCGCGGGCACTTCGGCGTAGTATCCGTACCCGGCCCACTCCGCCATGAGCGAGAGCCCGGGCCCCGACGTCGAGGTCATCGAACGCGCGCCGGCCCAGCCCGCGCCGAGCACCATGCCGATCGCGGCGAGTTCGTCTTCCGCCTGCACGATCGCGACGTTCTTCTCGCCGGTCTCGCGGTTCACGCGATACTTCTCGGCGAGCGAGATGAAGTTTTCGCAGAGCGAAGACGACGGCGTAATCGGATACCACGCGACGACGGTGCAGCCGCCCATGATGCAGCCGAACGCCGCGGCGCGATTGCCGTCCATAAAGAGCAGCCCGTCGGTCTTTCCGCTCATGCGCTCGATCGCGAACGCATCGCGCTTCGCGAGGTGTTCGCGCGCGTACGCGAACCCGATGCGCGCCGCGTCCATGTTCGTCGCGACCGCCTTCAGCTTGCTCTTGAACTGTTTGCCGATCGCCGCCTCGATCGTCGCTTCGTCGATGCCGAGCAGCTCGGCGAGCACGCCGACGTAGATCATGTTCAAGAGATACTTGCGCAAGTTGCCGTCGCTGAAATTCGCCTTGGCGAGTTCGTTGAACGGCACCGCGTAGTACGTCACGTCGTCGCGCAGCGTCTCGCCCGCGACCGGATACGTCGCCTCGTGAACGATCACGCCGCCCGGCTTCACGCTCGCAACGTCGGTGCGCCACGTCGCCGCGTTCAACCCGACGAGCACGTCGATATCGCGCGTGCGGCACTGATAGCCTTTCGACGTCACGCGCACGTCGAACCACGTCGGCAGTCCCTCGATGTTCGACGGAAAGACGTTCTTCGGTGCGACCGGCACGCCGAGCGAGAAGATCGCGTTGGTCAGGACGAGGTTCGAGGACTGGCTCCCCGAGCCGTTGACCGTCGCGACCCGGATCGTGAAATCGTTGATGACGCGATGCATTATGCGTATTGCTTAGGGGGTGCCGCGCGCAGCCCTTTCGAACGGCCCGGAGTTGTATCGGCTACGACCTTTTTCGTACGTTATGGAGGGACTATGAAGCGACTGACCTGTGCCGCGCTCGCGGTGATGTGCGGCCTCTCGCTCGCGGCCTGCGGCAAGAGCTCGAACGTCTCCACGCAGAGCGCCGGAGCCACGAGCGCGAACGCGGAGTCCGCCGGCGGCGGCACGGTGCTCGTGAAGGCGGGAACCGTCTTCCACGGCAAGCTCCAGCAAGAGCTGAACTCCAAAACGAGCACGGACGGCCAGACCTTCCAGCTCGACGAGACCGACACGCTCTTCCACAAGGATGCGGCGCTGCACGGTGCCGTCATCGACGGCCACCTCGAAGGCGTCACGGCCGCCGGTCTCGCCAAAAAGCCGGCCATGACGATCGTCTTCGACGACATCAAGATGCCCGACGGCACCACCGCCCCGATCAACGTCAAGCTCGTCTCGCTCGGCGCCTTCGATGCGAAATCGCACAAGATGCGCACCATCGGCCTGATGGTCGGCGGCGCCATCGCCGGACACGCCGCGGCCAAAGCCGCCGGCAAGAAGCACGGCGGCCTCATGGGCGCCGTCGGCGGCTACGCCCTCTCGCAAGAGATGAAGACCGACATCGACGTGAAGCCCGGCACCACGCTCGAAGTCAAATTCCTCACCGACGCCACCACACAAGCCACCCCCGCAGCAACCACCTCGCCATAACCCGCCCCACCCCCCACGTGTCACCCTGAGCCTGTCGAAGGGCCGCCCCCCAAGTGTCACCCTGAGCCTGTCGAAGGGCCGCCCCACCCGTGTCACCCTGAGCCTGTCGAAGGGCGCCGTGTCACGCTGAGCTTGTCGAAGGGTGGGGGACACATTGCGTTGCTGGTTGGCCACCCCTCAGGACTCCATCGGGGGACGCCCGCGCTTTCACATCGTGTGAAAACGCTACTCGCTGAAATTCGCCTCCCGCCCATCCTGGGCTCCGGCGAATTCTCAGACGCCCCCGTTGGAGCCCTGAGGGGCGGCCAGCCAGCGACACGTTTTGGGGGTTCGCCCTTCGACAGGCTCAGGGTGACACGTGGGGGGCGTTTATTTTACGGTGACGGCGAAGGTGATCGTGCCTTGGCCGGTCGTTCCGCTTACGCCGATGGGGTAGAGTTGGAACGTCGCGCCGCCGATCGTTGCGGTGAATTTCGTTGCGCCGATGCCGCTTGCGTGGGCGGTATCGTAGGCGAAGGTCGTGCCGGAGAGTGAGTCGCCGCAGGGGTTCGAACCGCTGCCGCAGAGCGTGTTGGAGACGCCGGCGGAGAGCGCGCTCAGCAATCCGTTGGTGAAGGTGGACCAATTCGGCGTCGTCGTCTGCGAGACGCCCGAGAGCGTGCCGTCGTCGGTGATCGCGAACGAACCCGCTTGCGACGCGGCGTTGCCCATGATCGAGGTCACGTTGCCTTCGGTACCGAGACCGCCGCCCGCCACGATGTCGCGGTAGTCGATCGTGTAACGCAACACGCCGCCGGGGCAGACGCCGAGCGCCGAGTACGTCGGCGTGGCTCCGCTCGGACAGCCGTTGCTCACCACCGCCACCGACTTCGTCAACGCGATGTCGCCCGCGTAGAGTTCGTCGTGTGTGGAGTTGAACGACGCGGGCGCGAGATCGTCGTAGATGGCGATGCTGCCGTCGTAGCGTGTGAACGCCGTCACCGACGAGCTCGGCGTGTAGCGCGTCCAATACACCAGCGATTGCGTGCTGTTCTGCTTGTTCTTGCAGAACTGCGCGGTGTAGGTGTTCGCCGCCGAGGCGTTCGACGCGACGCTGATCCATCCGGTCGAATTGGTGTTTCCGCCCGAGCACGTCGCGTACGACACCGTTCCGCTCGAGCTGCAATTCGCCGACGACGGCGCGGTACTCAACGCGCCGGTATTGCCGGTGACTTTGGACGTGTCAGTGCAGATCTGCACGGTCCAGCCGGACGGCGCTTGCGCGTTCAACGTGAGCACGTGACTCGTGCGATCGGTCTCTTGATAGTAGAGCACGTGCGGTACGTCGATCGTCGGCGTCGTGGAGAACGTGAGCGTGTTGCCGCTCGGCGAGCCTGCCGTCGTGGATGAGTTCACCGAGGTCAAACCGACGAGCGGAATGAGGACGGGAATGAAATCGTTATTGTTCGTGGCGCTGACGGAGCCGTCGAACGAGCCCGTCAAATCCGCGCCGCGATACGTGGCTTCGGCCGAATCGTACGGTCCGGTGTAGAGCACGTTCGTGCCCGTTCCCGAGCCGCACTCAGCGCCCGAGCCGACGCCGGGAATGGACGACGCGCTCACGGTCGCACTCGTTCCGGCGGTGCCCGCCGTGGCACCGTAGGTCGTCATGCTGGTCGTCGTCGTTCCCGCGGCGCCGCCGGCAACCGACGCGGTTACCGCGCTCGAGGTCAACACGACGCCGCCGCCGCCACCGCCGCCCGGTCCGTGCTGCTGCGTGATCTGGCTCGGCGACGCGTTCGCCGTCGTACCGGCGGCGCCGTCGGCGTGCACCGTAATACCGCTGAACGTCGAAGGCGACGTGATCACGACCGTTCCGCCCGCGCCGCCACCGCCGCCGCCGTCGTTCGCGGGCGCGAGTCCGGTGGTACCGTTCGCGTACACCGTCGCCGACGTGCCGCTCGCATTGGCGATGCGCATCATCAAGATGCCGCCCCCGGTGCCGCCCGAACTGCCGTACTGTCCGTAGCTGTTGTTATTCGAGCCGTTGTTGTTGGCGCCCGCGCCGCCGCCGCCGCCCATAAAGACGCGCGTGATGCTCGGCGTCAATGCCGCGCCGCCGCGCCCGCCAATGTCGTGAAAATTCGTCGACGCATACGTCTTCGTGCCGGTCGAGTAGGGATATTGCACGTACTCCGGCGTGCTGCCGCTGTACGTCGGCGTCCACGCATAGCCGCCGTTGCCGCCTCCGCCGCCGTTGCCGCCGCCGCCGCCGCCCGTGTTTTGATCGTTCGATACCGGATCTTCATCGGTGCCGCCGCCACCCGCGTTACCCGGCGCGCCGCGAGCCTGATCGCCGCCCGGATATCCATCGGAACCGTTGTTGACGACCGTGGGAGACGTGGGCGAGTTCGGCGCGGTGAAGTTCGTGTAATAGAACTCGTAGTTCGGCGTGCCCATCACGCC
>JAGWSR010000047.1 GCA_028869385.1 bacterium
CGGCCCTTCTCCATTAGCGCGGTGCGGTGCGAGGTGTCGGCGCGGGATCGAGCTCGACGATGACGCTCGGGGCGCTTCCGTGCGATGCGAGCGCGACGATCGAACCTCGGTCGGAAATTGCATACGCCGCTCGTATTCGCCAGCCGCCGGTGGTGAGGAGATCGTCGAGACGCCGAACGCGGTGCTGTGGGTCGCGTGCGTTCGCGATGAAGGCCCGGCTCCCGATTTGACCGACGATCGTTCCGTCGTCTGCGATACCGAAGGCGGAGCCGCGCTCGTCGCTCAGTTCGAAGCGTTTGCCGTTACGCCACACGACCGGTCGTCCGGCGCGATCGATGTCGGAGCGATCGTCGCCGACGATCTCGCCGCTTGCATTTACCGACCACGCGACGCCGCGGCCTAGTGCGGTGCGGTCGCGCCCGCTCCACGACCAAGCCGTAACGCGATGAGGCGCGTTACGGCTGAGGCCGGGTGCCGCGAACCCGAAATCGTACCCGACCGCAAAACGCCCGCGTAGCGCGGTCGGCGTGCCGAGTGCAATCGCGCGCTTGCGGGCACCGTCGATCAGGAGCGCCTCGTCGGTGAGCGGCTCGGACGCATCGGCCAGTTCATCGGGTTGGAGAAAGAGCTCGTCGCGCAGCGCGAGCCAGCGAGTCGGCGTATCCACGGCGACCACCGAAACGTTTTTGAATGCGGGCGCGTTCGGCGACGCGAGCGCCGTGCGCCATCCATCGCCTTGCCATACGAACGTCGCCTCTTGAATCGAGAATGCCGCGCCGTCAACGGTGCTGGTTAGAGCGACGAAGGGCGTGCCGTCATCGGCTATGGCCACGTTTCGAATGGTATCGATGGTGCTTGGAACCGTTTGCTGTCGATACGAGAGAAACACGCGGCGCAGCACGGCGTTGCTCGGGTACGGAAGCACCGCATAGGTTCCGTTCGTGCGACGAACCACGATGCGATTGCCCGCGGCAAGCACGATCGCACCGCGTCGATTCATCGCGAGCGTCGTCGGGCGGCGATACGGCGTGGGCTCCGCGTTGAATTGCGCTTGCGTCTGCGCGAGCGTCGCCGCGTTGCCGACCGGCAGGTGCAGCTGCGAGACCGTGTAGAGCGTAGCGGCGACGAGCGCGATCACCATACGTGGGGATTATTGCCTGCGAGCGGCTACTCCCGCGTCCAGGAGAGCGCGGCGGTGACGAGCATCACGAGAATCATCGCGCCGAAATACGTGGTCGCGGGCGCGAACGACGTTCCGTTGCTGCCGAGGTTTGCGTCGAGCGCGAAATAGACCGCGCCCGCGACGGCCACGCCGACGAGCTGCCCGCTCGTGCGTGCGGTCGCGAGCGTTCCCGCGGCGATGCCGCGGCGGTTGGGTGGCGCGGAGCCCATGATCGCGCTATTGTTCGGCTGGCTGAACACGGCGGTGCCGCATCCGGTGAGGACGAGGGCGCCGACGAGTTGCCACACTTGCGGAATCGCGGGCACGCGCGAGAGCGCGAAGAAGCCGATCGCGACGAGGATCGCGCCGGAGGTCGAGACGTAGCGCACCGGAATGCGATCCGAGAGCGCGCCCGCGAAGGGTGCGAGCACGATATTGAGTGCGGTGATCGGCATTAGCAAGAATCCCGCGCCGAAGGCGGAGTAGCCGAGCGCCGTCTGCGCGGCGAGCGGCACGATGAAGATCAAGCCCGCGAGCGCGATGAAGTACACGAACGCCGCGATCACCGAGAACGCGAACATGCGCGAACGAAAGAGCGCGAGATCGAGCGTGGGCGCGGCGACCCGCCGCTCCACCACGACGAAGAGCGCGAGCGCGACCACCGCGACGGCGAGCAGGCCGATCGTGCGCGGCGACTGCCATCCCCACACGTGCGCGCGCGAGAGTGCGAGCGCGAAACTGAAGAGGCCGATCATGGAGAGGAACGCGCCGAACGGATCGAAGCCGCGGTTCTCGTGCCGAAATGGGTTGAGTACGATCGCGGCCGCGACGAATCCGAGCACCGAGATCGGTACGTTGATCATGAAGATCCAACGCCAATCGCCGTACGTTACGATCGCTCCGCCGATGATCGGCCCGAGCGAGAGTCCCGCCGCGACCGCCGCGCCGTTGAAGCCGATCGCGCGTCCGCGTTCGGCGGCCGGAAACATGTCCACGATGAGCGCTTGCGACGAGGACACGATCATCGCGGCGCCGATCGCCTGCACGGCGCGCGCGCCGATGAGCACCGGCAACGACGGCGCGAGCGCGCAGACGAGCGAGCTGAAGCCGAAGACGGCGAACCCGCCGAGGTAGATGCGCTTCTGTCCGAAGATATCGCCGAGTCGCCCGAAGAGCACGAGCGTCGAGGCGGTGACGAGCATGAAGGCGAGCACGACCCATTCGCTCTCGTCGAGCGGACGGTGATAGACGCGCGCGATCGTGGGCAGCGCGACGTTCGCGATCGAGGCGTCGAGCGTTCCCATCATACTTCCGAGCATGATGACGCCGAGCGCTTGCCATCGGCGGCGCTCGGCGCTGTGGGCCGCGGGAATCATGCTCCGTCGCAGTGCGTGACGAGTTCGTTTGCGAGCGCGACGGCCATCAAGGGCGTCGTCGCGCAACCGTCGGCGCCGATCTCCCGCCAGAGCGTGGGATGAACGTTGAACGCGCGACCGCCGACGATGACCATCGGCGCGACGGCGCGTTCGGTCATCTCGGCGATCATGTCGCGAATCGGAATCACGTCGCGCGTGAGCGTCGCGGAGAGCGCGAGCACGTCGACCGAGATGCGGTCGATATAATCCAGCAGATCGTACGTGGGAACGGTCGAGCCGAGATATGTCGCCTGCCAGCCGCAGAGCGCGAATGCGTCGGCGACCATGCGTGCGCCGATCTGGTGCTGCGAACTGCCGAGCGAGGCGCTGACCACCGAAAGGTCGCGATGCGGTCGCGCCGGAGCGAGATCCATCAATTGCGCCATCATGCGCTCGACCGCGGCGGTGATCACGTGCTCTTGCGAGATGCTGATTTCGTTGCGTTGCCAGAGCCGACCGGTTTCGTAGAGTACCGGCGTGATGATCTGCTCGTACACGTCGGGAATCTTCGTGCCGTTCGCGACCGCGAGTAAGACCTCGCGCGCGCCGCGCTGCTCTTCGCCTTCGAGCAACGCGTCGAGATAGCGTTGCGAGACGGCTCCGTGCGGCGTGGAACTGTCGATCGACGACGTGTCCGCGAGTCGAACGACTTCGAGTTCTTGGCGCGCGGAACCGAGGATCGCGCGCGCGGCGGCGACGTGTCGTGCCGGAACGTACGACTCGACGTGCGAGCGCATCGCGTCCACGGCACGCACGAGCGCGGCGGGACTCGTGTCGCGAAAGACCAACGCCGTCTGCGCCCAGGTCGCAACGTCGGTGAAGACGCGGGGAACGCCGAGGTCGAGCGCATCGCGGAGCGCCGTCACCAATTCGTTTCCGATTTCATAGGGCAGCGCCGCGACGGGATCCGACGCGGAACGACTCGACATCGTGCGTATTCCCTCCACGTCACGCGCAACGCCTCACCGGCGGCGATTGGTTGCGCGCGACCGCAAGAAAATGTGCCAGGCACCGGGCCGTACCTGCAGAAGTTTGTGAAAATGAAGAAGTCGCTCTTGCTCTTGCCCGGACCGGTCCCCGTCGCGCAGCCCGTGCTCGAGGCGATGGCCTGGCCGATGATCAATCATCGCGGCGCGGAGTTCGCCGAGATCCTCGCGCGGCTCGAACGGCTCATGAAACCGCTGTTCGGAACGACGGCCGACGTGCTCTTTCTCGGTTCGTCCGGCACGGGCGGTCTCGAGGCTGCGGTGACCAACCTCTTCGACCCGGGTGATCGCCTGCTCTCGGTGCCGGTCGGGGTCTTCGGCAAGCGTCTGGCGACGATCGCAACGACCTACGGCTGCGAGGTCGAGATGCTCGAAACGCCGCTCGGCGCCGCGGCCGATCCGCGCGCGCTTGCGGCGCGACTCGCGGCCGATCCCGAGCGGCGCATCAAGGGCGTGCTCCTCACGCACAACGAGACCTCGACCGGCGTGCAAAACGAGATGTCCGCGCTCGCCGAGGCGGTGCGCGCGCACGGCGCGCTCACGGTCGTGGACTCGGTCAGCGGTCTCGGCGCATCGCGCTTCGAGATGGATGCCTGGGGCTTCGACGTCGTGGTCACCGCCTCGCAGAAAGCGCTCGCGGCCCCGCCGGGAATCGCGATGGTCGCCGCGAGCGAGCGCGCTTGGGCGGCGATGGAGCGCGCCAAGATCGCGCGCTACTACTTCGACCTGCCGCTCGCCCGCGAGTTCGCGCGCAAGGGACAGACCCCGTGGACGCCGCCGATTTCGGTATTCTACGCCGTCGCGGTCGCCCTCGACCGCTACCACGCGCTCGGCTTGGAAGAGCAATTCACGCGCCACGCCACGTACGCGCGTGCGATTCGCGCCGCGTTCGAGGCGCTCGGCTTCACGATCTTCTCGCGCCCCGACGCGCACTCGGTCACGGTCGTTGCGGCGGAGCCGCCACCGGGCGTCGATGCGAGCGCCCTATTGAAGCTGTTGCGCGAGACCTACGGCGTCGTGCTCTCGGGCGGTCAAGGCGAACTCACGGGCAAGATCGTGCGCTTCGGCACGATGGGCGACGTCGCCGCGAACGATATCCTCGGTGCGATCGGCGCGATCGAACTCGCGCTCGCCGATCTTGGATCGGCGCCGCGCTTCGGCGCGGGTGTCGCCGCCGCTTCGGGCGAGTTGTCCGCGCGCGTCGCCGCGGGAGCGCGGTAGGCATTCTCGTCACCTCGGCGATCCTCGGCTTCGTCATCGGGACGCTCGTCTCGATGATCGGAGGCGGGGGCGGCGCGCTCTTCGTCGTCGTGCTCGCGATGCTCTTTCATCTTCCGGAACGGGTCGCCGCGGCAACTTCGCTCGTCGTCGTCATTCCGACGACCATCTTCGGTGCGGTCGGCCACTTCCGCGGCGGACACGTGGATGTGCCGCGCGGCCTGCCGCTGCTCGTCGCGGGCCCGGTCGGCGCCGTACTTGGGAGCGTCGCGATTCTCCACGTGAACGACGCGCTCGCGACGCGACTGCTCTGCGCGTTTCTCCTCTTGCTGGGCGTGCAGATGGCGTTCGCGCTCTTTCGCCAAAAGCGCCGCACGGTCGCGCCGCATCGCGAACGCGCGCTCGGCATCTTTTACGGCATGCTCGGCGGAATCACGAGCGGCGCGTTCGGCATTAGCGGATCGCCGCCGATCGTCGCGGGGCTCGCCGCGCTCGGGCTCGATCCCGTGCGCGTCGTCGGCACTTCGGTCTTTGCGCTGACCGGCATCGCCGTCGCGGGCGGCATTACGCACGCGTTCGCCGGCGACGTGCGCTACGATCTCGCGCTCGCCCTCGCCGTCGGCAGCGCCGTCGGTGCCTACGTTGGCGCGCGGCTGCTCGCGCGGTTCAACGGTCCGCGTCTGCACGCGGTGCTGCGCCCGACGCTCGTCGGACTGGTCGCGCTGGCCGGGCTCCTCGAACTCTTGAAACTGCGCTAGCGCGCTAGACGTGGTGGCGGTGAAAGTACGGATTCAAAAACGGACGCGCGAACCACGGGAGCGTGCCGGCGATCGCGCGATCGATCTTTTCGTCGGGCTGCACGAAGATCGCGGTCAAGCGCGCGTTGTGGAGATCGTTGCGAATGTCGTTCGAGAGCGGAAAGTAGAGCGCGACGAAGAGCACGAGCCACACCAGAAACGCGCCCTTGCAGAGACCGATGACCGCGCCGCCTAGCCCGTTACCGACATTGAGGATCGGGAGTTTGGCGAAGCGGTTGAGCAGCCACGATGCGGCGATGACGATGGCGTACGCGATGAAGCCGGTGAGAAACATGCCGACGACGTGCGATGAACCGGGCCCGAGGTGCAACGTGCCCTCGAGCCAGCCGTCGAACGAGCCGTTGTAGTACCACGGGGCGACGAGGCCCGCGACCACCGCGACGGCCCCGCCGAGTTCGGAGACGAATCCGCGCTTGAAGCCCTTGAACGTCGCGATCGCGAGGATCGCGACGATGAAGATATCGGGCCACGCGACGCCGCCGATCACGTGCGGATCGTCGCCCCCGCGTCGGCGCGCAACGCTTCGACGGCGCGCGCGATCGCCGCGTCGGCCTCTTCGTCGGTGATCGTCGCGTCGTACTTGCCGATCGTCGCGCGAATCGCGAGGCTCTTGCGTCCCTCGCCGACCTGCGGACCACGATACTCGTCGAACGCGCGCACGTCGAGGCAGAGCTCACCGATGGCGCGACGCGCGATCGTGCTCACCTGTTCCGCGGTGACGTCGAAGTCGGTCACGAGCGCGAGGTCGCGATAGGTCGAGGGGAACTTCGAGGGCGGGTGGTAGCGCGGCACGCGATACTCGGGAACGTGCTCGAGGAAGATGTTGCAGAGATAGACCGGCAGGCGCACGCCGAAGGATCGCGTGACGCGCGGATCCATCTTCCCGAAGTTCGCGATCTCACGACCGTCGTGCATCAAAACGGCGGTCTTGCCGGGATGGAGACCCGCCTTGACGTCGCGCGTCGCTTCGACCGTGATGCCGCAGACGGCGCGCAGCAGCGCTTCGCAATCGCCTTTGAGACGTAGGAAGTGCGTGTCGTGCCATGCCGGTTCGTCGATCGCCTCGGCGCTAAAGCCGAAGGCGAGCACCGGAATCTCGGTGACGCTCTGCTCCTGCGCGAAGACGTGACCAATCTCGAAGACGCGTGCCGGTGCGTCGACGCGCGCGAAGTATTCGAGCAGACCCGGCCCGAGCGCCCAGCGCAGAAAACGCTGATCTTCGGAGAGTGGGTTGCGCACTTCGACGGGCTCGCGACTCGCCGCGATGCCGGCGCGCTTCACGCGCTCGAGAACCTGCTGGCCCTGCAGCGAGTAGGTGAGGACTTCGCGGTATCCGAGACCCGAAAGCGTCGCCGCTAACTTGGTTTCGAGTTGATACTCCGCGCTCGAGACGTCGTGCGCGGGAACCGCCGGCTCGACCGGCTCGATCGCATCGTAGCCTTCGACGCGCGCGACTTCTTCGACCAAGTCGGCGGCGATCGTGAGATCGCGACGCCACGCGGGCGGCGTCACCGAGAGGCGGTCGCCGTCGAGCGCGACGCCGCAGCCCAAGAGTTCGAGATGGCGCGCGATGCGTTGGGGTTCGAGGCGAAGGCCGAGGAGTCGTTCGACGTCGCGCGCGCGTAGCTCGATCGCCGCCGACGCGCCGAGATCGGCGCCGAACGCGTGCGGCCGGTAGGCGCGCGCGCCGAGCGCGACGAGCAATTGCGCCGCGCGCGCCGCGCCCATGTCGGCGAGCGCGGGTGCGAGCGTCTTTTCGTGACGCGACGAGGCTTCGCTGCGCAGCGCCAGTTGCATGCTCATCCGGCGAACGCGCACGCCTTCGAAGTTCGCCGACTCGAGCACGATCGCGGTCGTACTCTCGCGCACCTCGCTCGTCGCGCCGCCCATCAGGCCGGCGAGGCCGAGCGCGCGTTCGCTATCGGCGACGACGAGTGCCTGCGGCGAGAGCGTACGCTCCACGTCGTCGAGGGTCACGAGCGTTTCGCCCGCGCGCGCGTTGCGCACGAAGAGGTGTCCGTCGCGAACCTGTTCCGCATCGTAGAAGTGCAGCGGCTGCGCGGTCTCGAGCATGACGTAGTTCGACACGTCCACGAGGTTGGAGATCGGACGCTGCCCGGCGAGCGCCAAGCGAACGCGCATCCAGGCGGGAGCCACACCGACGCGAACGCCGTCGAAACGCTGCGCGATGAACCGCGTGCAGTCGCTCGAGTCGAGCGTCACGCGCGGCGCGAGTCCATCGGGGTCCTCGTCCGTTCCGGGGTTCTCGAACGACGGCAGGCGCAGCGGCGCGCCGTACGACGCGCTCAGTTCGCGCGCGAGACCGAGTACCGACATTGCGTCCACGCGATTGCTGGTCACTTCGACGTCGAGCACGGCATCGGTGAGACCGAAGAGGTCGACGACGTCGCGGCCGAGCGGGCTCGAGGCGTCGAGTTGCATGATGCCGTCTTCGAACCACTCCGCCGGAAGCGCGAGCTCCTCGGCCGAGCACATCATGCCCTGCGATTCCACACCGCGCATCTTGCGCGGCTCGATCTTGAGATGCGGAAGCTGCGCGCCGATCGTCGCGACCGGAATCACTTGATCCACGGCCACGTTGGTCGCGGCGGTCGCGATTTGCAGCGGTGCATCGCCGCCGATATCGACCTTGCAGACCTGCAGCCGATCGGCATTCGGATGCTTTTCGATCGCGACGATCTTTCCGACGACGACGCCGGTAATCACGGGACGCTCCGCGATCTCCTCGACGGGAAACCCGAGCATCGCCAAACGGTCCGCGATCTGCTGCGCGTCGGCAGGCAGATCGACGTACTCTCGAAGCCAAGAAATCGGAACGCGCACGAATACCTCTGTGTTACGCCAACTGCGTGAGAAAGTCCGGATCGCACTCGACGAAACGACGGATATCGTCGATGTCGTAGCGCGTGAGCGCCAAGCGCTCGATGCCGAAGCCGAAAGCCCACCCGGTGTAGATCTCGGTGTCGTAGCCGACTTCGCGCAGCACGTTCGGGTGAACCATGCCCGCGCCGCCGAGTTCGATCCAGCCCGAACCGCCGCACATATTGCACGCGGAGGTGCGACCCTTGCACTTCGGACAGGTCGTGTCCACTTCGGCGCTCGGCTCGGTGAACGGGAAGAACGACGGGCGGAACCGCACGCGTTGATCGGCGCCGAAGAGTTCGCGGCAGAGCCCGGTCAGCATGCCCTTGAGGTGCCCGAAGTGGATCCCCTCGGCCACGAGCAGCCCTTCGATCTGATGGAATTGAAAGAGATGGCGCGCGTCCACGGCGTCGCGGCGGTAGCACTTGCCGGGTGCGACGACGGCGATCGGCGGCTCGTGTGACTGCATCGTGCGAATCTGCATCGGCGAGGTGTGTGGGCGCAGCAGCAGCGTATCGGAGATGAAAAACGAGTCGAAGCCCTCGCGCGCGGGATGCGTCGCGGGGATATTGAGCGCGTCGAAGGTGTAGTAGTCGGGCTCGATCTCCATGCCGAGCACCGTTGCGAAGCCGTGGCGCTCGAAGTACGCGACGGCGTCCTGCAGCACGCGACGCACGGGATGAATGCTCCCCGTCGTCGGCGCGATCGCGGGGAACGTCACGTCCACCGATTGCGCGAGCTCGGCTTCGAACGCGCGGTTCTCGATGCGCGCGGTCGCGTCGGCGAGGGCGCTCTCCATGCGCTCGACGGCGGCGTTGATCACCTTGCCGGCGTCGGGGCGCTCGGCGGGCGGAAGCGCGCCGATGCCGCGGCGCACCGTCGTCACCTCGCCGCTGCGTCCGAGAAAGGCGACGCGCACCGCGTCGAGGGCGCGCTCGTCCGTTGCGGCGGCGACGGCCTCTTCGAAGCGCGTTTGAACGTGATCGAGTTTCGTTGCGAGCTCACTCAATGGGGTCGAACTTTCCTAACGGGAGACGAAGCGGGCGGACAAAAGCGAAGCGCCCGGTTCTTACTATACCGGGCGCTTCGAGAATCTGGCGTTGACTTCTTCGTGTTCAGCTCGGACTCGCTACCGGGCTGATTCGGCGGTAAGCAAGGTAGGCGCTAATCGAGCCCGTTTGGGAAAAGAGCTTCCAGAAAAGTTCGCTGGTGGCCATGCTTGCTGATGTCTCCTTCTAGCCGTCGGAGGCTGGTCTAACCGCTGGGAATAACGGCATTCTACCATGCGACTTTTGGCGTCGGTAGTCTTGACTTTTTGACCCCGGAAGACTGTCTTGACATCGGGACCGAAGAGGGTTTTTTCAGGGTCCTTCGGGGCGCTCGCCTGCTCTCGAGGTCTCGTAGAGGGCGATCGAGCCGGCAACGGCGGCGTTGAGCGATTCGGCTCGGCCCGGCATCGGGATGGCCACCCGACGACCGCAGAGGGCTCCCCAGGCCCCGAGGCCACGACGCTCGTGCCCGACGATCAGCGCCCGGCGCTCGGCCGGGGCGAGCCCCCGGATGTCATCGCCGCCCGCCTCGAGCCCAAGCACCTCGCTCCCGGTTCCGGCAATAGCCGCGGCAAACTCTGTCGGATCGGCGACGGCGAGGCGCAGCCGAAAGGTGGCGCCCATGGCCGCGCGGACGACCTTCGGGTGGTACGGATCCACGCCGAGCCGCCCGAATACGACGCCGTCGGCGCCGAAGGCCTCGGCGGAGCGCAGCAGCGTGCCGGCGTTGCCCGGGTCGTTCAGGTCGGCGAGCACGAGCGAGAGCGAGAGCCCCGCGATTGCATCGAGCGGCGCGTAGGCGAGCGGGGCGACGGCGACGAGGCCGCTCGGCGTCTCGAGATCGGAGATCTTCGCCATCGTGCGGTCGTCGACGATGAAGATCGGCGTTCCGCGATCCTCTTGTTCGCGCACGGCGTCGTCCTTCGCGTAGAGCGTGTCGGTGACGTAGAGCGCCTCGATCGCGATATCGCTGCGCATCGCTTCGGCGAGGAGCGTGGGGCCTTCGAAGGTGAACGCGCGCGCCTCGCGCCGGCCCTTGGCGCCGAGCAGGGCGCGGACCGCGGCGATGCGTTCGCTGTGCGCGCCGGCGCGTTCGGGCATCGTTCGTGTGTCCTAGCGCGAGCGGCGCATCGAATATGCGCGCGCGGCGATCATCGCGACGCCGGCGAAGACGGCCGCGAGCATGATCGCGATCTTGTCGTTGAAGTGGTGCGGCACGAGCACGAGATTGAACGCGTACACGAGGATGGCGAAGATCGCGAGAAAAAGGCCGAGCCATCCGATTTCGACGAGAACCGACGAGCGTTGTTGCACGAGAGGAGCATTATGGATTCGACGCCGCAAGTCATCTCTACGCGCGAGCGCTTTCGCGGGCGAGTATTCTCCGTCCGAACCGATGAGTTGCGCTTTCCCGACGGCAACGTGAATCCGATCGACGTCATCGAGCATCGCGGCTCGTACGGCGTCATCGCGACGACCGCCGACGGCTCCGTGGTGCTCGTGCGCCAGTTTCGGCCCGCGGTGGGCCGTACGCTGTGGGAGATTCCGGCGGGAACGGCCGAGCCCGGCGAGAGCGTGCTCGACGGCGCCCGCCGCGAACTCGCCGAGGAAACGGGCTTTCGCGCCCGGAGCATGCGCCCGCTCGGCACCCTCTTCATGACGCCGGGCTTCTGTAACGAGGTCATGCACTTCGTGCACGCGAGCGATCTCGAGGCGGGCGAGCAAGATCTCGACGACGACGAGCGGATCGACGCGCGTACCTTCACCCCGGCGGAGGCGCGTGAACTTACCGCGCGCGGCCAGGTCGCCGACGCCAAGACGCTGCTCGCGCTTCTCTGGCTGGAAAGCAACCGAGGTGAACTTGTCGGCGAGCGTGCCGATAACGGATGTATCGGGTGACGGATCTGCGGCGCATGCTTTACGCCGTGGAATGTAGCCATGGAGGAAGCGGTGGACGTACCTCGCGACATTGACGCCGTGCTCAAACGATTGCTCTCGTCTCAAGTGGAGATTGCGGAGCAGCCGTCGATGCTGGCCCCGGAAGACGAGGCCTATCTCTCGTCGCTGATAGCGGCGATTCGCGCGGGTCGTCGCGCGGTGCTGATCGTCGAAGATGCCGACGAACGCTTACGCTATATGTTCAGCAACGCTTCGCGCGCCGAAGCGATCTCGATGCTCGGCAAAGTCGTCGAAGCGACGGGCCGACGTCTCAGCGACGGCGACGAATAGCGTTTCGCGCTACGGCGTCAAGACGAGGCCGTCGATCTTTCCGTCGGCCGCGATTCTCAATCGGTAATGGTACTGCTCGTGCGGAAAGCGCACGAGAAACTCGTACACCGTATCGCCGCCGTCACCGGCGCGGCTCGAAATCGGAACGATCGCGAGCGGACGTCCGAGCGCGGCGAAGTCCGCGCGCGCGACCAACTCGTCGGTGAGATACGCCGAGAACGCCGGCGTCAGTTGCGTGCGGTCGATGCGTTTCTCCGCGATGCGTTCGAGCCACTCGCGCGCCTTCGCGACGATCGCGTTGTCCACGCGCGTCTTGCCGGGCGGTGCGACGATGTCGATGACCCGCGCCGCAACCTCTTCCGGCGCGACGACGCGCGGATGCGCCGCATCGGTATTCGCGAGTACGATCACGGCGATGTGATCGTCGGGCAGCAGCGCGTTCATCGAATGAAATCCCGCGATCTCGCCGTCTTGCCAGATGTATCGCTTGCCGTCGCGCTCGTCGATGACCCAGCCGAGCCCGTAGCGATTGGGGCCGGGAACGTTCGCCGGCGTGAACATCGCGCGCTCGGCGTCCACGCGCAACAAGAGCGGTAGGCCGATGTCCCACTTGGCGAGATCGTAGATCGTCGAGACGACGTCGGCATTTCCGTAGAGCCACGCGGGATTCCACGACGACGCACGCGCGAAACGCCCCGGCGTGCCGCTGTAGCCGACGGCGTGCTGCGCCGAGATGCCGGTGTCGCCCGCGAGGAACGTTTGGTTCATCACGAGCGGAATGAAGATGTGCTGCTGCAGGAAATCGGAGAGCGGCACCGCGCTCGCGCGCTCCACGACGAGTCCGGCGATCAGATAATTGAGATCGTTGTTCTCGAAACGCGCTCCCGGCGGCGCGTCGGGCTTGGCCTTGTTCGCGAGCCCGATGAGCGTGGCGAGTTTGACCGTGCGGGTGCGATCCTTCGGCACGCCTTGCACGTCGCTCAGTTCGGGGAGGCCCGAGGTCTGATCGAGCAATTGGCGGATCGTCACGCCGCGCGCGACGATAAGCTCGGGGACGTACTTCGTGACGGGATCGTCGAGCTTGAGCTTGCCGTCCTGTTCGAGCAGCAGCAGTGCGGCGGCCGTGAACGGGCGGCCGGTCTCGCCGATGTAGAATTCGGTTCCCGGATCCACGCGACGGCGCGTCGCCTGATCGGCGTAGCCGAAGCCGTGCGCGTACACGATGCGTCCGTCCTCGACCACGCCGATCGCGATACCGGGCGAGCGCTTCTCGCGTACGATGCGTGCGCCGAGATCGTCGATGGCGTGTTCCATCGTCGCCGTGAAGGTGTGCGTGAGCGGAGCCGGGGTGACCGGGGTAACCGGGGAAACCGCGCCGAGGACGAGTGCGCCGAGGACGAGACCCTGCACGATCATGCGCGGAGGGTTCAATCAGAACACGAGTTGTGCCTGGCCGACGACCCGGCCACCCTCGACCAACGCGAGCTGATCCATGCGATGGCTCTTGGGCAGGTAGAGCAGGGCCACGTCGCCGTGCGGCACGGCCGTTCCGAGCATCGTTTGCTCGCCGTCGTGCGGCCACATCACGTGCAGCGGGGCGTGCACGCCCCGGATTACGACGACGTACCACGAGCCGTCGGGTGCGTACATCACGCGCGCGTCGCGCCCGGCGAAGGCGACGCTGCGATGCGGATTGGCCGCGACGCGTGCCATCGCGTCGGCGTCGGCGAGCATCGCCTGATGCATCGCGACGTTCTGCCGGTACACGTAGGCGGTCGGCAGCACGGCGATCGCGACGGCGGCCGCCAGCACGGTGTACCACATCGGACGGGTCGCGCGGCGCTGCGGCTGCTCGCTCGGATCGAGGGTCGCGAAGACGCGCTCGGCGAGCGCGGCGGGCGGTTCGAGTTGCTCTTGCGTCGCGAGCATCGTCGCGACGTCGTTCTCCGCGTTCGCGAGGAGGCGTCGGCACGCCACACAGCTCGCGGCGTGCGCCTCGACCGCGGTCATCTCTTGCGGTTCGAGTGCGCCGAGCGCGTAGAGGGCCGCGTCGTCGCCGATGTGCGCGCTCATCGCGTACCTCCGAGCGCGCCGCTCAGTTTGCGCAAGCCGAGCGCGATGCGGCTCTTGATCGTGCCGAGCGGAATGTCGAGCTGCTGCGCGATCTCCACGTGCGTCTTCTGCGCGAAATAGGCGAGTTCGAGAGGCTTGCGCTGCTCTTCGGGCAGACGTTGCATCGCGGCGCGCAAGCGATCGTGTTCGACCACGTCAACGATGCGAAGCTCGTCGTGCTCTTGGGGCTCGGCGGCGACGCGTTCGTGCAGCCGCGCGCGGCGCTGCTTCGAGCGCAGCCGCGTGATCGCTTCGTTACGCACGCAAACGGCGAGAAAACTTCGCACCGCTCCACGCGAGCGCTCGTAGGAATCCGGGGAGCGCCACACGCGGGCGAGCGCGTCGTGCACGGCATCCTGCGCGTCCTCGGCGTTGCCCAGCACGTGATAGGCGGTCGAATAGAGCAGCGCACCGAAGCGGCGGTACGCTTCTTCGAACGCCCACCGCTCTTTGGACGCGAAAGCCGACGCCAGCGCCTCGTCGTCGTGCGGAGCCTGCATGCGCAGGGTCGTTCGACGGACGGGGCGCGCGAGGCCTTGGTGGTCCCAGTGGGCGAGCGCGGTCATCGTACTTGGAGTACGCCGCTCGCGGCCAGACGGATGACGTACGGTGACCGTCAGGGGCAGGGAGCGTCTAGTTGGTGCAGATCCACATAGTCGTCCCCGTTTCTCGGCTTCCCCGACATGATCTTGAGCACGACGACCGCGTAGCCATACGGAACCCCTTTGTGGCACAGGCGCGCGTGAACGCTCCACCGCCGATTTGCGCCGTCATGATTGGTGACGATGCTGTACCACGATCCGGCCGCATAGCAACAAGAGTTTGCGTAGTACACGGAATGTGGATTGATGGTTGTCCATCCATCAATCATTGCGAGGCTCGCAATGCCTGGCCATTCGTGATATACCTGCACTGAAATTCTACGCGACGAGTCGTTGTGAATCGCGATGAATCCGTTGTTTACGATGACGCCGGAAGGGATATCGGCCTGGGCCGATACCGTCAGGGTCGCCATCGTAACGAGGGCAATCAGCAGCCGAAGGAATGTTCGCATCGTCGCTCCTCTTGTGCGCAAACTGCTGAAGACCGTTAGGCTTCCCTCTCGTCTGCGCCTACGCGCTCGCCGATTTCTTTGCGGTGTGGGGTCAGCCGCTCACCGCGACCGGAGTCGCGACCACGGCTCAGTCGGCTACGCCGTCGTAGTGCTGAGCGACGGTACTCACGTGATCGAGCAGCGCGGCCTGGTGCCGCGCGAACGCCTTCAGCGCGGCATCGCTGCCGTCGGAGACCTCGCTCGTGAAGTCGTCGCCTTGGAATTGCGCGTCGATGTTGAGTGCGCGCGCGAGATGCACGTCGAAGGTCTTGCCTGAGAGGCCGCTCAACTGCGCGTATTGCGCGTCCTCGCGAAAGGCCGGTTTGACCGCGAGGTCGAGGTGATGCACGGCGGCGTAGTGCTTGAGATAACGAGTGCCTTTGCTCGTTTCCGTCGCGATGTGCGCGGCGAGCGCTTTGAGGGCGGGATCGTGCGCCTTGCGCGCACCGAGCGAGGCGATGGCGTACTGGCCGAGGAGATCGGCTTGGGCTTTCTTGACGAACGCGGTATCTTGTGACGACGGCGCCGCCGAAGCGATGCATGTCGCCGAAAAAATGACTGCGATCAATACGGAGATGAACTTCATACCGTATTCGTACCCAGGCTCAAACGCGGTTGCCTATGGGATCGACGCTACCCCGATGCTACTGCCGCGCGTGTACCACAGTCGCCCATCCGAGCCGAGGAGGAAGCCGCCTGCCGACGGGGCCATGCCAGCGTCGCCGTTTGCAAGCGGGAACTCGATGTAGGCGAAGTTCTTCCCGTCGGGTTCGATGTGCAGCAGTTGCGCGTGATTGTCGGGTGCGACGGACGCGGACACCCACGTCGCGTTTTTGAAGTAGGTGGCCGGTCCGTCAAGCGATGCATACCATGGGTTGAGCGAATGATTGGTGTGCCATTGAACGACATTCGATGCATTGACGTCCCAAATGTCTTCGGCGTCTTGGAGGAGTAGCGTCCCATTCGGGCCCGGAGATATCATTTGCGGCAAGAACGAAGGATCGAGGCTAGGCAAGGCCGCGCAACCGCCTGCGATCGTGCATCTCACGACGCTCGGCGGGAACGTAAACCAGAACGCTCCATCCGACGCGATTTGCGGCGTTTGGAAGCCGGAAAATGCGCTGCCTCCGAGATAGGCTTGGAACGACTGCGTCACCGTTCCCGAAGCGTTTACTTGCTCGAGCATGTCATCGCTCGTATCGTATGCCCAGATCGTGCCGTCCGGTGCTGCGAGTGGGCCGGTCGTGCCGTACGTCCTCTGGATGTTCGCGGGGGCGAGAAGTGTCGTTTGCGCGCCCGAGGTTGTCATTTCGCGCAGGCCGAGGCTGCTGACGGCGCATGACGATACGCCCGGCGCGGGAGCGTACGAAACGTTCGATCCGAACCAGATCTGGCCGTTCGGCCCCGCAAGGAGCGAACTCGGACCGGGATTCGTGCAATATTCCGCCATCTGCCCGGCGTGCGTGATGCGGACGAGCGACAGATGCGTTGCCGCCCACACGTTTCCGTCGGGGCCCTCGATAATCGACGACGACGTTTGCGCGCCGGACGGGATCGCGTATTCGGTCGCCGCGAGTTGCGGGGCGATATGATAGGGGACCGTCATGCCGGAAATGTCGGGATAGTTGGCGGTGAGCAGCAAGCTCGTGTAGCTACGACCGTCAAACGAGACGGTGATCTTGTCGCTCGGGCCGTTCAATGTCGTGCTCGAGACCGTCAGCGCGTTCGCCGGGGCGAGAGTATTGGTCGTCGTTGTCGAGATGACGATCGGCTTCGTGTAGTTGCCCGGCGCGATTACAACGTCGCCGTCGAAGTCATATCCGGTAACGACGAGCTGCGTTGATTGCGGACTGCCAGAAAGCAGAAGCGGAGATGCGAGTCCGACTGAGATGCTTTGGACGACACCGTCGAGGGTCGCCCTCACGGTCGATGTCGTGCCTGGCGTCACCGTTACCTGTACCGCCGCTTGGGCTAGCACGGCGCCGAATGGAGCATCGCTCGCCTCCAGACCGATCTGATATTGTCCCGGAGGCAGCGCGAACGACATCTGACAGCCGCTCGTGGGCGTACACGGTGCATACGACTTCTGATAGATCTGTTCGCTGCCGGCGACGATTTCAACGTTGAGGTATTGCATCGATGCGGGTACGAATGACGGCCGCCTCCGCGCGTCGATCGTCGCGTTCGATCCGCCGACGACGAGCTCGATCGTTCCAGTCGATGATGGTAGAGATCCGCCGCCGGACGACGAGCCGCCGCCGCCACACGCCGAGAGCACGAGGAGAAGCGCCGCAGCAAAGGCGGTGCGCGCAGAGGGAAGCGTTATGTGCACGGCATGCGCGATTCCGGGCGAGCTCGCGCGATACATTTGGCGAACCATGGGTATTTGTGCCCAGAAGCACGGCGTAAAAACGCGAAGGCCCGGCATCGCTGCCGGGCCTTCGTCGCATCGAGAACGTCGGTTACTTGCCGACGGCCGCTTTCGCCATCTTGAGCAGCGAGCCGAAGGCCGCGCTGTCGTTGATCGCGAGTTCCGAGAGCGCCTTGCGGTTGAGGCTGACGCCCGACTTCTTGAGCCCGTTCATGAAAACCGAGTACGTCATGCCTTCGCGGCGGACGGCGGCGTTGATGCGGCTGATCCAGAGCGAGCGGAAATCGCGCTTGCGCACGCGACGATCGCGGAAAGCGTAAGCCAGCGACTTGAGAAGCGCTTCATTTGCGACGCGATAGTTACGGCGGCGAGCTGCACGGAAACCCTTGACGAGTTTCATCACCTTCCGGCGATGC
>JAGWSR010000048.1 GCA_028869385.1 bacterium
AAAAAGCCGTGCGCGGTATGCTCCCGACCAATCGCATGCGCGACGTTCAACTCGGACGTCTCAAAGTGTACGCCGGAGCCGAACACCCGCACGACGCGCAGAAGCCGCAATCGCTGTTCTAGGAGTAGCTGTGGAAAATCAGATTCAAGCCACCGGACGTCGTAAGCGCGCGATCGCGCGCGTCAAGCTCGTGCTCGGGCAAGGCGTCATCACGGTCAACAAGAAGCCGATCGAAGAGTACTTCCCGCGCCCGCAGCTGCAGCAGATCGTGCGCCAGCCCTTCGAGGCGACGCAGAGCAGCGGCCGCTTCGACGTGATCGTCAAAGCCGAAGGCGGCGGCGTCACGGGTCAGGCCGGTGCGGTGCGTCACGGTATCGCGCGCGCGCTCGTCGAGATGGACGGCTCGCTGAAGGAGACGCTGCGCAAGCACGGCTTCCTCACCCGCGACCCGCGTGAGAAAGAGTCGAAGAAGTACGGTCGCAAGCGCGCCCGCAAACGCTTCCAGTTCTCCAAGCGCTAGTTCGCAATCGCTCGATGCGATTTCAACCGGCCGTGATTCGCGCACTCGCGATCGCGGCCGGTTTATTTTTGCTCGTCTGGCAGCCGAACGCGGCGTGGATCGAGCGTGCCTATGCGAACGGCGCCTATCCCGTATGGGAGCACGTCGCGGTCGCGCTCGACGCGATCGCGCCGTGGTCGCTCGGCGACGTCGCCGTGCTCGCGGGCGTCGTGCTCGTTGCGTGGCGCTTGCGCCGCCGCGATTGGCTCGGCGCGCTCGCGATCCTCGGCTGCTACGCGGCGTGGTTCCAAGTGAGCTGGGGCTGGAACTACGATCGCGCGCCGATCGAAGCGCGCGTGCGCTACGACGCGACGCGGGTGAACAGCGCGGCAATCGAGAGGCTGCGCGCGCACGCGATCGCCGAAATGAATCGTCTCGCTCCGCTCGCGCACGCCCGGGAGCGCTTCGATCTGACGACGCTCGCGGATGCCTGGCGGCCGGTCGTTCGGGCGGGCGGCGACGCGTGGACGCCGAGCGTCACCGGCCCGAAGCCGACGCTCGCCGATCCGTTCATGGCGGCGACCGGGACGAGCGGGTACATCAATCCCCTCACGCTCAACGTCCACCTCGCGAGCGATCTGCTCTGGTTCGAGCGTCCGTTCTCGCTCGCGCACGAGTGGAGTCACGATGCCGCCTACGCGCGCGAAGACGAGGCGAATTATCTCGCGATCCTCGCCTGCACGCGTTCGCGAGATCCGGTGCTGCAGTACTCCGGTTGGCTCGAACTCTTTCTCTATCTCCCCGCGCTCCCGCACTATGCACGCTCGACGTTCGTGCCGCTCGTGTGGAGCGACTTCGACGCGCTGCGCGCGCGCAACGCATCCCGCGTGAACGCTCGGCTCGCGCGCCTTTCGTGGCACACGTATAACGCGTACCTCAAGAGCAAGCGCATCCCAAACGGCGTCGAGAACTACGACGAAGTGACGCGCCTCTACCTCGGCATTCCGCGCGACGCCGACGGGCTTCCCCAACCGCTCGCGCCCTAGCCTTTCGTTTACACCACGTTCATCTCGTCGTCGCGTGGCGGAAACGCGCGCCGACTACGCTGAGCCCATGTTCGACGTAGCCGACTCCCTCCAACCAGCGCTCGCACGCGCGGCCCAGAGCCTCGCGCGCGCGCAAAAAACCGTCGCGCGAGCGAACGCCGGAGCCGGAAGCGGCGCCGACGGCGCGATGGCGGCGACCGCGCGCGCGGCGCTCTTTCAAGAGGCGCTGATGAACGCGGTGCACGCGCGCCTAAACGAACTCAAAGCGGCGAGTCGCTGAGGGACCGCGCGATGATGGACGGGCTCGCACTCTTGCGCACCGCCGCCGACGGCATGGACGCGCAGCGCGCTGCTCTCGACGTGGAGGCGCGCAACGTCGCCGCCGCCGAGGCCGCGGGACCGAACGGCGCCTACGCACGCCTCGTGCCGGAGTTCGCGCTGCGCGACGACGGCGAGGGCACGCGCGTGCTCTTCGCCGGGACGCGGAGCGAACGCGGCGTGAACGTGGATATCCTCACCGAGATGCTCGCCGTGATGAACGCGTCCCGCGCGTACGAGTCGAACGCCTCGCTCTTCGACGTAGGCAAGACGCTCGCAGAGAAGACGATCGAGATGGGCCGGCTCTCGTGAAGGTCGAGTTGCTCGCGCCCGACGCGGCGCCCGCGCTCGACCGAACGCGGCCGAGCGATCCATCCGATGCGGCGAGCTTCGCGCGAGCGCTCGATGCGCTGGGCGCGATCTTCGATGGTGCGAATCGCGCCGAGGATGCGTTCGCCGCCGGAGCCGGTTCGCTCCAAGAAGCGATCTACGAACGCGCGCGGGCCGACGTGGCGCTCTCGATCGCAAGTGCCGCCGCGCAGCGCGGTGCGCAAGCGCTGCAGTCGATCCTGAACATGCAGATCTGATGCCGTCGCTCGCACCGTTCCTCGCCCGCTTCGCCGCGACCTCACCGACGCTGCGCATCGCCGCGTTCGCTCTGCTGCTCGCCCTCGTGCTCGGCGCGCTCGTCGTCGGCGTGGCGACCCACGCGCCGCGCGGCGAGCTCTTCGCCACGCCGCTGCGCCCCGATCAGGTGAGCGAAGTCGAGGACGCGCTCGCCGCATGGAGCGTGCCGTTCGTGCCGACCAGCGACAATGTCGTCGTGGATACCTCGCGTCGCAGTGCGCTCTTGCTGCGCCTCTCGCTCGCGGGCATCCCGCACGCGCACGTGGCGACCACGAGCGAAACGCTCTCGACCGTCGGCGTGCTAACGCCGCAGAGCGTGATCGACGCCCAAGCGCGCAGCGGACTCGCGGGCGATATCGAGCTCGGTCTGCGCAGCATCGCCGGAATCCAAGACGCGCGCGTCATCGTCGCCCCCGCGCAAGGCGCGGAATTCGCCGACGAGCGAGCGCACGATGCGACCGCGAGCGTGCGCCTGCACCTGCGGCCCGGCGCGCGCCTCTCGCCCGCGCAGGTTGCCGGCGTTCGCGCGTTCGTCGCCGCGAGCGTGCCGCAGCTCGATGCGCGGCGCGTGACGATCCTCGACGACGACGGCGTCGCGCTCGACGACGCGCCCGACGGGGCGCCCGACGCGGATGCGTTGCAGCGCTCGCTGCAGTCGGCGCTCGATACGGCGCTCGGAGCCGGCGCATCGGTCGTTCGCGTGAGCGAGGAGCGCACGCACGCGACGAGCGAGCGCCGCGACACGTTGCGCACCCCCGCGGGAACGGTCGCGATCTCGCACGTCTTGGATGCGGAATCGCTCGACGACGGCGCGCGACATTATCGTAAGGAGAGCGATCGCGACGAGCGCGGCAGCGAAACGCGCGTGACCGTCACGCGCGACGAGCCGGGAGCCTTGATGCGCCTCTCGACCGCCGTCTTCGTGGATGCGGCGCGCAATCTCGATCTGGCCCGCGTGCGCGAACTCGCCGCGGCGAGCGTCGGTTACGACGCACGACGCGGAGACACGCTGACGGTAGCCGCCGTCGATTTCGGTCGCGCCGTTCCCGCGCGCCGCGATGCGTGGAGCCTCGTGTTTGCTGCGGTCGCGTCGCTCGTGCCGACGCTGGCGTTGCTCGTCGCCGTGCTCGCGATCGTCAAAGCGAGCGCACCCGGACTCGGCACGCTCGCGCGCACCTTGCTCGAGCGCGCCGCGATCGAACGCACGACGCGCACCGTTGCCGGTTACGCGCCGGCACACGTGCGCGGAGCGCTCGCGCACGAACCGCCGCATGCCGCCGCCGCGATCATCAGCGCCCTGCCCACCGCGACCGCTGCCGCCGTGCTCGAACTCTATCCGCAGCACGAGCGCGAGGCGATCGTCAAACGCATGCAGAGCGCCCGCGCCCGCATCGTTCCCGAGCCGCATGAAATCTTCGACGCGCATGGATGAACGATTCGTACCGCTGCGCGAGTGGTTGCGTCCGGCGGATCGAGCGTCGCGCGACGAACTCCGAGAGCGCGAACCGGAGCCCGCGTCGTGCCCGGCCGAGGATACGTTTCCCGAAGAAGACGAGCGCGACGACGCGCTCGCCGAGGTTCGCCGCTTTCGGGCCGCGCTCGCCGACGCACTCGACGCGGTCCTCGCGGATCTGCTCGCCGCGATCGCGCGCGACGTGCTCGCGCGCGAACTCGCACTCGCGCCGGCCGATCTTGCGGCGATTGCGGCCCGCGCGCGCGAACGCTGCGCGGGCGATGATCCGCTTGCGCTACGCGTGCATCCGGATGCGTGCGCCGCGCTCGCGAACGCGGAGATGCGCGTGGTTCCCGATGAACGCGTGGGGCGCGACGACGTGGTGCTGCACGTGCGCTGTGGAACGATCGATGCAACGCTCGAGGCGCGGCTGGACCGCGTGCTCGCGCGGTTCGGGGCGGCATGATCGCGCGCGGATGCGTGCGGGCGGTTCGCGGTGCGCTCGTCGAGATCGAGATTCCGGCGCTCGCAATCGGCTGCGGCGTGCGGATCGAGACGCGCTCCGGCCACGTGATCGGCGAGATCGCCGCCTTCGAACGGGGGCGCGCGCTCGTTGCGCCGCACGCTGGTACGGACGGCATCGCGAGCGGGGATGCGGTGCGCGAGGATCTCCGCGCGATGCACGCATCACTTGGGATGGCGGCGCTCGGACGCGCGTTCGGCGCGAACTGCGCCGCGCTCGACGGCGGACCGCGCTTGCGCGGCCCGATGCGCGCGCTCGGGGTGGCGGCGCCGCCGCCCGATGCGCGCGCGCCGATCACCGAGCCGTTTTGGAGCGGCGTCAAAGCGATCGACGCGCTTGCGACGCTCGGGCGCGGTGCGCGCATCGGTATCTTCGGCGTGCCTGGCGCGGGAAAGAGCACGCTCGTGGAGAGCATCGTCGCCGGCGCACGCGCCGACGCGGTGGTCGTCGGGCTCGTCGGCGAGCGTGGTCGCGAGGCGCACGAGTGGATCGAGCGGCTCGATCGGCGTTGTACGCTCGTGTGTGCGACGAGCGACCGGGCGCCGAGCGAGCGGGTACGGGCCGCGGCGCTCGCGCTCGCCCAGGCCCGCGCGCTCGCCGCGCGCGGGCTGCACGTGCTGCTCGTGCTCGACAGTCTCGCGCGCTACGCCGCGGCGCTGCGCGAGATCGCGCTCGCGGCCGGGGAGAGCGTGGGACGCGGCGGCTACCCGGCGAGCGTCTTCGCCGCGCTCGCACGGACGCTCGAGGGCGCGGGCGCCTTCACCCACGGCTCCGTCACCCTCGTCGCGACCGTTTTGAGCGACGGCGACGAGCGCGATCCGATCTCGGATGCGGCGCGCTCGCTGCTCGACGGTCACCTGGAGCTCTCGGCGAGCCTCGCGCATGCCGGGCGCTTTCCGGCGATCGACCCGCTCGCGAGCGTGAGCCGCACGATGGCGCGCGTGGTGACGGCGAAGCACGGCGCCGCCGCGCGTCTGGCACGCCAAGCGCTCGCGGCGCTCGCCCGTGTCGCCGATGCTCGCGCGGTCGGCATCGAACCGCGCGATGAGGGAACCTGCCGCGCCCTCGCCGCCGAGGCGGCCCTCGAAGCGCTCCTGCGCCAGGGCTCGGCGAGCGTCGCGCCCGCGCGGACCCTAGCGATGCTCGATGAAATCGCCGATATTCTGGGAGAAGCCGATGGATATTTCGACTGACCTCGCCGCCGTCGCCGCCCGCATCTCGGAGATCACCGGGGCTCCCCCGGCGTTGCCCGGGTTGCCGCCGTCCTCGAGCGAGCAGAGCCCGTCGTTCGCCGCCATGGTGCAGGCCGAGATGGCCGCGCAGAACGCCGCCCCGCCCGACGCCTCGAACCCGGTCGCGCAGGCGCCGGCGATGGTGCCCCCGGCGCAGATCGATCGACTCGTGCAGGCCAACGCCGCGCAGCAAAGCGTGGACCCCGCGCTCATCAAAGCCATCATCGCGAACGAGTCGGGCTTCAACGCGAATGCCACCTCGCAGGTCGGCGCGCAGGGGCTCATGCAGCTGATGCCGGGCACGGCCTCGGGACTCGGTGTCACAAATGCCTACGATCCCGCGCAGAACGTCTGGGGTGGTACCAAATACATCAAGGGGTTGCTCGAGCGTTTCAATGGGGATGTCCGACTCGCCGTCGCCGCCTACAATGCGGGACCGGGTGCCGTCGAGAAGTACGGCGGTGTACCGCCCTATGCCGAGACGCAAAATTACGTTCAGAACGTTCTCGCAAGCTATCAGAAGTATCGCGGCAACACGCCGTAGTCTCGCGTGCGCGCTGCTCCTTGCGTGCAGCGCCGCGATGCCCGCGCCGAGCGCGACGGGCGCGCCGATTCCCTCACTCACCGCAATCCTGAACGCCCACGTCGCGGCGCTCGCGGCGATGCATCTGCACGAACCCGCGACCGAAGAGATCGTTGGTACGCTGGTCAGCGGCAAACAGGTCGGCGAGTTTCACGCGTGGCGATCGGGCAACGAGCAGCGGCGCGACGAACAACTCGGCATCCGTTCGCAGCGAACGCTGCGCGTCGACGGCCGCCTCTTCGTGCAGAACGCGAGCGGCGAGACGCGCGAACTCACCGGACTGCTCGCACGCCGGCAGGCGACGCAGGATTTCATCGACTCCGGTGCATTCGCGCACCATCCCGAAGACGTGCGCTTTCTCGAGCGCGCCACGCTTCCGGATGGCCGCGTCGTCTATCGTCTGCAGATCGCGCCGCCGCACGGCGAGAGCTACGTGATCGGACTCGACGCCGCGACGTGGTTGATCGACGAGGAGTCGTTCATCGAGCACGACGCTCCGTTCACGCTCACGTTCAGCGACTACCGCGTGATCGACGGAGACCTGATCCCGTTTCGCGAGGTTGACTCCAACGGCGATCATGCCTACGACGTCGTTTCTCACGTGGAGCGAGTGCTGATCGATACACCGATCGACCCGAGCATCTTCGCGGCGCTGCGTCCGATCGCTGTTTCGATCTCGGCGCCGGTCACCGTGCCGTTTCGCGAAGAGTATCATCTCATCTTTACGACGGTGACGATCGCGGGCAAGCCATTCAACTTTCTCATCGATTCGGGCTCGCAGGGCGACGTCGTTTCACCGAGCGTCGCGGCGGCGCTCGGACTCACGCCGCAAGGTTCGCTCGAGGTAACGGGTGCCGCGCGCGCCGCGAGCCGCGGGGTGGTGGAGCTGCCGGATATCTCGGTCGGCGGCGCGGCGATGCCCGCGCATCTCGCGACGGTGCTGGATCTGAGTTCGATCTTCGATGGGGCGACGCCGGTCGACGGCGTGCTCGGGTATCCGTTCTTTGCCGCCGCCGAAGTGCGCGTGGATCCGACGCAGCACACGCTCACGATCGCAAAGCCCGGAACCCTGGCGCTCGACGGCGAGAAGATCGCGGTGGATACGGATCGCGAATTGCCCGAAATCCACGCGAGCGTCAATCGCGTTCCCGGCCGGTTTGTCGTCGATACCGGCGACACGCAGGAACTGCTCGTCTATCGCAATTTCGTGGACGCGCATCCCGGCGTGATCCAGACGTTGGGCAGCGCGCCCGCGACCAATCGCGGCGTCGGGGGCTCGACCGATTCGATCGCCGTGATCGTGGACTCGCTCCAGATCGGGTCGATCGGGCTCTTCAACCGCTACGCGAACGTGATCTTGCAGACGACCGGCGCATTTGCCGACCGCAGCGATTCGGGGAATATCGGTTACGGATCGCTGCGGAACTTCGTGATGACCTTCGATCTCGCCGACCGCGCGCTCTACTTGCAGCGAGCGCGCGATTTCGACGACGGCCGTTTTCGCAGCGTGTACGAGCCGCAGTAGCGGCGATTCATCGCGCGGCAACATCGTCGCGATCTTTCGACCACGAACGCGAGCGATGATGCGTCCATGATGACGCACCAACTCGGATTCAGCGTGCTCACGGCACCGCTCGCGGCGATCGACCGCCGTGCGCTCTCGCAGGCGTGGTACTCCGCGCTGCATCTGGCCCACGATACGTCGACTGCGCGGCGAACGCGCGTGCAGGCTCCCGCGAGTTGCCCACCCCGTCGCCCGAGCGCGGAACCTCCGGCGCGGCGAACGTCGCGGCGCCAGGAAGCGATCGAGATGCGCCTTCGCGACCGCGCGCCCGATCGAGAACTCGGATGCGCGGAGCATCGTCCCGAGCGGCGCCTGCTTCGCTCGCCGCTCGCGCGCAAGATCGAGCGCGCGTTTCTGCACCCGGCGCAGCGCTGCGAGCGCGCCACGTTCACGCTCGACGGAACGGCCGCCCGCGTGCACGTGACGCTGCAGGGGAGCGGTACCGATGTGCGATTGGTTGCGATCTGCCCCGCCGCGGTGCGCGCGCGGGTTGCGCGGGCACTCGAGGAGGCGCGCTATGCGCTTGCCGTCCGCGGCGTCGCGTGCGTGCTCGACGTACGTGAGGCATCATGCTCGTAGATCCGAACGTCGATCGCGCGCTCGAGCGCATCGCGGAGCGCGAGCGCGACGTCCAGCATGCGTATACGCCGGGAGCCTTCGCCGTGCGCGACGACGCGGCGGCACGTCCGTCGGTACGCGCGGAGCTCGATCCGCTCGCCGCCGCGGCACCCGACGGCGCATTCTTCGTGACGACCGACGATCGTGGGCGCACGGCGTACACGCGCGACGGCGCGTGCACGCTTCGCGACGGGATGCTCGTCGGCGTTGCGGGATCGCCGATGCTCGGCTTTGTTTCCGCGCATGGCGGTACGCGCGAGTTGCGCGTGGATCCCGTGGACCTCGCACTCGGACGCATCGAGCATCCGCGGATCGAGGCGAACGGCGCCTTCGCCTACGACCGTCTCGTGGTCGATCCGCGCACCGGTACGACGGAGCGCGAACGCGTCGAGGTCGGGCGGCTCGCCCTCGCGCGCTTTCCCGCCGGTACGGCCTTCGCCGCGGCGAGCGATGCGCGCGTCGCGGCACCGGATGGCGTTTTGCCGCACGTGGGGCGCGCGCGAGACGGCACCTTCGGCGCGCTCGCGCCGATGCACCGCGCGACCAGCGGCATCGCCATCGATCGCGGCCTCGACCGCCTGCACGATGCATATCTCGCCTTCGATGCGATGATCGCCGCGCGAACCGCGCGCGACGGCGCGAGCAAGACGACGCTCGGGCTCGTGAAATGAAGACGCTCGTCTTCGATCGATCGTCGCGGATGGAGGGCGGACGCCGAGTGCGCGACGCGCGGTTCGCGGATCGCTCGAGCCTGCCGGTAAGCGCGGCGTGCCTGGTCGGCAACGCGCTGCGCGAAACGCTGGCCGCACTGCTCGCGTGCGAGGTAGAGGTGCGCGTCTTCGCGCCGGTTCTGCCCGCCGCCGCGGCGTGGCACGCAATCGCGAACGACGCGTTCGTCTATCGTCTGCGCGGTACGTGCGGCGACGCGGCGCTGGTCTTGCGCGCGTGCGATGCGCTCGCTCTCGCGGCGGCGGCATTCGGCGAGCCGAGCGACGCGGCTCGCCCGCTCTCGCCGATCGAGCGCATCGTGCTCGACCGGGCGGTCGCCGCGATCGCGGGCGCCGCCGCCCCCGTGTGCGGCCCGCTCATCGGCGCACCCGACGCGGTCGCGCCCGAATCGCTCGCGGGTTTTGCGACCTACTTCGAGGTGCAGATCGAGCGGCCGATCCGGGCGCGCATCGGGGTCGCGCTCGCTCGCGACCCCGACCCGCCCGTCGGCGCGGCGCTGCCCGCGGAGGCGCTGCTCGATCTCGAACTCGAGCTTCGTGTCGCGCTCGCGGGAGCGCCGATCACCGCGGGAGCCCTCGCGGGGCTCGAACTCGGCGCGATCGTGCCGATGACTGAAACAACGACCCCGGCGGGAAGACTGATCCTCGCCGGGAGGGTGATCGCACGCGGCGAATGCGGGGTAATCGGATCCCGATTCGCGTTCGCGATCGGCCCGTCACCCGAAGGGAGCCCCGGAACGCCAGCATGACGATGGATGCGGAAAAATTGAAAGAGCGCGCCAACCTCGACGTGCTGATGCACGTGCCGCTCACCGTAACGGCGGAGCTCGGCACCTGCAAAATGTCGGTCTCGGAAGTGCTGCGCCTGGGCAGCGGCTCGATCATCGAGCTCGACCGCCTCGCCGGCGGCCCGGTCGATCTGCTCGTGAACAATAAGCTCGTGGCCCGCGGCGAAGTGGTCGCCGTGGACGAGAACTTCGGCGTGCGCGTCACCGAATTGATCTCGCGCCCGATTTAGCGCTTCGGTAACATTCCGTCCACGCGAGGGTGATGCGCATGCGTCACCCTCGTTGCATGGATGGCCTGATCTCGCTCGCCCACGGCCCGCACGGCGCGCTTCCGCTCGACGTGCTCGCCGGGCTAACGCTGCTCTCGCTCGTGCCGTTTCTGCTGCTGATGTGCACGTCGTTCGTGCGCATCGTGGTCGTGCTCTCGCTCGTGCGCTCGGCGATCGGCACGTCGTCGCTGCCGCCGAATGCGATCCTCGCCGGGCTCGCGCTCGTGCTCACACTCGTCGTGATGGCGCCGACGTTCCAGCGAATCGGCGACGACGCGCTGCAGCCGTACGCACGCGGACGCCTCACGCAGTCGCAAGCGCTCGAGCGCGCCGTCGCGCCGATGCGCGCGTTCATGCTGCGGCAGACGCGCGTGGCCGACATCGCGCTCTTCGAGCGCGTCGCGCATCGCGCACCCGAGCCCGCCGCGCGAGCGCCGATCACCGTACTCGTGTCGGCGTACGTCGTGGGCGAGTTGCGCAGCGCCTTCGCGATCGGTTTCGCGCTCTATCTCCCGTTCGTCGCGATCGATCTCGCCGTCGCCGCGATGCTCATGGGCCTCGGAATGATGATGCTCTCGCCGCCCGTGGTGTCGCTGCCGGTGAAATTGCTACTCTTCGTCATGGTCGACGGTTGGGCGCTCGTCTGTGGAGGCGTAGCGGCGAGCTTTCGATAGCGTCGCTTTCTTGACGAGTACGCTAGTAGCGGAGTAGAATCGATGGACGGCGAGTTCGATGGCGTCGAATGGGACGAAAAGAACAGCGAGCGAAATCTCGCGATCAGGGGATTCGGATTTGCCTACGCTGCCCGTGTTTTTCAAGTTCCATGCGTGGAACGAGAGAGTCGGAGCGACGATTCGGGCGAGCATCGTTTTGTGACGACCGGGCAGGTCGAAGAACTTCTGTTAACCGTCGTTTGGACGCCGAGAGGTTTGGTGCGGCGCATTATCTCCGCACGGTATGCGTCGCGAAAGGAGCGACGAATGTATCATGCCTATTATACGAAAGAGACTTTCTGAACTCGGGGCAGGTGATCGAAATTATTCGTTTCCCAAACCGACGGAAGCGCAAATTCAGAAGTGGAAGGAAGAAGACGGCGACGAGAATTTCGAGTTTTCTGACTTTCGACTCGTCCGCAACGTAAACGTCCGTGCGCTTCGCGAGCGGCTCGGACTGACGCAGCAAGAGTTTGCGCGCCGCTATCGCTTTCCGCTGCGCAGCGTGCAAGAGTGGGAGCAGGGACGCAAGCGCCCCGCCGCGGGTACGATGACGCTGCTCCTTGCGATCTCGCGCAAGCCAAAGGCGCTTGCCGACGCCTTGGCGTGATGAGTACGCAGGGAGCGAGCGAGGGAACTCTCGGCTAGGTCGAAACGTTTCCTGGATCGTTCGCTCGGCTGTTTTTTGAGGTACCGCTGCATGAGACTCGGCTCGCTCTCGTTCTTTGTTGCAACCGCGATCTTCGCGCTTTCGAGTTTAGCCGGCGCGTCGGCCAATAGCTCGCAGCTCGTGGTTGTCACCAATACGTCGGCCGTGTGCCAGCGATTCGATGCCATCGGCACTCGCGAGGAGTGGGACCCGCATTCCCGTCGCTTTGAGCTCAAAACGGTCCCTCCGTATATCCAGCTCGATGCCGCCCCAGGTGCCACCGTGACATTCGATCGCCTGTCGGAAAGCGGCGCAGTCGTCTGGGCGAATTCGCACGTCGCCGCCGGCTGCGCTTCAGCGATGAGCGGCCGGGGCAATGGCCCTTACGGCACAAGGGGACGCGTGCACCTGAGCTTCGACGGCACGCATTTTAAACGCGTCGCGACTTTGTAGGATCTCGTCGTTCCATTCCGATGCTGCCATTGGACTTCCAATCTGCAAGGCCATGAACCTCAAGTCACGATTCGGCGATCGCGCATACGTGTAGCATCCTTCAATGCACGTCGAAGCGTTTCGTCTTCGAACGGCTGCCGTGAACGAGCGTGACTCGCGAGGGCGCAACATCGAAGTGTTCGGCGAGCGCCCGGATTACCGCCGCGTTCGCGGCGCCCTCGACGGCGCGTTCGCGCACGCGAACCACGAGGCTCTCGCCCTCCCGCTCGATGCCGGGATGCTTGGAGCCGGGTTTGACCGTCACGGTCACGCGCATGGCTGCCGAATTGGCGAGGCCGCGGCATCCGCCTGCGCTTGGGCGGATGTTCGCGGAGGCCTCGAACGTCGGTGTCGGTAACTCTAAGGCGCACGATCATGCGCATCTCCGAAGCCCTCGCGACCGTTCGCCCGTTCTTCTCGTTCGAGTTCTTTCCGCCGAAGGATGACGACGGCGGAAGGCAACTCTTCGCGACGATTCAGATGCTCGCGCCGTTACGGCCGGCCTTCGTCTCGATCACCTACGGAGCGGGCGGCTCCACGCGCGAGCGCACCGTGGCCCTAGCCAAGCGCATTCAGAGCGAGACGGGCCTCACCGTCATGGCCCATGTGACGTGCGTCGGATCCTCGCGTGCCGAACTGCGTGCCGTATTCGACGATCTCGCGCGTGCCGGAATCGAAAATATTCTCGCGCTGCGCGGCGATCCGCCGAAGGGTGCGGAGCGCTTCGAGATGCCTCCCGGAGGCTTCGCGCACGCGAGCGACATGATCGCGATGCTCAAGCGCAATTATGATTTTTGCGTAGGTGCGGCGTGCTACCCCGAAACGCACGTCGAGGCGACGTCCGACGACGACGATTTGCGCGCGCTCAAGGCCAAGGTCGACGCGGGCGCCGATTTCTTGATCTCGCAGCTTTTTTTCAATAACGACCGCTATCGCGAGTTCCTCGCACGCGCGGCGGATATCGGCATCACCGTTCCGGTGTTGCCGGGCCTGATGCCGATCACGACCCATCAGCAGGTCGCGCGCTTCACCTCATCCATCGGCGCGACCATTCCGCCGAAGCTGTTGCGCGAACTGGAACTTCGTCGCGACGATTCGAAAGCCGTCGAAGATTTGGGCGTGGCCTATGCGGCGCTGCAGGCGACGGAGCTGCTGCAGCGCGGCGCCCCCGGCGTGCACTTCTACACGCTCAACCGCTCGCCCGCGACCCGCGCGATCGTCTCGGCGCTCATCGCCGGGAGCGCATGGCGCCCGAGCTTCTCGCCTCGTCCATAATTCGTTGCATGTCGGACATCGTTCGGTAACCTCGGCGCGCTAGCGTTGGAGGCGTGAACGGCTTCGACGGACTCTTGCGCGAGGCGCTCGTGATCGCCGCATTGCTGAGCGTTCCGGTGCTCGGGGTTGCCGCGCTCGTCGGCACGCTCGTCGCGGTGGTGCAAGCGGCGACGCAGGTGCAGGAACAGACGTTGACCATGCTGCCGAAGGTGCTCGCCGTCGGTACGTGCGTCGCGCTCTTCGGCCCCTTCGGCATGCAGGCGTGCGTGCGGCTCTTCCACGATGCGATCGCCGCGATTCCGTCGCTCGTGTACGGCGGATGAGCGCGGCGGCGCTGCTGGTCTTCGCGCGCTGCGCGGGCTTCGCGTTTCGAGCGCCCGGATTCTCTCATCCGAGCGTGCCGCACGCGTTGCGTGCCGGGCTCGCGTTCTTTCTTGCCGCGACCATCGCACCGGCGGTGCGCGCGCCGCATCTCGCGGGTCCGCTCGTCGTGCTCGCGCTCGCAAGCGAATTCGGCATCGGCAGCGCGATCGGTCTCGGTGCATCGGTGCTCTACGACGGCGCATTCGCCGGCGGACGCATGCTCGACGATTACGTGGGCGTGAAGGCGATCGCGCCGAATCTGGATCTCGTCGCGCCGAGCGGCTTTGGGCGCCTGTGGTCGCTCGCGTTCACCGGCGGATTCTTTCTTTTGGGCGCCTATCGGCCGACGCTGCTGGGCTTCGCGGCGAGCTTCGAGCGGGTGCCGCCCGGCGTGCCGCTCGATCTGCACGCGTGGAGCGCCTACGCGCTCTCGCTCGCGGTGACGATCGTGCTCGTGGCGATCGCGGTTGCCGCGCCTGCGATCGTGCTCGCGTTCGTCACGCAGATCGCGCTAGCGGCGCTCGCACGCACGATCCCGCGCTTTGCGAGT
This sequence comes from bacterium, assembly GCA_028869385.1. Taxonomy (GTDB): domain Bacteria; phylum Vulcanimicrobiota; class Vulcanimicrobiia; order Vulcanimicrobiales; family Vulcanimicrobiaceae; genus REEB354. Next base: position 14,291 of record JAGWSR010000048.1, read on the forward strand.
TTCACGCTTTCCTTTCCGCTCGTCTTCGCCGTCGTCTTGATCGCAACCGCGCTCGCGCTCCCGTTCGTCGCCGCGCGCGCCGGGACGCCGCTGCTGCTCGTTCCCGAGGCGATGCGATGAACGCGGAGAGCGGGGAGAAGAGCTTCGAGGCGACCCCGCAGCGCATCGCGCGCGCGAAGCGCGAAGGCGACGTGGCGCGCGCGCAAGAGTTTGGTGCGAACGCCGCCTTTCTCGCGGCGCTGCTCGGAACGCTCGCGTGCGTTCCGCTGCTCGGTGCCAATGCGCGCCTGGCGCTTGCCGCGGCGGCGCGCGGCGAGGTTCCGCTTGGGGTTTGCGCCGCAATGCTCGCGTGGGCGCTCGTGCCGATGGCATGCGCCGCGGGAGCCGGTGCGATCGGTAACGTGGCGCAGAACGGCGGCCTGCGTTTCGTCGCCATCGCGCCGAAGTTCGAGCGTCTCTCGCCCGTCGGCGGGATCAAACGCATGCTCTCGCGCTCGACGCTCGCGCACGCGCTCCGCGCCTTCGCCGCATTCGCTATTGCGGGGGGCGCGAGCATCTTCGTGCTGCGCGACGTGCTCGGCGGTGCGCTCGCTCGCACGGAACCGCGCGCCTTCGCCGCGATCGGTTGGAGCGGCGCGGTGCGCGTTACCGTGAGCGCGGCTGCGATCGGCGCCGCGTTCGCGCTTGCCGAGTACGGTTTCGCGCGCCGAGAATGGCTTCGCAAGCTGCGCATGAGTTACGACGAACTGCGACGCGAGATCAAAGAGCGCGACGGCGATCCCCTCCTGCGCGGCCGACGCCGCGCGATGCAGCGGGCGTTCGCGCGCGGTTCGATCCGGCGCGTGAACGAGGCGGCGTTCGTGCTGGTCAATCCCACGCACGTCGCGGTCGCTCTCGCCTACGCGCCCCCGGCTATCCCCGTGCCGACCGTGCTCGTGCGTGCCGCCGACGAAGCGGCGCTGCGCGTGCGCGAACTGGCTGCCGCACACCGCATTCCGATCGTTGAGAACGTGCCGCTCGCTCGCGCGCTCTATCGCGACGGTGAGGTGGATCGCCCGATTCCGCACGCGCATTACGTGGCGATCGCCGAGATCGTCGCGGCGCTCGCGCGCGCGGGCGTGCTGGAGGACGCGCGATGACGCGCGCGCCGGTCTATGGGTTCGCGGGCATCCTGCTCGCGATCGTCGCGATCTTGATCGTTCCGTTGCCGCCGTGGCTCTTGGACGTGCTGCTCGCGGTCAACGTGTTCGCCTCGGCGCTCGTGCTGCTGCTCGCGGTCACGATCGAGGATCCGTTGGAATTCTCCGCGTTCGCTCCCGCGCTCTTGGTCGCGACACTCTTTCGCCTCTCACTCGATGTCTCGGCCACGCGCCTCATCCTCACGCAGGGCGCGACGCCGGGCGCGGTGGGCGCGATCATTCCCGCGTTCGGGGACTTCGTGGTGCACGGAAACCTCGTCGTCGGCATCATCATCTTCGCGATTCTGATTACGATCCAATTCGTCGTCATCGCGACCGGCTCGCAGCGCGTCGCCGAGGTTGCCGCGCGCTTTACGCTCGACGCGATGCCGGGCAAGCAGATGGCCATCGACGCCGACGTGCACGCGGGCGCGCTCGACGCCGACGCCGCGCGGCGCAAGCGCGCCGCGGTGCAGCGCGAGGCCGACTTCTACGGCGCGATGGACGGCGCGGGCAAGTTCGTGAAGGGCGATGCGATCGCGGCGCTCGTCATCGTGGCGCTCAACCTCATCGGCGGCGTGGTCGTCGGCGTTGCCTACCACGGGCTCTCGCCGCTCGATGCGCTGAACACCTACGCGTTGCTCTCCATCGGCAACGCGCTCGTCACCACACTGCCCGCGTTTCTGATCTCAACCGCGATGGGCATGATGGTCACGCGCGTCGCCGCCGACGGCGCGCTCGGTGCCGATCTCGCGGGCCAGCTCTTCGCGCGTCCCGACGTGCTGCGCAGCGCGGGCGCACTGCTCTTGGTGCTCTCGTTCGTCCCCGCCTTGCCGCGCCCGGTCTTTCTCGTGCTCGCGCTCGCAGCGTTCGGGCTCGCGCAGGCCGCGGTGCGGCGGCGCGCCGCGCGCGATGCGCGCGAACGCGGCGAACGCGAACGCGCGAAGCGTCAGGCGCTGCGGCGTCCCGAACTCGCGCTCGGACTCGTCGGCGTGGACGCGATCTCGCTCGAGATCGGCGCGGAGATCGCGCAACTGCTCGCGCCGCCGCTCGCGGACGCGCTGCTGGATCGCATCGGTGAGGTGCGCCGCGCGCTCGCGAGCGAGATCGGGATCGTGCTGCCGGGCGTGCGGCTGCGCGACGACCTGACGCGCGAACCGCACGGTTACGCGATTCGCGTGCGCGACCGCGTCGTGGCGGAGGGCGTGCTCGATCTCGAGCGGTTGCTCGCGGTCGCCGACGCGCCGCTGCTCGAGCGTCACGGACTGCGCGTCGAGCGCGAGCCGGTCTATGGCCTGCCCGGCGCGTGGATCGCGCCCGCCGAGCGCGAGCGAATGGTCGAGGCCGGCGCCCTCGTCTTCGATCCCATCTCGATTCTCGGTTCGCACGTCGCGGAGACCGCGCGGCGGCACGCGAGCGAGTTGCTCGGACGCCAAGAGCTGCAGACGCTTCTGGAACACCTGCGCGCAACCGCGCCCGCGCTCGTCAAAGAGCTCGGCGGCGACGCGTTTCCGCTCGGGACGCTGCATAGAGCCTTCGGCTACCTGTTGCGGGAGGGCGCGTGGCCGCGCGATACGGTCGCGGTGCTGCAGGCCATGCTCGACGCGCCCACGCGCGACCCGCGCGAACTCGCCGAGACCGCGCGACGCGCGATCGTTCCCGATCTGCTTCGGCGTCGCGGTATCGAGCGCTTGGAGCCGTTGATCCTGGCCCCGGAGTACGAGCGCGAGCTAACCAGCGCCTGGAACGGACCCGGGGGTGAGGGCGCGCTCGAGCCCGGCCGGGCGCTTGCGCTGCGGGATGACGTGGCCGCCCATCTTGCCGGAGCCGCGCGAGAGCGCGCGGTGATCGTCTGCATGGGGCCCCTCCGCCCGCTCCTCGCCGAGTTCTTGCTGCGCTCGGGACTCCGGACCGAGGTCTTCGCTTACGCCGAGTTGCCGCCGGAGCTGGCGCTCCGTCCGGCGGGGGTGTTGGCTGGTTCCCTCGAACCCCCGCGGTCGGCCCTTCCGGTTTGACCCCCGGGCGGAGCCATTGCTACACTCGTAAGGTTGACGCCGGGCAGTCGCTCCGGCGCTCCCTTTTTCATGTAGAAGCCGATGAGCTGGAATACATTTAAACCGATTCTCAAGGCGCTGGTGATCGTCGCCGTCGTCGCCTACTCGCTGTATGCGATGCTCCCCCTCGAGCAGAAGATTCATCTCGGACTGGATCTGCAGGGCGGTTCGCGCCTGCTGCTTCAGCTCTCGCCCACGGAGGACGTGAAGACGATCACGCCCGAGGTGCAGGCGCAGACGCGTCAGGTGCTCGACAACCGCATCAACGGCCTCGGCGTGACCGAGCCGACGATCAGCAATGTCGGCAGCGACCGCATTTTGGTCGAGGTGCCTGCCGTCAAGAATCCCGATCAGCTCGAGCAGTTGGTCAAGCAGGTCGCGGTCCTCGATTACAAGATCATGCCGATTGAGGTCGAGCGTAAGGCCGACCTCGCGCTCTCGATCGTGAACGCGCCCGCGAACGCGCCCGGCATCACGGCCAAGCAGCGTGCCGAGGCCGAGAAATACGTGAAAGAGGGTGCGTACGCTGCGAGCGGCCCGGTCGTCTACACCGGTAAAGAACTCAAAGCCGCGCAGGCGAGCTACGATCAGGCCGGCAATCCGAACATCACGTTCCAGACCAAGGACGCGGCGAAGTTCGGTCGGATGACCACGGCCAACATCAACAAGCTCCTCGCGATCTTCCTCGATCATCGCTACGTCTCGGCCGCGACGATCCAGAGCCCGATCTTCGATTCGGGCGAGATCACTGGCCAGTTTACGCAAGCGCAGACGGTCACGCTCGCCAACGAGCTCAACGCCGGCGCGCTGCCCGCGAAGATCACGATCATTCAGAAAGAGACGGTCGGTCCGACCCTCGGCAAGATCGATCTCGTCGAGTCGCTCAAGGCCTCGATGCTCGGTCTCGCGCTCGTGCTCATCTTCATGGTGCTGATCTATCGGCTCCCCGGCTTCCTCGCGGACGTCGCGCTCGTCATTTACGTGGTCGTGATGATGGGCATCCTCGCGCTCTCGCACGCGACGCTCACGCTGCCGGGAATCGCGGGCTTCGTGCTCTCGATCGGTATGGCGGTCGACGCAAACGTCCTCATCTTCGAACGCATCAAAGAAGAGCTGTGGAACGGCAAGCCGATGCGCTCCGCCGTGCGCACGGGCTTCACGCGCGCGTTCTCGGCGGTCTTCGACAGCCACTTCACCACGATCGTCGGTTCGGGCGTGCTCTTCATGCTCGGCACCGGTACGGTGAAGGGCTTCGCCTTCACACTCTTCTGGGGAACCGTGGTCTCGCTCGTCACCGCGGTCTTCATCACGCGGTTCTTCGTCGACGTGCTCGTCGATAACGGCATCCTGACCGCTCCCGAACTCTACGGCGTCAAGAGCGACGACGTCGGCATCTTCGCCAAGACGGGAGCATAGGAAAGTACCATGTTCTTTCGCAGACTGAATTGGAATATCGTCGGCTGGTTCCGTACCGTCTCGGCGATCTCGTACATCGTCATCGCCCTCGGTCTCGCGGCGATGGTCTATCACGGCTTCGAAGGCGGAAAGGGCTTCCAGCCCTCGCAGATGCTGCGTCTCGGCCTCTCGTTCACCGGCGGCACCGAGGTCGACGTGACCTTCGCGCATCCGGTTACGGCCGATCAGGTGCGCTCGGGTCTCACCGCGCTCAACCTGAGCGACGAGCGCATCAACACGACCGGCAGCGACGGCACGCAGTTCTCGATCGCCACGCAGACGTCGTTCGCCAACGACTCGGTGCCGCTCAAGGACGCGCTCTCGAAGATCGCGCCGTTCGATGCGCAGAAGCTCTCGATCAGCGCCATCGGGCCGACGCTCGGCGCCGAGTATCTGCGCGACGCGCTCCTCGCGCTCGTGATCGCGCTCGGCATCCAGTTCCTCTACATCGCGTTCCGCTTCGGATGGAACTACATCTTCGGCCTCGTCACGGTTATCGCGCTGGTGCGCGACGCCGCGATGATGGTGGGCATCTACGCGCTCGCGGGCAAGTCGGCCGACGACGCGTTCTTGGCCGCGGTGCTGACCGTCATCGGTTACTCCGTGATGGATACGATCGTCATCTTGGATCGTATTCGCGAGAATACGAAGATCATGGGCGGCGCGCCGTACGACACGATCGTCAACGAGTCCATCAAGCAAACGATGACGCGTTCGTTCAACACCCTCGCGACCGTGGTGATCACGCTCGTCGCCCTGCTTGCCCTCGGCGGCGCGAGTTTGAAGAACTTCGCGTTCGCGCTGCTCGTCGGCATCTGCTCGGGCGGCTACCACTCGATCTTCTACTCGGCGCCGCTCGTGCTCGTTTTCCGTAAGCGTCAGCTCGAAGCTGCCGCGCGCAAGCGTCGCGAGAGCCTCTCGCCCGCCGCCGCGCGTTCGACGTCGTCGGCGCCCGCCGCGAGCAGCGGCGCGCGCGAACGCGACGATATCGTGGCGGCTCGTCGCGAGCGTCGGCAGAAGCAGAAGGGCTCCGCACGCCCGCCGCAGACCGGACCCGCGCGCTACAAGCGCAAGCGCGACGGCACGACGATGGTCGAAGACGCGGTCGACGTGGAGACGCACGAGGTCGATCCGCTCGACGCGCAGGTCTCGGGCATGCACGACGAAGCGCTCGAACAAGGCCACGAGACGATCACCCTCAACCTCGAGGGATTCGACGTGCACGAGCATGGCGAGTCGCCCGCGGGTGAAGAGCAGCACTAGCGCGCTCCCCCCGCCGACGCCCTCGGAAGCAGCATTTGAGCGCGCCTTTGGCGCGCTCAAATCGTCTCCCGGGGCGGCGCGTGCGTCGGAGGGCGGGCTCGCGGCGTTCGTCGCCGAGCAGTTCGCGCGTAGCGCCGAGTACGCCGCCGATCGCTACGGGTCGATCGGCGGCGCGTCGCAGTTTCATACCAAGATCGCGGGCGTCTCGTTCGAGCGCCGACAGTCCACGATCGAGGCGCTCCAACTGGGAACCGAACTCGGCCTCGTGCGCGAGCCCGAGAATCCGCACGACCCCAACGCCATCGCCGTGCGTTACGGAGACCTGCCGCTCGGCTATCTCAATCGCGGCATCGCCAAGCACATCGCGCCGCTCGTGGATGCCGGCGCACGCTATCGCGCGCGCGTCGAATCGTTGACGGGCGGCGCGAGCGGCGACGGCGCCGCACGCCATCGCGGGGTCAACCTCTATGTCTGGCGCGATGCCGCGCAGAGCCTCGCGCAACGCGCCGACGAACGCGACGAGGCGCGCCGCGCGTGGAACGGCGATGCCGAGCGCGTGCGCGCGGCCCTCATCGGCGACGGGCGGCCACACGCCGCGCAGTACGCCGCGCTCGAACGCATCGAGGCGGGGCACAACACGCTCGTCGTGCTGGGCACCGGGCGCGGGAAATCGTTCTGCTTTCAGTATCCGGCGGCGCTGCGCGCGTTGCGCGCGGAGGGCAAGACGCTCGTCATCTATCCGTTGCGCGCGCTCGCGAACGATCAGTACGAAGCGCTGATCAGAAAGTTCGATCCCTTCGGGCTACGTATCTACCGTGCGAACGGCTCGATCTCGCACGACGAACGCGAAGAGCTCTTCGAGGCGCTGCGCTCGGGCGCGTGGGATATCATCCTCGCGACGCCGGAGTTCCTCGAATTCCATCGCGCCGAATTCGCGGGCAAGAGCGCGCCCTCGTTCGTGGTGATCGACGAAGCGCACCATCTCTACGAATCCACGCACCGCGGCGCGTACGGCCGTATCGGGGCAACGATCGCATCGCTCGGCTCTCCGCAGGTGCTCGCCCTCACCGCCACCGCCAACGACGCGGCCTTCGCGCAGATCGTGCGCGACCTGCGCATCGACGCGTGGGTGATCGATCCGACCGTTCGCGAGAACCTCCACGTGATCGACGCGCGCGAGACCAAGGATAAGGATGCCTATCTCCACGAGCTCTTTCGCGGCGGCGATAAGGGGATCGTGTACTGCATGTCGCGCCAGAAAGCGACCGCCGTGGCCGAAGCGCTGCGCAAGAAGATCGGCGACGCGGTGATGTTTTACCACGCGGGCATGCCGACGCCCGAGCGCCACGAGGTGGAGCGCTTCTTTCGCGAGGGAGCGCTGCAAGTCGTCGTGGCGACCTCGGCCTTCGGCGAGGGCATCGATCTGCCCGACGTCCGCCACGTCGTGCTCTACCACCTGAACTTCGACTACACCGAATTCAATCAGCAGGCGGGTCGCGCCGGCCGCGACGGCGCGCGCGCGGAGATCCACCTGCTCTTCAGTACGAACGACAAGACGATCAACGAGTTCATCATCGACCGCGAGGCGCCGACGCTCGCCGTGCTCCGGGCGCTCTACCGCGGCATCCGCGGGCTCGCTCCCGGCGGCGTCGTGCGCATGCCCTACACCGAGATCGCGCGCACGCTCGAGTTGGACAAGGTCAACGACCGTACCGTGAGCGTCGCGCTGCGGATCTTCGAAGACGCCGGACTCGTCGAAGTGGCCGAAGACGACGACGGGCGCTACGTGCGCTTTCTTTCGGTCGAAGGGAAGGTCGATCTCGAACGCAACGAACGCTTCGCCGAAGGCGAGGCGGAGCGCGAGAGTTTTAAGCGGTTCTCCGATTTCGTCCTGAGCGCGAATGCCGACGCGCTCGAACGCATCATCAATCGTCCGATCTATCCGGAGCGCGTGACGCTCGTCCGTTAGCGTGCCGTCCGGTGAGGAAGAGCGCGAATGCGATCAATGCGATGCCGACCGCGAGTTCGAGTAGATCGAGCGGCGTCTGCGGATCGTGCTCGAGCGCGAATTGGAAGTAGCGCACGACGAGGATCAGAAACACGACCTTGGCAAGGCGCTCTTTGAGATCGTCGATGCTCGTGATCAGCAGCAGGCGCTGCGCGATCGGCGAGCTCTCGGCGGCCTCGATGCGACTGATAAAGAGCTCGTAGAGGCCGAGTGCGAAGATCACGAGGATCGCCGCGAAGAGATAGCCATCCACGATCTCCGCGACGTGCGCCACGATCGCCGTGTGCGTGATCGTGGTGCCGTCGTAGGCGACGACGTCGTGCGCGAGCCGAACCACGTCGGCGCTCGCAACGTAAAAGAGCATGGCCGAGATCAGCAGGCTCGCGACGACCGCGATGAAGATGAGGAGGCGGCTGCTCCACAGCACGCGCTCTAGGGCACGCTCGAACGAAAGCATCGTTCCGGCATTCGCGCGTCGAACGGAGGGCCCATGCAAGACGAGATTCGGCGCCCCGCCGCGGTGATTCTCGGCATCCTCGAGGAGCCGCCGCACGGCGTGATCTTCGTCGAGCGAGCTGCGCACTTGCGCAGTCACGCTGGGCAGATCGGTTTGCCCGGCGGGGGCATGGACGAAGGCGACGCGGGCGATCTGCGTGCGACCGCGCTACGCGAGATGCACGAGGAGGTCGGCGTGCATGCCGAGCGCGTGACGATGCTCGCCACGCTCCCCGAGATTCGCGCTCGCGTCAACCGCTACGCGGTCACGCCCTTCGTCGCCACGGTGGCGCCGGGGGAGTTGCGAATCGACGCGAGTGAGACGGTGGGGCTCTTTACCGTACCGCTCGCGACGCTGCTCGCGGAGGTACGCGAAGGCACCGTCTCGTTCGGCGCGCTCGAGATCGACTCGACGATCTTGGATTACGGCGACCGGCGTATCTGGGGCCTCACCGGACGGATCTTGCGTGACTTCGTGGATGCGTGGAGCGACCCGGGCGACGCGTTACGCGACCTGGTCGAAGCGCGCTTACGCCGTTAGGCCCTCGCGCAAGACGGCGAGAAGCGCTTCGAACCGCCGGTCGAAATCGGCCGGATCGCGGGCGGCGAGCGCCACGCCGCGTGCCGCCGCGAGGAGCGTCTGCGCGATGGCGCGCGCGGTAAGGCGGTCGGCCGTTCGCCGCAGCTCTGCGCGCAGCAGGCCGCGCTCGACGAGTTCGACGACGAGCGATTCGAAGCGCTCGTCGAAGGCGCGAAAGAGGTCGGCGGCGTGTTCGTCGCGCGACTCGACCAGTTCGCGGCCGTACGGTGCCGACGCGACCATGCGAAAGAAGCGTCCGTACTTCACGCGGAGCGCCGCGGCGATGCGTGCGAAGGCATGTCCGTCGTCGCCGATCGTCTCCCGTACGTCCGAAAACACGTGCTCGATGACGTGCGTGCAGAGCGCGCGAAAGAGCGCCTCTTTGCTCGCGAAGTAGAGGTAGATCGTCCCTTTGCCGATGCCCGCCGCGGCGGCGATCTCGTCCACCGACGTCTTGCGGTAACCGTTGTGCGAGAAGAGGCGCAGCGCCGCATCGAGGATCGCGCGCTCTTTGCCGATCGTGGCCTTCATCGCGCGAGGTGGAGTGCGACGGCGATCAAGCCGTTCGCCGCGTCGCCGAATCCGCGAAAGCGCTCGTCGTGCGTCTGCCCGAGGACGTAGCGCTTGTAGATCTGCTGGAGGATGCCGGCGAAGCGGAAGATGTTGAAAATATGGTACCAGCGTACGTGCGCCACGTCGAAGCCGGTGCGGCGCGCGTAGCGCTCGACCACCTGCGCGCGCGTCGGAAAGCCCGCATGCCACGTGGGCATCGCGCCCACGCGAAAGGCCGGGGGATCGCCGGGTTCGGGCCAAAGCGCGAGCAGATACCCGAGATCCATCAGCGGATCGCCGAGCGTGCACATATCCCAGTCGAGCACGGCGACGATACGCGCGGGATCGCTCGCGTCGAGCAGCATGTTGTCGAGCTTGTAGTCGTTGTGTACGATCGTCGTCGCGGGCGACGGCGGCAGGCGGTCGCGCATCCATCCGACGAGCGGATGCGCATCGGCGCTCGCGTCGGTACGGGCCGCGTCGTAGCGCGACGCCCACCCTTCCAATTGCCGCGCGACGTAGCCATCGGGGTGGCCGAGATCTCCGAGTCCCGCGGCGTAGGCGTCGACGCCGTGCAGGTCGGCGAGGGTATCGACGATCGCGTGACCGAGGCGCTCGGCAAAACGCGCGTCGTCGGCGTACGCGGGCGGCAGATCGCGTCGGATCGCGATGCCGTGCTTGCGCTCCTCCACGACGAAGTCGCTGCCAATCACCGTATGGTCGGTGCACAGGTGATAGCTTTGCGGCGCGAGCGCGAAGCTCGCGTGGAGTTTCGAGAGCACCGCATGCTCGCGGCGCATATCGTGGGCGTGTTTGGGCACCGGTCCGAGCGGCGGCCGCCGCAGCACGTACTCGCGCTCGCCGAAGCACACGAGATATGTGAGATTCGCGTGCCCGCCGCCGAACTGACGCACCGCGAAGGCGCCGTCGGTTTCGGGGAGGTGCGCGCGCAGGTAGGGTTCGAGCGCGGCGAGATCGAGCCGCTCCTCGGGTCGAACGTCGATGACTTCGGGATCGTTCGTCATCGTGCGTACTCCAGATGCGCGGTGTCGTTGAGCGTCACGACGAGGCGGCGCTCCGCGCGCGCGCGGACGACGGTGATGGACGTGTTGCCCGCGGGGAAGAAGAAGTCGCCGCTCAAGCCGAGCAGCATCGAGACGTAGGCGTTGATCGCTCCCGCGTGCGACACGAGCGCCACGCGCTCTCCCGCGTGTCGCGCGGCGACCTCATCGACGGCGTCGCGCATACGCGCGCGGATCGCGGCCGACGACTCGGTTCCGGGAAGATGCGACCATCCGCCGCGCGCGAGCGCGATCTCGGCGAGATCATGCAAGGCGACCGGGCCGACGCCGGCGATCTCGACCTCGCGCAAGCGAGGTTCGGGAACGATCGCGAGTCCGGTGCGTTCGCCGACGTAGCGCGCCGTTTCGTGCGTGCGTTGCAGCGGGCTCGCGTAGAGCGCGCGGAGGTCGCGTCGCGCGAGGCGCGCGGCGAGCGACTCGGCTTGCGCGCGCCCGTGTGCCGAGAGCGGCATATCGACGTCCTTCGGTTCGAGCGTCGCGCCGTGCTCCGGGTGCTCCGCCTCGGCGTGGCGGATCAGCAGCAACTCGCATGCGCCGTGCTTGACCGCAAAGTCACGCATCGTACTTGGCGAGCTCCGCTTTAGCGATGGAGCGCAGATGCACTTCGTCGGGACCGTCGGCGATGCGCAGCGATCGCGCGTTGATCCAAGCGTGCGCGAAGCCGGTGTCGTCGAGCAGGCCTTCGGCACCGAAGGCCTGGATCGCGCGATCCACGACCGCCTGCGCCATGCGCGGCGCGGCGACCTTGGCCATGGCGAGTGCTGCCGCGGCGGCCTTGTTACCGCGCTCGTCGAGCTCGCTCGCGGCGCGATAGACGAGGAGCCGGGTCTGATCGATCTCGATGCGCGACTGCGCGATCCATTCGCGCACCACGCCCTGCTCCGCGAGGCGTCGCCCGAACGCGACGCGCTCGCGAACCCGCACGCACATGCGCTCGAGCGTACGCTCCGCGAGGCCGATGAGTCGCAAGCAATGGTGCAGGCGCCCGGGCCCAAGGCGCCCCTGCGCGATTTCGAAGCCGCGTCCCTCGCCGAGAATCATTGCGTCGAGCGGCACGCGCACGTCGGTAAAGTCGATCTCGCAGTGGCCGAACGGGGCGTCGTCGTAGCCGAAGACGGGCAGGTGGCGCACGATGCGCACGCCGGGCGTCTCGATCGGCACGAGCACCATCGACTGCTGGCGATGCGTCGGCGCATCCGGGCTCGACTTGCCCATGAAGATGAGCACGCGGGTGTTGGGATGCATCGCTCCGGTCGTCCACCACTTGCGGCCGTTCAACACCCAGGCGTCGCCGTCGCGTCGAATGGAGGCGGCGATGTTCGTGGCGTCGGAGGAGGCGACGCCCGGTTCGGTCATCGCAAAGCCGCTGCGTATCTCGCCGCGGAGCAACGGAGCGAGCCATCGCTCGCGTTGCTCATCCGAACCGTAGCGCGCGAGCACCTCCATGTTGCCCGTGTCGGGCGCGTTGCAGTTGAAGACCTCGGGCGCGATCAACGAGCGCCCCATCATCTCGCAGAGCGGCGCGTACTCGCGGTTGCTCAGCCCGGCGCCGAACTCGGGCTCGGGCAAGAACAGGTTCCACAGCCCCGCGTCGCGCGCTCGGGCTTTGAGTTCCTCCATCACGGGGGGTTGCGTCCAGCGCGACGGCGCGGCGGCGAGCTCTTCGGCGTAGCGTCGCTCGCTTGGAACGACGTGCGTCTCCATAAAAGCGTGCAAGCGTTCCACGAGTGTTGGCGTCATGAGCGTTACCTGCGATGACCAAACCGAGTGATTCGGTCAGCACTTCGAGCCTCGATAGAACGGCTCCTCACGTCCGTAAACGTGCACAAATTTGTGCAAAGCAATAGCCTAAAAAACTATTGGTGACCTTTGTTTGCTTTTGTGTTACGCTCCGCTCGTGCCGTTACGTCGTGACCTCCCCTCGCTGAACGCCCTCGCTGCGGTCGAAGCTGCCGTTCGCAACGGGAACTTCTCTCAAGCCGCGCGCGAGTTGGACGTGGCCGCCTCGGCGATCAGTCGGCACATCGCGCAGGTCGAGGATTGGAGCGGTCTGCAACTCTTCGAGCGTCGCGGGCGGCACGTGGTGGTCACGCCGCAGGGCGCGGCGATCGCCGAGTCGGTGCGCGCCGGCTTCGACGATATCGCGCGCACGATCGAGCGTTTGCAGCGCGAGAAGAGCGGGCGCTACCTGACCGTGGCCTGCACCGTGGACGTCGGCATGAATTGGCTGATGCCGCGCTATGCCGACATTCGCGCGGCCATGGCCGACGTCGAGGTGCGCATCGTCACGTCGACGTCGTACGCGAATTTCGATTCACCGGATATCGACCTTTCGATCCGGTTCGGCGACGGCAAGTGGCCGAACATGGAGAGCGAGTTGCTCATCCACGAGTGCGCCTATCCGGTCGCATCCCCGGCCTTCGTCGCGCGTTATCCGGAGTGCCGCGAGATCACGGGCGCCGCCGACCTCGTCAAGTTTCCGTTGCTCGAACTCGATATTCCCGACGATCCGGGACTGAATTGGCGGCGGTTCCTGCGCCATTACGGCTTGCATCCCGACAGCAAGCAGATGCTGCGCTTTCCGAGCCACGTGATGATGCTGCATTCCGCGTCGCGCGGTGACGGTATTCCGCTCTTTTGGAAAGGCATGCACGATCGCCTCGTCGCCGACGGCGAGTTCGTGCGTCTCGGCGACGTGCACGTCGAAACGAAACTGGGGTATTACGTGGTCGGTCGCGATCTCGCGCACGAGCCGGTCGCATCGCTCGTGCGCGAGTTGCGCGCCCACGGGGCCCGCGCCTAGAACCATCCGCCTCGGCGCGTCGCTAGGCGATCGCTCCCGCAAATGCGGCCTCATCGGTCGCGGCGTAGAACGCGTTGTGCGTTTCGCTGATGTTCGGCGCCCACGGATCGATCTGCCCGCGCGAGATCGGCGCGTGAATCGTGGGACCCGCCGCGTCGCGATAGCTCGAACCGTCGAACGGCCCGAAGTGCGCGCTCTCCTTGTGCGCGAGCACGAGCGATCCGACCGCGTCGGCTGCGGCGCGCGCATCGCGACGCAGGGGCTCGGCGAGCGCGGCATCGCTCGCAATCGTACGGTACATCGCGATCGCCGGACGATCGGCGTGCCACGGCATATCGGGCGTCGCATCGTGAAAGCGGACCATACCCGGCACGCTCGCAACGTCGCGACGCAGACGTGCACGCATGCCGCCATCGTGTGCGGCCCGCGCGGCATCGTCGTTGAAGCGCTTGATCGCCGACTCCGCCCGCTGCAATCCCGACGGAGCGAGGTCGAGCACGTCGAATGCCGCCGCCGGCCCGAACGTATCGCCGCCGCCAGCGCCGTAGTGGGTGCGCATGACGTCGCCCGTCACGGCGCGCGCCATCGCCTGCGGGTCGTCGATGTGCGAGGCGATGTCGTGCGCGACGCTCGACGGAACGCCCGGCGAGACCATCGTCTCCGGGCTCGCCGCGAGATATTTCACGCCCGCGCGGGAGAGTTCGTCGGCGAAGCCCATGCTCGCCATCAGGCATTGATTCGCGACGACGCCGTCGATGCGGCGGTCGGCATCTTCGGGATGCTCTCGTGCGTGCATCGCTTCGCCTTGCGCGATTGCCGCGGCAATCTGCGGCATCGGCATCACGCCGTGGTACGCGTCGGCTTCGAGTCCGCCGCCGTCGCCCGCACCGTGATCGACGAGATCGATCCACGTCTGCTTCGCGCCGTTCTGTTCGGCGTGATCGAGCGTGCGGGCGACGAACGCGGCGAGCGTGTCGGGCGACGACATATTGGCGCCGGCGCGCGATGCGAACCCACGCTGCGTTCCGTCGCTGACGGAGTACGTATGCGTCTCGAGGTGGCCGTTCGACGCGTGCGTGGTGTTCTCGACGTCGAATGCGATCGACGAATCGGTTCTGCTCGTCGCGAATGCCTGGGTGAGCACGTTCGATTGCGAGTCGTCGAGATTGTTATCGCCGTCGCGATAGATGCCGAATTCGAGCGCGCGCTGGTGCGCCTGGGAAATAATCTGCACGACTGTCCTTTCCTGGAGGGTTGGCTCTCCCGGCACTACTGCGCGCTCGGGCTCGGACGACAAGCGCCGGGCCATCCTCGAGGGGCGGGATCCGCTCCACCGGTCGTTACTGCCGACTTTGACGTTGCCCGGGGGGTCGGCAAGGGCGTATCGTCCGAAATGTTATGGCCGACAACCGTACCGATATCGTCCTCGTAGGCGGCGGCATCATGAGCGCCACGCTCGCCGCCATGCTCAAGGAACTCCAGCCGGAGATGACCGTCGAGATCTTCGAGATGCTGCCGAGCGCAGCCGAAGAGAGCTCGAACGCGTGGAACAACGCGGGCACCGGGCACGCGGCGCTCTGCGAGCTGAACTACACGCCCGAAGGCAAAGACGGCAGCGTCACCATCGACCGCGCGCTCAAGGTCAACACGCAGTTCGACCTGTCGCGTCAGTTTTGGGCCTACATGGTGCGGGCCGGCAAGATGGACGCGCCCGAGAGCTTCATCCACGACGTGCCGCACATCAGCTTCGTCTGGGGTGACGATAACGTTGCCTTCCTGCGCAAGCGCTACCAAGCGATGACCGCGCACCACTGTTTCGCGGGCATGGAGTACAGCGAGGATCACGCGGTCCTGCGCGAGTGGATGCCCCTCGTCATGGAAGGCCGCGATCCGGCGCAGAAGGTGGCGGCCACGCGCATGCCCATCGGCACCGACGTGGACTACGGCGCGGTGACGCGCCAGCTGCTCGCACACCTTCAGCGCAGCGGCGGCGTGAACGTGTCGTACTCGCATCGCGTCACCGATCTGCGTCGCCTCGCGACGGGCGGCTGGAGCGTCTCCGTTCGCGACGAAAAGAGCGGCGCGACGCGCGTCATCGATACCAAGACGGTGTTCCTCGGTGCGGGCGGCGGCGCGCTCTCGTTGCTGCAGAAATCGGGCATCTCCGAAGGCAAGGGGTTTGGCGGCTTCCCCGTGAGCGGCATCTTCCTGCGCTGCGACGACGAGGAGACCGTGAACCGGCATCACGCCAAGGTGTACGGCAAGGCCTCGGTCGGCGCGCCGCCGATGTCGGTGCCCCATCTGGATTCGCGCTTCGTCGACGGCAAGCGGTCGCTGCTCTTCGGGCCGTACGCGGGCTTCTCGACGAAGTTCCTCAAGCACGGCTCCTACGCCGACCTCTTCGGCTCGGTGAAGGGCGACAATATCGGCCCGCTTCTCGCGGTCGGTCGCGATAACTACGATCTCACGAAGTACCTGATCGGCCAAGTGCTGGAGTCGAAAGAGGCAAAGCATGCCTCGCTCAAAGAGTACTTCCCCGACGCCGACCCCTCGAAGTGGCAGTTCATCGTTGCCGGACAGCGGGTGCAGGTCATCATGCCCGACGCCAAGAGCGGCGGTAAGCTGCAGTTCGGTACCGAGGTCGTCTCCTCAGCGGACGGATCGCTCGCGGCCGTGCTCGGTGCCTCTCCGGGCGCCTCGGTCGCGGTCGCGGTCATGCTCGACGTGCTCGGCCGCCTCTACAAGGGCCAGATGCCCGCGTGGGCGGCGACGTTCGCCAAGATGATCCCCTCGTACGGAAAATCCATCGCCGACGACGCCGAGCTCTGCCGCCAGGTCCGCCACGATACGGCCGACGCGCTGCACCTCGCGAAGATCGGCTAGCCTGCGCGGCAACCCGTGCGAAAAGGGCGTCCGCAGGACGCCTTTTTCGCATCCTTAACCGCAGGCCGTTCGGCATGCTTTCCCTTGCCGTTGGTGGGGTGCTAGAGTGTGGGGGAATGAAGCGGCCGCTGTCCTACAGCGGGGCG
Source organism: bacterium (assembly GCA_028869385.1). Classification (GTDB taxonomy): domain Bacteria; phylum Vulcanimicrobiota; class Vulcanimicrobiia; order Vulcanimicrobiales; family Vulcanimicrobiaceae; genus REEB354. The sequence goes on from JAGWSR010000048.1 coordinate 30,790, forward strand.
CTCTCAACCCGTGTGGGAGCATGAATCGATGACCCTGATCACCGGACAAGCGGCCTCAGCGCAGGCGGCGACCGCGATCGACGAGCTCGAGGCGCGCATTCGCGATCGCGTCGCGACGATCGGCGTCGTCGGTCTCGGCTACGTCGGCCTGCCGCTTGCCGTCGAATTTGCGAAGGCCTACCCGAAGGTCATCGGCTGCGATATGAACCCCGACCGGGTGGAGATGCTCGCCGGGGGACGCTCCCACATCGCCGACGTGCCCCACGCCGAGGTCGCCGAAGCCGTCGGCGCCGAGCGCTTTCTCACCAGCACCGACATGTCGCTGCTCGGCGGTTGCGATGCCATCGTGATCTGCGTGCCGACGCCGCTCGAAAAGAGCAAAGATCCCGATCTGTCGTACGTCCGCGGTGCCGCGAAGGCGATCGCCGACGCGCTGCGTCCGGGGCAACTCGTCATCCTCGAATCCACGACCTATCCGGGCACGACCGACGAACTGCTCTTGCCGCTCTTCGCGCAGAACGGGCTGCAGCTCGACCGCGATTTCTTGCTCGCGTTCTCGCCGGAGCGCGTGGATCCGGGCAGCACCTACGCGCTGCGCGATATTCCGAAGGTCGTCGGCGGCTGCAGCGAACGATCCACCGCCGTCGCATGCGAGCTCTACGGCTCGATCGTGAACTCCGTGCACCCGGTCTCGTCCGCGCGGGTCGCCGAGACCGTGAAGCTCCTCGAAAATACGTTTCGCCTGGTGAACATCGGACTCATCAACGAGTTCGCGTTGCTGTGCAGCCACCTGGGCATCGATTCGGGCGAAGTGATCGGCGCCGCCGCCACCAAGCCGTTCGGGTTCATGCCGTTCTTTCCGGGGCCCGGCGTCGGCGGGCATTGCATTCCGCTCGATCCGCTCTACCTTTCGTGGAAGGCGCAGCAGCAGGGCTTCATCTCGCGCTTCATCGATCTCGCTGATCAAATCAATTCGCAGATGCCCGCGCACGTCGTCGAACTCGTGATGGACGCGCTGAACTCCCGCGCGAAGGCGATGCGCGATTCGCGTATCCTGATCGTCGGCGTCGCGTATAAGAACGATATCGACGACACGCGACAGAGCCCGGCGATCGCGGTGATCGATCGCCTGCGCGCGCGCGGAGCCTACGTGGCCTACCACGATCCGCTCGTCCCCGTGCTCGACTTCGACTTCCACGATTGGCCCGAGTGGCGACCGCGCGTGACCTTACCGTCGGAGCGCCGATCGCTGCGCGTCGCGAACCATCGTGCGTTCTCGCGCCGTCGCCGTTACGATATGCTCGAGAGCATGGAACTGACTCCGAAACTCCTCGCCGACACCGATTGCGTGGTGATTCTCGCCAAGCATCGCAGCGTCGATTACGCCATGATCGCGCAGCATGCCGACTTGGTGGTCGACACCCGCGACGCGATCTCTGCCGAGCTGCGAGCGAGCGCGCGCGCACAGGTGGTGCGGCTGTGAAGGTACTCGTCACCGGAGGTGCCGGATTCATCGGATCGCACCTGTGCGATCTCCTCATCTCGGCGGGCCATCATGCCGTCGCATTCGACGACCTTTCCACCGGAACGCTCGAGAACGTCGCGCACCTGAGCGGCCACCCGCTGTTTTCGTTCGTACGCGCCGATATTCGCGACGCGCGCGCCGTCGAAGGCGCGATGGCGTCATGCGATGCGGTCGTTCATCTCGCCGCGCGCATCGGACTCAAGATCATCGTCGAGAGCCCGCTCGAGACGATCGAGGTCAACGCCCGCGGCACCGAGACGGTCCTCGAGGTCGCGTCGCGCCGCCGCGTGCGGACGATCGTCGCCTCCACCTCCGAAGTCTACGGACACTCGACACGCATTCCGTCGGCGGAGAGCGATCCGATCTGCTTCGGCTCGCCCACGATCGGCCGCTGGAGCTACGCCTGCGCGAAGGCCTACGACGAATTCTACGCGCTCGCGCTGCATCAGGAGCGCGGCCTGCCGGCAATCGTGGTACGCCTCTTCAATACCGTCGGACCGCGACAGACGGGCCGATACGGCATGGTGATTCCGCGTTTCGTCACGCAAGCGCTCGCGGGAGAACCGCTCACCGTCTATGGTGACGGGACGCAGACGCGCTGCTTCTGCTCGGTGGACGACGTGGTCGGCGCGCTGCTCGCGATGCTCGAACGCAGCGACGTCGCCGTGGGTCAGGTCTTCAATATCGGCAATCCCGAGGAGACGTCGATCGAGTCGCTGGCGAAACTCGTCATCGAGATGACCGGCTCCGCTTCTGGTATTCGCTACGTCCCGTTCTCCGATGCGTACCCCGTCGGATTCGAAGAGATCATGCGCCGCGTGCCCAATATCGATAAGGCGCGCGAGCTCTTGGGCTTCTCGCCGCGTTCGACGCTGCGCTCGATTTTGGACGACGTCATCGCGAGCGTCGATCGCCGGGAGCGAACGGCGTGAGGCGCGCCGCCGCCGCGTTCGTCGCAGCGGCCGCGCTCTGTACGACCTCCGTCCGCGCCGCTTGTCCGTTCGCCGAGCAGCCGGCCAAGAGCGTGCAGGTCGAGGCGGGAACGTCGAACGACACGCTAACGCACGGACGAGGCACGTGGAGCGAATCCGCGCTCGACGTCGTCGCGCGCAACGGCAATCAAAACTCGCTTTATGCCCGCATCGCCGACGACACGCGTTTCGGTTCGAGCGATCCGAGCTATGAGGCCGGCGCGTACAGCGCGCTCGACAAGCACCTCATCGCCGATCTCACGGCCTCGTTCAGCCCGACGCACGCCTTCCTCCCGGCAACGACCGAGAGCGGCGGCCTCGACTGGCGCAGCAACGCGGGCTACGGCTATCAGGTGCAACTCGCACAGCGTAACTACGCCGCGCAGGTCGCATCGATTCAAACGCTCGGAGCCGATCGCTACGTCGGAGCCGATCGCTTCGCGCTCGGCGTCACGCTCGCTCGACTGACCGGAGTCCCCGGAACGGCGCTCTCGGAACGCGCGAGCTTCGCGCGATATCTCGGTTGCGATAGCGAGACGTTCTCGATCTCCGCCGGACGCGACGTGGAACTCACCGGCGTCGGCAGCGCCCTGGCGGTCTATCGGGCGTACTCTTACGACGCCAACGACATCCATTGGTTCACGAAGCGGTTTGCGCTCGATGCGGGCGCTGGGTGGTACGTGCTGCTCGGTGCGTACAATCGCTTCGAGGTGCGCGTTGCCCTTCGCGAACGGCTCTAGCCTCTTCGTCAATGTCATCGCAGCCAGCGTCGCACTTTTCGCACTGCTCGCGGTCTCGCTGCTCGTCGCACTCGTCGTGGTGCGCTCGCGCAACGCGGTTCTCCGACGTCGCCGTGCGCGACTGACCTCGGCGTGGCGCGCGGTGTTCACCACCGCCTACACCGGCGCGCCGGAGCCCGATCCGCTCCCGCGAATTCGCCGCGCCGATTGGTTTACGGTCCTCCAGCTCTTCGTACAATTTCACGACATCCGCGATAAGGATCGCCCCCGCGCGAACGAGGTCTTTCCCAAGTTGGATGCGCTCGCGCGCCGCTTGCGGCTCGATGACTACGCGCTCTCGCTGCTGCACCGTGGTGACGACGCCGACAAGATCCTCGCCCTCAACGCCCTCGGGCATCTGCGCGATCCGCGCGCGTTCGACACGGCCGAGCGTCTCGCGAAGAACGATGGTCCGGAGCTCTCTCGCGCGGCGGCGCACTGCGCGCTGCGGACCGAGCCCGAATTCATCGCGCGCGTGCTCGAACTCGTCGGCGCACGCGAGGAGTGGATTCGCTCGCGCATCGAGATGATGCTGCGCGAGGTAGATCCGCACCGCTTGGATCGCGCGATGCTCGGTGCGATCGCCGACGCCGACGACGCCGGTCGGACGCGCTTGCTCGACTTCGTCCGATTCTGCACCCCCTCCACGGCGCGCGCGATTTCGAAGGCCGTGATCGAGACCACGAACGATGTCGAGGTCGTCGCCGCGGCGCTGCGGTCGCTCGCACCGCTCGCGGGACCCGACGACCGCGAGATCGCGCTCGCCTTCAGCCGCAACGCCGAGGCGGTCGTGGCGCTCTCCGCGTTGCGCGTACTGCGCAAGTGCGTGCGCTATGACGACCGGGATCTCTTGGTCGAACTGACGGCAAATCGCGATTACTGGGTGCGGCTGCGGGCGGCGGAGGTGGTGGTCGAACTCTACGGCGAGACCGGACTCGCGCAGGAGTTCGCCGATCTTCACCCCGACCGCTACGCGCGCGATGCCGTCCGTCAGGCACTCGCCGAGCGGCGGCGCATGCAGTTGAGGCGCGAACGGGCGGATCGCCGTGCGGGCGCGAAATCCGCGGGCGGATGACGCACGCGCTTCACCAGGCTTGGGACGCGACGATCTATGCGATCGAGTACTTTCTCTTCGCGTATTTCTTGATCGTCAACGGGTACTACGTGTTCACGGGCGCGGTGGCGCTCGTGCGTTTGCCGTGGTTCGTGAAACTGCATCTCACCGATCCGGTGCGTCGCTCGAACTCGACCCTCGATCAACCCGTGAGCATGCTCGTGCCCGCCTTCAACGAGCGCGAGATCATCGTCAAGTCGCTCGAATCCATGCTCTCGCTCGACTACGCGAACTTCGAAGTCATCGTGATCAACGACGGGTCGAGCGACGACACGCTCGAGCTCTTGGACGAAGCCTTCGAACTCGAGCCCTACCAGGGCATCTATCGCGTCGAGATCCCGACCGCCGAGGTGATCGAGATATACCAGTCGGCGATCTATCCCGAACTCAAAGTGATCGATAAGAAGAACGGCGGCAAGGGCGACGCGCTCAACGCCGGGATCAACCTCGCGCGTTTCCCGTTACTCTTCAGCGCCGATGCGGATTCGTATTACCATCGCCAGACGCTGCAGTGGATGACCGAGCCGTTCCAAAAGGATCGCCGCACCGTCGTCGTCGGCGGGGCCATCGCCGTCGGCTTGCCCGAGCGCGATAAGAACGGCGGACAATTCCAGACCGAACTGCCCAAGAAGCTGATTCAGCGCTTCCAGGTGCTCGAGTACCTCCGCGCCTTTCTTGCGACGCGGATGGGTTTCGCCCCAATGAACGCGCTCGGCATCGTATCGGGCGCGTGCGGCCTCTGGAAGCGCGACATCCTCGTGGCGTGCGGTGGCTTTCGTGCCGACACGATTTGGGAAGACATGGAGATGACGCTGCGCGTCCATAACTTCTGCATCAACACCGGACGGCCGTATCGCATCGACTTCACCCCGTACCCGGTGTGCTGGACCGACGTTCCCGGCTCTCTGCAGGTGCTCTACAACCAGCGCAAGGGCTGGCATCGGCACATGTCGGAGTGCATGATGATCCATCGCAAGCTGCTCTTCGGCAACGGCGGCTTTTTTAGTTGGGTGACGATGCCCTATCTCTTTATCTTCGAATGGCTCGCCCCGGTCGTGATCGTCTTCGGAACGATCTTCACGATCGTGACCGCCGCGGTCGGCATCGTGGACTGGGCGGCGCAGGTCTGGCTCCTCGGACTCGTCTTCGTGCTCGCGATCATGAGTTCGGTCGTCTCGATCTTACTCGACGAGATCTCGTTCACGGCGTATCGCTTGAGCAGCGTGTGGGCGCTGCTCGTCGCCACCGTCCTCGAGAATTTCGGCTATCGGCAGTTCGTGCTTGCCGCCAACTTCATGGGGCTCGTCGCCTGGCTCACGCATCAGCCGATTCGGGGCAGCACGAAATATCCGGGCTTCTTCGTCCAAGCGTGGACGCCGAAGCGACGCGAGTAACAGGAAACGGGCAGGAGTAGCGCGCGCTCGCAGCGGACCTCATTTTGGTTCACTCGTCCCGGAGGTTGATCGATGTCTACGCTTCGATCCGTTCTGCTCGTCCTGATCGCCGTCGTGCGCTTCGCGATCAATCTCGTCGGGTACGTCGCCGCGCTCGCGTACCTGGTGCTCTTCGCCTTCGAGTTCTTCCACGCGCCGCGGATCGAGAGCACGCGCGTCGTCGTCGAGGCGGGGCATCTGCTCGCGCCGTCGATTCACAAGCTCTCCGGGTGGTTTGGATGGCATTGGCCGCGGGCGGGGGCGCCGAATTTCGCACCCCTGATTCTCGCGATCGTCGTGCTCTTCGTACGCAGTTTCGTCGAAGGCTTGATCCTGCGGCTCGACTACCTGTTGCGGCGCGTTGCGAAGGCGCAGCCGCGCCGCCGTCTCGACGCCGCGGGTGCCGCGCAGGCCGCCGCCGCGAGCCGATACTCGGGCACGGCCGAGAGCGAACAGCAACGTGCGGCGCTCCTCAAGCGCTATCGCGAGATCGAAGACTCGCTCAAGTCTTCCGAACGCAAGCTCTGCACGTTCCTCTCGATCGACGTCGTCGGCTCGACGAAGATGAAGGTGGGCGAACGTGAGACCGCGATCGCCGCGACCTTTCAAGCCTACGAAGAGATGGTAAAATCGGCGTTTGCCGACTACGGCATGTGGAAGGCGACGTGGACGCCCGACGGGGTGATGGCGGCGTTCCTCGATCGCGAACTCGCGCTGCGAACCGCGCAGCACGTCCTCACCTCGCTCGATGCCTTCAACCGGCACGAGAATCATCTGCGTACGCCCTTCAAGGTGCGGTGCGGCTTGAACGAAGGCGAGGTCGTGATCTACGAAGATAGCGCGCTCGAAAAAGTCAGCGATCACTCCATCGACATCGCGGGGCACATGCAGAAGTACGCCGACGAAGATACGCTGCTCGTGAGCGACGTGCTCTACAATAAACTCGGGAATCCGCCGGGCTTCGTCTCAACCGGACGCGAGGTTGACGGGTTCCAAACCTATGCGTGGACTCCGAGCGCGGAGTCCACTTCATCCGAACCTTAGCTGTGGAGGCTTGAATGGTCCGATATCTGTGCGGAGTGGCGTCGTGTGCGGCGCTGCTCCTTTCGTTTACCCCGCTCGGCGCGCGCGCGCAAGCGGCGCCGAGTGCCGCATCCGCGGCATCGGCGAAACCCGCCGAGCTCACCGCCTTCGTGAAAGGCGCCGACGTGCGCGACGGCATGCTGCCGATCGTGAGCAAGAACGGCAAGATCTTTCTCGAGGTCGCGACGTCGCAACTCGGCCAAGATTTCATCGAGACCGCGATTCCCGCGACGGGACTCGGCGGCTTCGGTCCAGCGCCGGGTGAGCCGTACGTTGCGCCCGCGCGAATGCTGCGTTTCGAACGCATCGGCGACACGGTCGTGCTGCGCTATCCGAACGCCTTCGCGCTGACGGGTTCGAACGCTCCCGCCGCGGACGGCGTCGCGCAATCGCTGCCGGATTCGGTCGTCGCGGTCGTGCCGATCGTCGCCGAGGATGCGAATCACGTGCTGATTTCGGCGGATCCGTTTTTGGGAGACGTCGCCGACCTCGCCGCGAGCTTTCGCGCGTTGAGTCCGAACCCGGCCCACGGCTACGCACTCGATCCGCACCGCGCGTTCTTCGTCGCGGCGAAGGCGTTCGCGAAGAACGACGTGCTGCGCGTGGATCAGACGTGGGAGTCGCGCGATCCGGCGACCATCGACAACGCGCCCGACGCGCGCAGCGTCGAGGTGAAGATGACCTACAACATCATCGCGGCGCCGCACGACGGCTTCGTGCCGCGCGTGTACGATCCGCGCGTCGGGTACTTCTCTCAGCCGCTCTTGGATTTCGCGACCGACGACGTGCTGCGTCGCGACGTACACTACATCACGCGCTGGAACTTCGGACCGCGCGACTCGGCGGCGCCGGTGCACGCGCAGAATCCGATCGTCTTTTACCTGAGCAACGACATTCCGGTCGAATACCGTCAGACGGTGAAGGATGCGCTGCTCACCTGGAACGCGGCGTTCGAGAAGATCGGCATCCTCGACGCGGTCGAAGTCAAGCAGCAGCCGAGCGATCCCGCGTGGGATCCCGATGACATCCAGCACAACATGGTGCGTTGGATCGATACGAGCAAGCCGCAGTACGGCGCCGAGGCGTTGATCGTGGACGATCCTCGCTCCGGTGAGGAACTCAACGTCGGCGTCAACTTCGACGCCGTCGAAGGCCCGGGCGGACGCCTGACCTACAAGTATCTGATCGCCCCCGCGCGCGGATTGCCCGACTCGAAAGCCGCGGAAGCCGCGTTCGCACAAGAGCTCGTGCGCTCGGTCATCCTGCACGAGTCCGGACACGATCTCGGCCTGCAGCACAACTTCATCGCCTCCGAAGCCTACACCGCCAAAGACTTGCAGAGCAAAGCCTTCACGCAGAAGTACGGCGTCGCGAACTCGGTGATGGAGTACAGCCCGACGAACCTCTGGCCGAAAGGCACGCCGCAGGGCGATTACGACCAACTCGTACTCGGGCCGTATGACTATTACGCCGTGAATTACGGTTACGGATACATTCCGGCCTCGGCATCGCCCGCGCAGGTGCGCGCCACGCTGGCGCATTGGGCCTCGCGCTGGAACGAGCCGTACTATCGCTTCGCGAGCGACGAAGATGCGCAAGGCTTCGCGAGCGGTCACTCGGTCGATCCGCGCGTCGTCACCGACGATCTCACGAACCATCCGCTGGCGTGGTGCGCAACGCAGATGACGATGCTCCACGGCGAGCTCGATAATCTCGGCGCACGCTTTCCCGAGGCGGGCATGCCCTACGACGAAGCGCGTGCCGCATTCGCCGTGCCGATGCGTTGGTATCTCCATTGCGCCACCATGCCCGCGCACACCATCGGCGGCGAGTATCTCTCGCGCGCCGTCAAGGGCGAGCCGGGTTCGGCTCCGCCGCTCTCGCCCGTCTCGCGCGGCGAAGAACGGGCGGCCTGGAACCGCTTGAGCGACTGGCTCTTCGCCGACGCTCCCTGGCGTTTCAAACCCTCGGTGCTCGACATGCTCACCTACTCCGAAGTGAGTTCGCTCTCGGTCGACGCGCAGTGGGCGTACAACCCGACGCCTCGTCACGACGTGCCGGTCGTCGAAACCGTCGGCGCGGCGCAACTAGCGACGCTGCGCGAACTCTTCTCGCCGCTGCGCCTCCAGCGCATCGACGAGATGGCGTTGACGTTCGGCCCGGGCAAGACGATGAGCCTGACCGATCTCTTCGACTGGTCGCAGGCGAGCATCGTGGGCAGCATCGCGAGCGGGAAGGCGACCTCCGACGGCGTCGTGCGTCGCAACCTGCAAGTGATGTATGCGAAGTTCCTCGGCGACATGCTGACGGCACCGAAGCCGGGAACGCCGAGCGACGCGCAGGCACTCGCTCGCGCGAATCTCGAGCAGTTACGTCACGATGCGACCGTCGCGTCGCGTGATGGAAAGCTCGATGCGTTGACGCGTGCGCACCTCGAGGAGCTCGCGTCCATCGCCGATCAGGCGTTGAGCGCGCGAGCGGTGATCGCGGCGCCGATGCCGCACGCGCCCGGACAACCCTAGCGCGCCGAGCTCACGACGGCGCATCCGTGTTTACGGGTGCGCCGTCGGCGGCGGCGGGATGTTGGGGCAATCCGCGTTGAGCTTCGTTCCGCCGTAGGCCTTCGAATTCTGCATGATGTACTGCACGGCGGGCGGCTCGCTCGCGCGCTGCGCGACGGGCGGAAACTGAAAGAACATCGGCGCGCTCGAACTCGGATTGAACGGGTCGAACTCCTCGGTCTTGAAACGCCACGTCCAGTCGAGCGGCACCGACTCCGAGGAGCCGTCGGCGTAGTGCACGATCGCGGTGACGTTGCTGCGCTCGAAGAATCCCGTCTTCGCGTTATACACCGCCGGGCCGCGCGCGCTGAAATCCACGGCGCCGCACGGCGCTCCGCCGCCGCCCGCTCCCGTGCCGGTCGAGCCCGTTCCGCTTCCTTGCGTTCCCTCACCCAGGCTGCCGGCGCCCGCACCCTTTCCGGCGCCCGCGCCTTGGCCCGGCGTCGGCGCGACGGTATCCCAAATCGGTTTGGTGTTGAGCGTCTTCGGCGGCTTCACGCGGTTCGCACCCAAATGCTTGATCGTCTCTTTGTGCGCGGCCTTGCCCGCAGGCTGCGGCACGACGACGGGCGCGGTGGTCGGAACGCTGTTCGAGCGAACCGGCGAGATCGCGTGGATGGGCGGTGGCGTGGGGCTCGGCGTCGGCGTGGGTTTTCGTTCGATGCGCGCGAGGGTCACGCGCTCCACGCGTTCGCGTGGCGGCTCGCGCTTCGGCAAGAGCGGCGGGATGAATGCCGCGAGGATTTCGTGGATCGCGATCGAGAGCGCGATCGCGACGGTGATGCGGCGCGCATACGCGGAGCCGAAGACAGCGCCGAGCCATCCGGATGCGGATGACTCGGCGTTGCCGGGTGGGGTTCGTCTATTCAGGGTTGACGCCGTACGTTTGCAGATACCACTGCTTGAACTGATCGTAGGTCGGATAGTAGCCGTACTTGTGGTAGAACCAGTCGCGGTAGGCTTCTTGCCGACGCGTCACTTCTTGCTGCTGGGCGCGCTTCTCGCGCACCTTGTGGTTGTAGTTGGTGACCAGGATGCCGGCCGCGGTGCCGAGCAGGATGATGTTGCGGGTGCTCGCAGCTCCGTCGGCGAGCGCCGGTGCGGCCATGCCGACCGAGAGCGCCGCCGCGAGCGCGGCCGCCATTACTCGCTGTTTCATATCTCTCCTAACGTTCTGCCCGTCTCGCGTGGTTCCCGACGAGCTTCATTATCGTGACCTTACCCCGTTTGCGCCGGATCACGCAAGCGTGAAGGCCCGCCCGGCGGGGCGGCCGCCCGCTTCTCGCTCGTGGATCGAAGCGTGAAAAGGCTCGTCTCCTCCGGCCTCGAAAGCCCGTTCCCCGTGGATACCGATCGTTTAATTCGCGCAATTCCCGACTTCCCGATTCCGGGAATCCTGTTTCGGGACATCACGCCGATGCTCAAGGATAAAGACGGCTTCAAAGAGGCGGTGGACATGTTCGTCAACCGTTTCAAGGGGCGCGGTATCGATTACGTGGTCGGGATCGAGGCGCGCGGCTACATGCTCGGCGCGCCGCTTGCCTACGCGATCGGTGCGGGCTTCATTCCGGTCCGTAAGCCGGGCAAGCTGCCGTACAGCAAACTCTCGGAGTCGTACGCGCTCGAGTACGGCACCAACTCGCTCGAGATCCACGCCGATGCGCTCGGATCCGGCGACCGCGTGGTCGTCGTCGACGATCTGCTTGCGACCGGCGGTACCGCCGCGGCAACGCGCCGGTTGCTCGAGCGGCTCGGTGCGAACGTCGACGCTTTCGCGTTCCTCATCGAGCTCGAGGCGCTCAAAGGGCGCGATGTGCTCACAGGGGTGGACGTTGTCTCCTTCGTCACGTATTAGCATCGCGCTCGCCGCGGCGCTGCTGCTGCTTCCGACCGCCGCGCTCGCGCGTCGGCACGCGCCGCCGACGCCCACACCGAGCGTCGCGCCGACGCCGACCTTGCCGCCGGAGAACCCCACGATCACCCGGCTCGCGCTGCGAGAGTTCGTGGCGTGGCAGGCCGACGCGGTGGATCCGAGTCACTATGCCGCGATCACGCGGGCGAAGCTCGTTCCCGACAAGGTGGCGGCGACGTCGAAGCAGCTCGGTCCCTATGGTGCGCTCAAGAGCGTGGAGTGGATCGGCAACTTCGGCATCGAGGGCGGTCCGCCCGGAGTCATCGGGTACATTTACCGGATGCACTGCGCGAACGCGGCGATCTACGAAGAGATCACCGTCGCTCCCGACGGCAAGATCGACGGCATCATCTTCCGCGATACGCTCCAGCAGTAATTTTACCGGCGCTAGAACCATTGGACGGGACCGGGGCGTTTATGGGAGTATAGACGGATACTCGCCATGACGATCTCGGAGCTGACCGCAGCGGTTCAGGCCTACGATCCCTCCCTCGAGGGGGAGTGGCTGCGGCGCGTCTACGAAGTGGCGGACCGCGCCCACGACGGGCAGCGGCGCGCCTCCGGCGAGTCGTACATCGAGCACCCGCTCGCGGTCGCAGGCATCCTGGCCGAGCTCGAGATGGACCGCCACACGATCGCCGCGGCGCTGCTGCACGACGTCGTCGAAGATACCTCGATCACGAGCGAAGAGGTTGCCGCGCAGTTCGGCGACGAGATCGCGGGCTTGGTCGAAGGCGTGACCAAGCTCACGCGCATCCCCTATCAATCGAAAGAAGACGCGCAGGTCGAGAACCTGCGCAAGATGTTCATGGCGATGGCGCGCGACATTCGCGTGATCATCATCAAGCTCGCCGATCGCCTGCACAACATGCGCACGCTCGCGAGCCTGCCGCCGCACAAACGCCTCGCGATCGCTCGCGAGACCCTCGACATCTACGCGCCGATCGCGCATCGCCTCGGGATCTGGAAGATCAAGTGGGAGATCGAGGACGAGTGCCTCAAGTGGCTCGAGCCCGAGGCATACCGCGAGATCGTGGAACGCGTCGCAAAGACGCGGCGCGAGCGCGAAGACGACGTGCGCGAAGCGATCGTAAAGTTGCGCGGCGAGTTCGAGGCGATGAAGATCAACGCCGAGATTCAAGGTCGCCCCAAGCACTTCTATTCGATCTACTCGAAGATTCGCAAGGGCCGCGACTTCTCGACGATCTACGATCTCACCGCGATTCGCATCATCGTCGATACGGTGAAAGATTGTTATGGCGCGCTCGGCGCCGTGCACGCGATGTGGACGCCGCTGCCGGGGCGGTTCAAAGATTACATCGCGATGCCCAAGCCCAACATGTACCAGTCGCTGCACACGACGGTCGTCGGGCCGCAAGGCGAGCCGCTCGAGATTCAGATTCGCACCTGGGAGATGCATCGCACGGGCGAGTACGGCATCGCCGCGCATTGGCGCTACAAAGAGGGCGGCAAGGCGGACCAATTCGAGAACAAACTCTCGTGGCTGCGCGCGTTGCTCGAGTGGCAGAAGGACATGCGCGATTCGCGTGCCTTCATGGAGAACCTGAAGCTCGATCTCTTCGATAGCCAGGTGTTCGTCTTTTCGCCGCGCGGCGACGTGTTCTCGGTTCCCGCCGGCGGCACGCCGCTCGACTTTGCCTACCAAGTGCACACCGACGTCGGCAATCATTGCGTCGGCGGTAAGGTCAACGGTCGCATCGTTCCGCTCGATTACACGCTGCAGAACGGCGACATCTGCGAGATTCTCGTCAATAAATCGAGCGGGCGTCCGTCGCTCGACTGGCTCTCCGTCGTCAAAACGTCGAGCGCGAAGCACAAGATCAAACAGTGGTTCCGCAAGGAGCAGCGTGAGGAGAACGTGCTCGCGGGACAAGAGGCGCTCGAGACCGAGCTCGCGCGCGAACGGCTTCGCCCCGATCTCGCACGCGGCGAACTGATCGAACGCATCGCGCACCGCTTGAATTACGGCTCGCCGACCGATCTCTTCGCCGCGATCGGATTCGGCGATGCATCCGCGCAGGCGATCGCCAATCGTATCCGCGACGAGATCAAGGGCGACAACGTCGTCGATCTCACGCAACTGCGCAAGCCGCCGGCGCGCCGCGCCCCCAAGAAATCGAGCGGTGTCCGCATCGCGGGCGTGGACGACGTGTTGGTGCGCCTCTCGAAGTGCTGCTCGCCGGTGCCCGGCGATCCCATCATCGGCTACGTGACGATCGGCCGCGGCGTGAGCGTGCATCGCGCCGACTGCCCGAACGTGGCGTACATGAGCGCGACGCCCGAGCGCATCTTGCAGGCGCAGTGGACGCCGACGAGCGACATGATGCATGCGGTGGATATCGAGGTCGAGGCCGAGGATCGTCCGGCGCTGCTCCAAGACATTATGGCGGTCTTCGCCGAGCTGAAGACGTCGGTTAGCTCGGTCAACGCTCGCGTGCGCAAAGAGGGCACGGCCGTCACGAGTTTGACCGTGCAGATTCGCGATTTGGATCACCTGCACAAGCTCCTCACCAAAATCGAGAATCTCAAGAACGTCCGGCGCGTCTATCGCGTCACCAAACGCGAGAAGAGCGCTGCAGGCGGGTAGTTACGCGCTCCCCATCGTCGCGGCGTTCGCGGCGGGAGCGATGAACTCGGTTGCCGGCGGCGGGAGCTTTTTGAGCTTTCCCGCGCTCGTGCTCGCCGGCATTCCCGCGATTCCGGCCAATGCCACGAACAACGCGGCGATGTGGGTGGGCACCATCGGCGGCGCGCGCGGCTATTGGAGCGACGTGAAGCCGCACAAGCGCATGCTCTACTCGGTGCTCGCCGTCAGCGCGCTCGGCGCGCTCATTGGGGCCATCCTGCTGCTCCTCACGCCGGCCGCGGCGTTCGATCGCGCGATTCCCTGGCTGCTGCTCTTCGCCACGTGCGTCTTCGCCGCGAGCCCGCTGCTCGTGAAGCCGCATGGCGGCGATCCCGAACATCAGGGCTGGCAGTTGGTCGTGCAATTCTTGGTCTCGGTGTACGGCGGCTACTTTGGTGCCGGGATGGGGATCCTGATGCTCGCGGTGCTCGCGTTTTCGGGTCTGCCGACCTTCAACGCGACCAACGGCATGAAGAACGTGCTCTCGGTCGCGATTAACGGCATGGCGCTCATTCCGTTCCTGATCGCGCGCATCGTGGACTGGCACTTCGCGCTCCCGATGGCGGTGACGGCCCTTCTGGGCGGGTACTTCGGCGCGAAATTCTTCCGGCGCATCCCGCAGCCGGTCGCCCGCGCCATCGTCATCGCCATCGGCGTTACGATGACACTCCTATTTTTTGCCCGAGGGCACCACGGCTAGCGGGAGCACCCGCCCCTCTTGATGGAACGGTGGAGACGATGAATGATCCGGTAATGGCCGCCGCGACGGTTCGCCGCGGCGCGGTGTCGCGCTGAATCGGGTGTATGTGGTCCTCGCGGCGGGCGACGCGTCGCGCATGGGCTTCGCGAAAGTCTTCACCCCGCTCGCGGGCACCTCGCCCCTCACTCGCGTGGCGCGCGCCATCGGTGACCGAACGGCGATCTGCGTGGTTCAGGGGCCGCGGCTCAACGATGCGATCGAGCATGCGCCGGAGCTGCTGGTCGTCGTGAACGACTCGCCCGATCGCGGCATGATGCACTCGCTGCGGCTCGCACTCGAAGCGATTCCGCCGGATCGCACGATCGGCGTGATTCTCGCCGATATGCCGCTGCTCGAAGCATCGTTGCTCGATGCGCTCGAGAGCGCCGCTACGGATTCCAACGCCGACGTGGTCTTTCCACGGCGCGCCGACGGCACGCCGGGCTACCCGATGCTGTTCTCGCTTCGGGCGCGCGCCGCGCTGACCAAGCTCGGCGACGGCGATCGGCTCGGCGAGATACGCGACGACGCATCGCTTTCGCAATGCGCCGTCGCTTTTGAGGATCCGGCCGCCTTCTGCGACCTCGACCTGCCCGAGGACTGGAACGCCTTCGGCGCCTAGGGCACGACGAACGCCGGGAAGACGGTCGAGGTGTTGAACGTCGGCGTTCCCGCGATCTGATTGAGCACGACGCTCGTGCCAACGGAACTGAAGCGATTGAGGCCCGCGACCGTGCCTCCGCCTTGGCCCATCCACATGCCGCCCTGCGCAGTCGCCGCGAACATATTCGTTCCGGCACTCACACCGAGCGCGCTCGTGGTGGCCGTCGCGAGTTGATTCAGCGTCGGGTTGGACGGGGTTCCCGTGAGCGAGTACACGGCAATATTCGCTCCGTCGTAATTCCAGAGATAACCAAAGGCGTCGAATCCGACCGCTGACGAAGCGTTCGGACCACCCTTCGCTGGATTGCCGGAGCTGAAGGCCGCGTTGAACGGCGAGTAGATGACGAGCCCACTCGATGTTCCAACGACGATCGCACCGGCGAAAGCCGACGGAAGATTCGGCGAGCTTGGAGCGATCGCGATAGACGTCGGCGCTGCGGTGAGTCCCGTCTTCGATAGCGATGCGGGTGAGAACGCTTCGTTCGTGGCGTAGAGCGTGTTCGTCGAAGCGTCGGCGTAGAACACGTTGCCGCTTGTATCGGCGGTGATCGCGGTGATGTTTTGCGATCCGGAGAAGGTGGCGATCGGGGCGGTCGGGGCGTTGAGTCCTTGCGATCCCGTCGCTTGCGTGTACTGAAAGACTTGCTGCGGCGCGGTCGCGCTGATGAATTCGAAGCTGCCGTCTGGAAGCGTGGTTCCCCATTCGAACTGACAGCCCGAGCCGCCGCAGAGCGACGTCGAGTCGGGGAGATAGTCGATGTAATTCGTCGGCACGAATGCGTTGCTCAAGAGCAGCGGATATCCGACGATGCCGTCCGGTGTGGTGAAAAGTTGCGACGTCCAGAGCTCCTGCACGGGCAGAAGTTTATAGGCATTCTGGATGGTCTGTAGGCCCGATCCGTTTGCGACGGCTTTGGCTTCGAGCGTGCCGGTCGTCGAGCCGTCGCCCGGAGCGGCGATCGCGGTCACGGTGAATTGATCCGTTCCGGTTCCTTTCGCGACTTTGAAGAACGGGATCGGATCGGTGGTCGCTTCATACACCGTGAGCGTGGGCGCACCCGAATCGTTCGCACCGATGATGAATCCGTCGGCGTCGAGCGGCTCCGCGTAGAAGGTCTGCGGCGCGTTTCCGATGATCGCCATCGTACCGTTCACCGTGGTGACGTGCGATTGCGACGGCGCGGGGACGAAGCTCACGCTCGCTGGTATACCGTAAAACGTCAGATTCGGAATCGGATTATCGACGCCGGCGTTGATCGTGATCGGTGCGGCGAGTTGCCCTTGAGCGAGCATGTTTGCCGTCGTCGCGAAGCTGCTCGCGTCGGCCGTCGTACCCGTCGGTGCCGCGTCGAACGTCGTGACGGTGAAGGTGTATGTTCCCGGCGACATATCGAACTGGAACGTATAGATCGTGCTCCCGCTCGCGTCGAGATAACACGAGGTAATCCCCGTAGGCAGCGTCGGCGGACACGTCTGCGTGATCGAATAGCCGAGGTTGGGATTCCGCGGATCCGTAGAACTCCAATCGATGGCCACGCCCGCGGTTGCCTGCGATTGATAGAACGGACGGCGCACTTGCGCCATCGTCGTCTTGCCGGGAAGTTTGAGCTTAAAACTCGCGAGTGCGGGTGCTTTCGGACCCGTGCCCGGCACGATGGTCGAGCTTGCGCCGCCGCCGCCTCCGCATGCCGCGAGCGCGACGAGCGCAGCGCTTGCCAAGATGCGTCGCATCATTGCAGTTTGACCTCCCCGATCTTGTTCGTCGTGCTCTCGGTGAACCAGATGTTGCCGTCAGGACCGGCAACGATGCCCCATGGCGCGCCGTCGGACGTCGGCACGGCGTATTCGTAGGCTTTGCACGATGTCGCGCAGGACGCGACCGAGATAAAGCCGACGTAGCCCGACATGTCGGTGAACCACACGTTGCCGTCGGGCCCGATCGTCAGGCTTTGTGGCGTCGCGGTCTTCTCCGGCAGCGTGATCGGCGTATAGGTGCAGCTCGCGCCGGAGCACGAGAGCCATACCGATGCCTGAAGGCGGTCGATTTGATGAGCGCCTGGTTCCGCGACGTAGAGATATCCATCTGCCGCTTCCACGATTCCAGCGATGCCCTTAGAGAACGGCGTGCCGCCTAGGGAACCCGCCGGTCGTCGCGCGCCCGGCGTTACGCGATGCGCGAATCCGGTGAGGCCCTGGGTGTTGGAAGGCTCCTCGTACATGGTGCACGGTGTCAGGTTATTGCACGGAATCGAAAAATGTCCGACGTTCCCGTTCCCTGCGTCGGTGAACCACATTTCCGATCCACTCGAGTCGAGCGTGAGGTACGCCGGCGCACTCGGAAACGACGAGACGTTGAATCCGAACGTACTCGTCGGAAAGCCCGTCAGGCCGATGCTGTAGATGTGCGAGGGGCCCGGACTCGGCGGCGTGGTCGGTAGCATCGTCGAGTACGCGGACGGTGCATAGATGTCGCCGTGGGGACCGAGCTGTGCGTCGACTGGTTGCGTTACGGACGTGTCCTGCATTGCGCTCGAGCATGAACCGCTCGCATCGCTGCAGTTGACTTGTATGACGCTGCCTTGATCGGTCGTGCCGTTGCCGAGCGACGCGATGTACATATTGCCGTCGTAGCCCGTCGAGATAGTGCGCATGTTGGCGGGCGCGATCTGGAGTCCCGGGAGCGATGCAAGTTCGGTGATCGTACACGTCGTGCCGTTACACGACGATGGACTCTGCACTTCGCCGATCGTGCCGGCGTTTGCATCGACGAACCAAAGACTCTGACCGCTCGAACCGACCGTGATGCCGTAGAGGCTGCCGCTCGACATGTTCGTGGGGTACTCGTACACCGGGTATGCCGGGCCGATGAGCGTGCCGCCGCCGCTGCCGGTGGTGGCGGTGACTGAAAACACGCCGGCGCTGCCGTATCGGTCCTCGACTGCGAAACTTCCGCTGCCGGCTTTCGAGGCAGTCACCGAAATCGTTACCGTCCCGCCGGGGGTCGAGGGCGCACACGATGCGGGCGAGCAACTGGTGGTGACGAACGAAGGAGTGACGGTGCCGAAGGGAACGCTGTAGCCCGCTTCACTCACCGTGATGTTGACGGGCGTGCCGACCGGAAGCTGCGAGAGCGTCGTCGGCGAGTAAACGAGCGGCGCGAACGACGTGCTGGCGGTGGCATTGCCGCTCGTCGCGACGATCTGCGTGAGGCCGACGCTCTGCGATCCGTCGTACGTGAGGGTCACCGTGTCCGCGCCGTTCGGCGCAGGCGACGCGATCGCCATCGTCGAGAGCGCGAGACCGCTGCCGCTGCTGTTTTGCAGCGTAAGCGCGATCGGCGCGGCGTACGCACCCGGCGCGATGATGACGTTGCCGGAAGCATCCTTGGCGGTGACGGTCAGCGTAATCGTGTGCGTCTTCCCGTCGGCCGGCGCGGAGTTTGCGCTCGGCGAGATCGTGATCGACGACGTGATGCCGCCCAGGACGACGTTCGGCGGCGTGATGACCGGCTGCGTCGTATCGATCGGGCCGACTTGTCCGACGCCGAGAACGTTGTTGTTTGCATCGAGCGTTGCAACGGCGACGACGACGGCGGTCGCTATCGGCAGCGTCACCGGAACGGTGCATGACGTGCCGCTCGTCGTCGCCGTGCAGTACGGCGACGTGGCGATCGTCACGAGCGTTGACGCGGTTCCCGGCGCGGGCGACGCGCCGTTCACGCTTACGACGTAGAAGTCGAGTTGCGTCGTGCCGGGAGAGATGGTCTGCGGCTTACGCTTGCGCGCGCTCGACGTGACCGTTGAGGCCTTGGGGATCACCACGGTGATCTTCGCCTGCCCGGACGACGGGTGGCCGGGACCGCTGCCGGAACCGGTGCTCGGCACCGCCGCGCCTCCACCGCCGCCGCCGCCGCACGCGGCGAGCGCGCCGGCGACGAGAAATAGCCAAACCAGCCTTCTCATAGACCCTCCGAGCGAGGCATAGCGAATCGTTTTCGTCCCAGGAGCCTCTTCGGGGTTCCCGCGAGCGGGCCCCGCGCGCTTGACCGCCGAGTGGGCAACCCGTATGATGCCCCTGCACGCCCGACGCCTATGGCACCGGGCGTTCTCGCTACTGCGCGCCGTAGGTTGAGGGGTCCTATCGTGACGTTTCGCGTTGGTGTTCTGGCCTTTTTGTTTGCATTCTGCGCCGCCGGCTGCGGCGGCTCGGGGGGCGGCGTCGGGAAGCCGCCGGTCGTGCCGCCGAGTCACGACATGGGTGACATTCGCTTCACCATCGTCGTGCCGAATCAAACCGCGATCGCATCCGCGCACGTCGGACCCTCGTATATCTCCAGCAACGCGCATACGCTCGTGCTCACCGTGAACGGCGGCACGCCGCAAATTTTCGGCCTCACCCCCAGCACCGATCCGAACTGCTCCACGACCTCGGGCACGACGACGTGTTCGAACCTCGATGCGAGCGCACCATTCGGCACCGACACGCTTTCGTTCCAACTCGACCAGGAGGCGACGCCGCTCCCGGCATCGCCAACCGTGCTCGCGACGACGGTGATTGCGAACGAACAAGTGCTCGAAGGCGTTGCGAATCAACTCGGCACCTTCACGCTCAATCCGGTGATCGGTTCGATCTCGTTCTCGCTCTCGGAACCGAGCGGAGGTTTTCAGCCCGGTACGGCGTCGAGCGGAAACGCGATCAACGTGCTCGTCAAGGATCCAAGCGGCGCGACGGTCATCGCTCCGGGAACCTACGTCACGGCTAGTGATGCCGCGAATCCCATCGGCTTGACGTCGAGTCAGGGCGCGTTTACGTTTTCGGTCGATGGCGCGAGCGCAGCGGCAACGGGATCGCTGTCCGGGCCGTCCAACGCGGCGACGCTCGGTTATAGTGGCGCGACGGTTGCTGCGACGACCACGATCAGCGCGACCGCCGGTGCGATCACCGCGTCGCAGACGATCGCCGCACTCCAGGCTCCGATCACCGCGACCCTAACGAGCAGCGCGTCCGGCAACGATTACCACGTCGTCACGGCGCCGCCGGAACTGGATTTCTACGCAACCGGTATCACCGGAACCATCGCACTCGCCGAGAACGGCTACGCGGGCTCGTTCACGCTTCAGAGCGATACCTGCAATACCACCGACGACGCGAGTGCTACGGGAAACTATCTGTCGTTCTCGCCCGGGAAGGGCCAATCTGGTTCTAGCTTCACCGTGAGCGCGAATGCCGCCGGTACGTCGGCAAATCCGGCCATCTGCACGGCGACCTTTACGGACGCCAACGGACAGACGCTCTCGGTGACGCTCAGCGTCACCACGATTTCGTTCGGCTTGCAGTAGCGCGCCGCGAGGCAATGGATCTCACGCTGCGGGCACGGCTCGGCGCTGCCGTCTGCGCGGTCGCCTTCGCGGCATGCGCGTCGGGGACGGTCGCGTCATCGGAACCACCCGTTGCCGGGGCAACCGTCTTGATTGCGATTTCGGTGCCTCGGGTGTCTGCAGCGAGCGCGAGCGCGCGGCCGACATATATAGCGCCGAGCACGCAATCCGTCGTGCTTGCGATCGTGACGCAGGCGGGCAACACCGTTGTAGAGAGCGTCACCTTCAACGTGTCCCCGACCTCCAACGGCTGCTCGACGGCGGCTTCGTTGACGACCTGCCGCGAGTCGCTCGTTCTCGCACCCGGGGCGTACGACGCGAACGTCGCAACGTACGATGGAGCGAACGGGACGGGTCATGAGCTTTCCGAGCAGTCGAGCGTTCCGTTTGACGCCGTCCAAGGGGTTGCCAACAGCGTAGCACTCACGCTCTACGGCGTTCCGCATTCGATCGTGATCGCTGCAGCGTCGTCGAACGTGCGCGGGAGCCAAGCATCCGGGTTTAGCATCTATGGCTCCGATGTGAAAGCGTTCACCGTCACTGCGTACGATGCGGACGGCGCCGCGATTGTCGGGACGGGTGCGCCGACCTGGTCTGTCGTCAAAGGTAGTGGTGCGGGTTTGACGCTCGCGCAGCCTGCGAACGGAACATTCGACCTCGCGGCCACCACGAACGATGGCGTTGAGTCGCTAACCGCGACCGCATCTTTTCTCGATTCGAGCGTTTGCGCGCAGAGCGGTGCCACGTGTTCGGCGACATTCTCTGCGCAGCACGTGCAGTATTTGTTTTATTGCGAAAATACCACCGACGTGAAGATGCTCGCACCCCCGTATACGGGAGCGAGCAAAACCATCACCGGACCCGCTGACTGGATTGCCACCGGGGCCGACGGCGATCTTTTCGTCTTTAACGGCACGACGGTTACTGATTTTCCGCCTCCATACACGAGCGCGGCGGCGGCGTTCACCGTGAGCGGGTCGCGCGAGATCGCAGCCGACGGTAACGGCAATCTTTTCGCCACTGGATCCAATAGCTTCTACGAGAGCTTCGCCGGATCGTATGGAACGGCGACGAGTACGCCGTTCCCATCGTCTGGCTTGGGTTACGCGATTGCCGCCAATGGCTCGCACTTGGTCGTCGCGACAACGAGTGCATACGTTTACAAAACGAATCCGCTGGCACTCGTGGCGACGGTCGCGTTAACGCAACAGGGCTACCAAGGCGTCGCCGTTGATGATGGAGGTGACGTTGCTACGATTGGAAATAATCAGGTGAACTATTATGCTTCGGCAACGAATTACGCCGCGCAAGCGTTGGCGTTCTCGGGACTGCCGGAGGATATTGCCATGAATCATCGTGGTGATATCTTGGCATATTCGAGCTCAACATCACTCATAGACGTGTACGCGTGGCCTCACACCGCAGGCCAGGCCGCGAACTACACGATTCCTCTAGCGAATACGTTGCGCTTCGCCTTTGATATAACCGACGATCTGTTTGCCGGTTCGACGAGCGGCCTTTTCTATCGCGCGTACCCCTACAATCAAAGCTCGACGCAACGCCTCGGGTCGCTGAGCGTACCGATTGGAAACGTTTCGCTGACACCCTGACCGGGATTACACCTCTGCGGTCGTCGGGATCGCATGACCGCCGCTCTTCGCCTTGCCGTTGCGCGTGCCGTGGAAGCCGCCCATGCGCGGTTCCAGGTGTTTGGCAACCCAGAGATAGAGCGTCGGCACGACCAGCAGCGAGAGCGTGGTCGAGCAGAGCAGACCGCCGATGACGACGGTGCCGAGCGGCGCCTGCGTCTGGCTGCCGGCCTCGATGCCGATGGCGATCGGGAGCATGCCGCCGACCGATGCGAGCGTGGTCATGAGAATCGGACGCAAGCGTAGCGGAGCGGCGCGCAGCACCGCATCGCGCGCGGAGTACCCGCGTTCGCGCAGTTGGTTCGTGAACTCGACCACGAGGATCGCGTTCTTCACCACGATGCCGACGAGCATCAGCACGCCGATGAAGGCGGTGAGACCGAACGAGCGATGCGTGACGACGAGCGCGATCACGATACCGACGAGTGAGAGCGGCACCGAGAGCATGATGACGAGCGGATGCAGCAGCGATTCGAACTGCGCGGCGAGCAGCATGTACACGAGCGCAATCGCGAGCAGCACGATGAGCCCGAGGCTGCCGAACGTGTCGCTCTGCTGCGAGACCGATTGCCCGAACTGCCAGTAGTAGCCCGACGGAAGCGAGATGCCGTTCATGATCCGCGACGCTTCGGCAACGGCTTGCCCGAGCGGCATGCCGTTGAGGCCGGCCTCGATTTCGATCATGCGCTGCTTGTTCTCGCGCGTGATCTCGGATGGCCCGGCGCCGAAGTGGATGTTCGCGAGTTCGACGAGCGGCATCACCCCGAGCGTCTGCGTCGGCCCGCCCGCCGAACTCGAGCCGCTCTGCGCGATGGACGACGCGAGCGGCGTCGTGTTGGTGCCGAGCGGCACGTTCAGCATATCGAGGCTCTGCAGCGAGCGGCGCTGGTCGGGCGGCAGTTGCACCACGATCGGATACTGCGTGCCGTTCGTCTGCAGATACGAGGCGATCGTTCCGGCGGTTGCGGTATCGATCACGTTCGAAATGGTCGACGTGGAGAGACCGAGCGTCGCGGCCTTCGCGCGGTCGACGGCGACGTCGACTTCGGGCTGCGCGTCATTGATGTTGGTGTTCGGCGATTGGATGCCGCGAATGCGCTGCAGCTTCGGAATGACCTGATTCCATGCCGTATTGTAGAGCGTGGATACATCGGGTCCGTAAATCTGGATCGTGAGCGCATCCTGACCGCGCGCGATGGTACCCTGCACAATGTCGAAGGTGCGCCCAAACATCTGCAGTCCGGGAATCGGGTTGCCGAAGCGCGAGTGCGGGATGCCGAAGACGAGCGCGTGCTGCCATTGCCGCACGAAGACCGCGGCTTCGTCGCCGGTGACGTTCGGCTTGAGGTCCACGGAGAGGTTGCCTTGATTGGTAACCTGCGAACCGTTGCCGATGAAGCCCGCCGTGCCGACTTGGCTGCCGACGTGGGCGACGCGCGGATCGGCGAGCATGCGCCGCTCGATGTCGTTCGCGACGGCGTTCGTGATGGAGAGCGCCGTGCCGGTCGGCATCTTGAAGTTGAAGCGAACGATCGTGGTGTTCTGCGGCGGGAACATCTCGGTCTGCACGACACCGAGGCGCAGCGCGATCAGCGTGACGAGCAAGAGCCCGCCCGCGATCGCGGCGACGAGTCCGGGCCGGTCGAGCGCCGCCGAAAGCACGCTCGTGTACCACGCCTGGAAACGTTCGTAGCGCCGGTCGAAGGCGTGACTGAACCGTGCGTAGGGCCCGGCGTGCGCGCCGTTGCCGTTGGCGTGCGCGGCGCGCTTGCGGATGAGGATCGTCGAGAGCATCGGCACGGTCGTGACCGCGACGACGAACGAGATGGCGACCGCGCCCATCACCATCACCGCGAACGGCGTGAAGATGAGGCCCTGCAAGCCCGGGATCAGCACGAGCGGCACGAAGACGGTGACGACCGTGATGGACGACGCGAGCACCGCGCTGAAGATTTCGGCCGTCGCGGATTCGGCCGCGTCGGATGGCGACTGCCCGAGCCCCATGTGCCGATAGATGTTTTCGATGACGACGATCGCGTCGTCGACGATCAGGCCTACGGCGAGTGCGAGCCCTCCGAGCGTCATGATGTTGAGCGTGTAGCCCGAAAGGTACGCGATGAAGAGCGCGCCGAGCACCGAGATCGGCAGCGAGACCGCGACGATGAGCGTGGTGCGCCACGAGTGGAGGAAGAGAAAGATGACGATGATCGCGAGGATCGCGCCGTAGATCGCGGTGTGTTCGAGCGCGGCGATCGACTGCTTGATCGAGGACATCTGCTCGAAGACGACCGACATCTGCATGCCCGGGTAGCGCGCTTTGATCTGCGCGATCTTCTGGTACACACCGATGGTGGTGGCGACGATGTTGGCGTTCGGCTGCGCGTTGACGATCATGCCGAGCGCGGGCTTGCCGTCGAGACGCTGAAAACTGCGCTGCTCGGTGATCGCGTCGGTAACCTTCGCTACGTCGCCGATGCGGATCGGCGCTCCGTTGCGCGTGGAGAGCACGAGTCGCGAGACTTCTTGCGCCGATTTCAGCAGCGCGTTGCTGCGCACCTGATATTCGTCGGCGCCGACGCGCACGATGCCAGCGGGGAGGTTGAGGTTCTCTTGTTGGATGCGCGAGGTTACTTGCGCGAGCGTGAGGCCGTTGGCCGCGAGTAGGTTCGCGTTGGGCTCGACCATGATCGCGCGCTGCTGATCGTTGGTGATGCTCACCGCGGCGACGCCGTCGATCGAGGCGAACTCGTCGGCGAGCGTGTTCGTGAAGAGATCGCCGAGCTTGCGCAGCGTCATGCTCGGATCGGTGATGTAGAGCCGAACGATCGGGAAGGCGTTCGAGTCGAACTTCGAGACCTGCGGCTGACCGAGGTTCGGGTCGTTGGGCAACTGGCTGCGGATGCGGTCCACCTGCTGCTGCACGTCCACGGCGGCGGTGTCGATGTTGGTGCCGTAGTAGAACTGGGCGCGGACCTCGGTCTGCCCCTCGGACGAGGTGGAGTCGATGAGCTGCACCCCGTTGACGCGGCTGACCGCGTTCTCGATGGGGCGCGTCACGAGGGCCTCCATCTGCTCGGGCCCGACGTTGGGGTAGGAGACGCTCACGTTGACGACCGGATAGGTGAAGTTCGGCAGAAGGGCGACCGGCAGCCGGGGCAGCGCGAAGACGCCCAGGATGATAATTGCCAAGGCAATCATCGAAACGGCGATGCGGCGCGTGAC
This sequence comes from bacterium, assembly GCA_028869385.1. Classification (GTDB taxonomy): domain Bacteria; phylum Vulcanimicrobiota; class Vulcanimicrobiia; order Vulcanimicrobiales; family Vulcanimicrobiaceae; genus REEB354. The sequence continues at coordinate 56,466 of JAGWSR010000048.1, forward strand.
GGCAAAGTGAGCGATAGGCATGTTCGTTTAGGTGTAACCCGCCGCGTTGACAAACGGCTGAGGAGACCATGGCGATTGCCTTCCCGCGCCGCCTAGTGTAAACTCACGAGGCTTTGGGGCTGCGCCCCGCCACCTGCCCGCCGCGCCGGGCCGCCCGCATCGGGCGTCCACAGATGGAGAATCTACGAACCGTGAACGACTACGAAGTCACCTACATTTTGCGTCCGAACCTCGAAGAGGCCGACGTTGACACGCGGGCGACCGCGATCGGCGAGATCATCAAGAATCAGGGCGGCGAAGTCGTCGCCATCGAGAAGCTGGGCAAAAAGCGCTTGGCCTACGAGATCAACGACCTGCGCGAAGGCCACTACGTGGCGATGCAGTTCCGCAGCACGGGCGACGCCTCGAAGGAGCTCGAGCGCCTGCTGAAGCTCAACGAGGACGTGATGCGCGCCCTCGTCATCCACCTCGACAAGCACGCCCTCGCCGCGATGGCGCAGGCCGCCCTGGCGGCGCCGCCCGCGCAGGCAGCCTACGGCCAAGCCTAAAACTCTTCGAACGTACCAAGAACGGGCCGTGCCACCCGTGTGGCATCGGCTCGTTCTATTTTTCAAGCCATAGCGATAGCACAGCGACACAAGCGAAAGAGAGTACAACGATGGCAGGTTCCTACAACCGCGTGATCCTGGTCGGCAACCTTACGCGCGACCCCGAGATCCGCTACACGCAGTCGGGCAAAGCCGTGACCAAGTTCACGCTTGCGATCAACAACCCGCGCAATAAAGAAGAGACGACCTACGTGGACATCGTCGCGTGGGATCGCCTTGGTGAGACCTGCAACACGTATCTGAAAAAGGGCTCGAGCGCGCTCGTCGAGGGCCGCCTGGTGATCCGCAGCTACGACGACAAAGACGGCAACAAGCGTAAGGCAACCGAAGTCGTGATCGACAACATGCAGATGCTCGGCGCGCGCGGCGAAGGCGGCGGCATGGGCGGCGGAGGCGGCGAATACGCCGGCGCCCGCAGCAGCGGCGGAAGCTCGAGCAGCGCCCCATCGAACGACACCTTCGGCAACGACCTCGACGACGAAATCCCGTTCTAATGGGCAATATTTCTATTAAGTTAAGATAGCCCGCAAAGCAGAGCGAAAAACTAATAACGACAGCGTACAGGCTGCGAGCAGAGGGGTCGGCAAATGCCGGTCCCTTTTCTTAATGGCAGCTCACGTTAACTTTATATTCTCGTTGCACACTTCATGCGAGCCATTGTAAGATAGGAGCATGACCGAGCTGGCGGTAGACAGCGACCGCGTTGCGCTTTACCAGGTTCGCGTGTGTCGCATGACCGATGGGGAACGACTGCCGCTCGTTGTCAACCGTCGCGGGCTTCCCGTGCCGCTCGCCAATCAATGGTCGCTGTTTATCCGGCGTCCACGACTGCAATTCAATTCGCTCGCCGAAGAACTGCGAACTGTTGCCCACGTCTACGACTGGGCACATCGCCGGCGTATCGATCTGGACGTGCGCCTCAAATCGGGTAACGGTTTGCAGCCGGCCGAGATCAGCGCGCTGTACCAGAACCTGCGGTATGCTCGCCCATTCGGACGCCAGTCCGCAGCGCGCCGTTTGACGGACGTTCGTAGCGCGCAAGTGGTCGCGGGCAAGGTTCATGCCGTTCGCGTCGCCACTGCACGTGAATTTCTCTTGTGGGCGCTCGAACGCACGCTGTACCGGCTCGACGTCGCCGATCCGCGCGTACTCGCAATTCGCGATCGCTGCGAACAGCTACGCCGTTTGGCAAAAGAGTATCTGCGCGGATCATCGGATGCCGGGTCTCCTCGCGTTGGTCTGAGCACCGAACAGCGAGTGCGACTCCTAAAAATAATCGATCCAAGCGACGACCGCAATCCTTTCTCGCGCACTGTTCGCTTCCGCAACTATGTGCTGATTCTCCTAATGCTGACGTTCGGATTCCGCCGTGGTGAGACACTGAAGTTGTATGTTAGCGACGTGAACGTTAGAGGGCGTCGTCCGTCGCTGCGCGTTGTAAGGAGGCCCGGGGACGCAAACGATCCCCGAGCAATCGAACCGGCGGTAAAGACACTTGGGCGTGAAGTACCCTTTTCGGCCGAGATGGCGAAGCTGCTCGATGTCTATATCCAAGATCACCGTCCTCGCTTTCCCGGCGCTGGCGAGTCGCCATTCTTGTTTTTTTCAGAAGACGGGCAGCCGCTTTCGCTGCGTATGGTCAACGCGGTGCTTGAACAAATCTGTCGGCGCTTTCCGGAGTTTGATGGCGCTCTCTCGCCGCATGTCTTGCGCCACACGTACAACGATATGTTGAGCGAGAGTGCTAGCGCTAGCGGCATCGAAGGCGAAACGTTCAGGCAGGCGCAGAACTACCTCAACGGTTGGCAGCTCACCAGCGATCAGGGGGCGACGTATTCGCGTCGTGCGATTGAGGAACAGGCTCGGAATATATCTTTGGCTCACCAGCGGAGCTTATTTGCATGAACGCTTCCGTGCTCTCCGCTGGCGTCGATGATCGCGAGTTTCCCTCTCACGTGTTGGACGTTCAAGGTCTCGTCGTTGATACATCATCGTCGTACTGGAGGCTTCACGACTCGACGTTTTCGGCGAACATCTCCTGGAATCGACTGCAGGGATGCTGCGAGGATACGGTTCGGGCGCTAAAGTGGCACCTGATTCGCTTGATAGAAACTCGCTCAGCGCGGTATGCCTGCAATACGGTAAGGTACATCGGCGACTTCTTGTGCACGCTTCGAGACAATCGCGACGAGATAGAAAATATCGTCACGCTGAAATCCCTCGTTTGGTACCTGGAGCAGCTGCGCAAGAAGCGGATCGAGTATCAGTTTCACCACATCCGCGCATGGTATATCGCGTCAACAGATCGACTACTGCCGGCTTTTGACGATGAAACTGCATTCGCCCTATCCGATCTTCGTGTTGGAGGCAACAAGAAGGGCTTTGCAGTGCTCTCCGACGATCCGGATGAAGGTCCGCTAAGCGAGTACGAGGAGGCAGCGCTTCGTCGCGCCCTAATTCGAGATACTGGGCCAATCCAGCAACGCGCGGCACTGTGGCTTGCCTTAGCTTTTGGGACGAACCCCGCGAGTCTCAGCTTGCTGCGCGAGGAAGATTTTACGGTACACCAGTTCGAAGACGACACGCCGCCAGCATACTTTCTAAACATACCGCGCATCAAGAAACGCACGCTTCCAAGAGCTGAGTTCAAGATACGGTACGTGGATCAACCGCTCGCAGCGATCATTCGAGAGTTGTTGGATTTCAACAGAACGTTCGGCGATAGTCACCAACGCTGCCGGCCCTTGTTCCGGCTCAAGGAACCGCGCCCTTCTCTCAAGGACGGACCACTCGCCGATTTCGCCTTGCATTATTCCGCCGGTGGTATTACCGGTCTTATTTCGGATTGCGTGAGGCGGCTGGATGTTGTTTCGCCGCGGACGAATACGCCGCTTAGAGTAACAACACGCCGACTGCGTTATACGTTTGCATGCAAGATGGTTCGCCAGGGAATTGCCTCACGCGATCTCGCCGAGCTGCTCGATCACACCGATACTCAAAACGTTCAGGTATATTACAACGCCGATTCGCGTTTCGTCGAGCGACTCGATCAAACGATCGCTGAACAACTGGGTCCGAGAGTCCGCGCTTTTATGGGCGCGATTCTTCAGCGGAGCGATGAGCAGGTCGATCTCATTCCGTATCGAGATCTTCCGGAACTCGGCCAATGCGGCGCCAGTTTCGTGTGCGGTTTATCGGCGCCTAAAAACTGTTACACGTGTACAAAATTCAAGGCCTTCTCAAACGGCCCTCATGAGGCCGTCCTCGCATCACTCATCAATGAGCGCGAGGAACTGCAAAAAGCGGGGCACGAGCGAATCGCCGAACAACTTGACGAAACGATCTTAGCAGTCGGGGAGGTCGTTGCAAGAACGCACGGCGACGCCCTATGAAGACTCGAGCCATCACCGCCACCGTAGCAAGTCCGGCTCTTCACGATGCCAAAAGAAATCTGGAGACATTCGTTACTGCGGCAAAGGCACAGCAACCATATGCTGGCGTCGTTTGGGATACGGCCGCCTGGGACATCAGCGCGGCTGACGCGCGAGCGCGAGCGCACCTGCGCAATAAACAATCACTCCTGTTTACGGAACACGCTGAGACGAGGGTGCCGATTCATCGGCGCACGTTATTCATCGCTCCCTTCGCCGATCTCGCAAAAGCATGCATCGTGACGCGGCGCGTGAATCGTGGTATCGAGAGCGGTCCACAACGCGTCTTCATGCGCGCTGCCCGCTACCTCTACGCGGCATGTCCTCTACCCGTTCGCCGTGACCCCACGCTGTTGACCCGTGAATACTTCGTACGCGCTGAAACCGCTGCTTTTCAGCGGGAGAAAGCATCCTCGGCATATCGGGTCGGGCGATTTCTCGAAGACTTCGCGCGTCTCGTGGATCGGCACGGCCTCGCGCGGATCAGCATCGATTACCGTAGCGCAATTCCACGACCGCAAAGCGTTTTGGACAGGACCTCTTCCGCGTTTGAAGAGCGCATAAAAGAACTGCCGTCGAGTGAAGTGCTTGACGCTTTGTCGACGATCGCGAATAACCCGGAACTGGAGAGTAGCCCCTTCGATCTGATCCGCATTCGCATTGCCGAATTACTCTTTGTTTGCGGCTTTCGAATTGGCGAGGTACTGACGCTTCCCGCAAATACACTGGTTCGTGAACTGGTGTCAAACGAAGCGCGTGAGATCCGCCACGATTCGATTTCTGGAGCGCCCGTAGAGCGCATTGGATTGCGGTACTGGCCCGAAAAAGGCGGTGAGCCGATTGTGAAATGGGTGCCAACCGTCGCTAATGACCTTGTCCTAAGGGCGATTCACGACATCGACCGAGTTTGCTGCGAACCCAGGAAGAACGCCCAATGGCTAGAGGCGCATCCGGGGGAGGTGAATATCGCTCTTGACTCAGAGCGCCTTTTCTCAATGAGCGAACTTGCCCAGCTGCTCGGATTAGCGAATTCCGGCAGCGCTATGCAATGGGTGAAATCCAAGAAGCTATCGCTAGCCCTGACGGCAGTCCGCAGTCGGGCGTTGCGCATCAGCGGGCATCATATCGTGCGAGCTTTGGCATCGGATCGGTACGATACGCCGGTGTTGGTTCGGGACAATGGTACTGTGCAAACTTTAGGCTCTTCTCTTTTCGTGGTATTTCGGAACGAAGCGCACACACGACGAGCGAGTTTGAAATTTAGCTCTGTTCCGATCACGTGGGGACAAATCAGCGCGTTCCTTTGCGGAAGGCCCGGCGTCCCCTCAATATTTGCGCGTTTTAATTGCAGTAATCAGGATGGTAAGCCTTTTAGGATCAAGACGCATGATTTCCGCAAGATTGTTAACACCGTCGCTCAACGGGGCGGCCTTTCGCAAATCGAGATCGCGCGCTGGATGGGCCGGCGACGCGTTGCCGACAACAGCGCCTATGACTATCGTACGGCTGCAGAGATGGCTGGCGAGATGCGCAAACTGCTTCTGAGGAACGAAGTTTACGGGGTCATCGCCGATCAGGTGAAAACGCTGCCGGAGAGTGAGCGGAAAGTTTTTCTCGAATCACGGCTCGCGATGGTCCACACGACGCCGCACGGCCAGTGCGCTTCAAATATTGCAGAGAATCCATGCGCGACTGCTGTATCGTGCCTTGGAGGGTGCCGGCACTACATGCGCCGCAAGGGTGATGAGGTGAGTCGACGGCGTTTGCTAGCTATAGAGCAGGACACACTTGTGGCTTTGCAACGAGCGCGTGAAGCGCGCAACGAAGGGAAATACAACGCCGATAATTGGGTCCGCGCGCAGGAAACTGTGTTGCGAACCGTGCGAGCAGCGCTTGCGATCGACGACGACGCAACCGTTCAGCTAGGTGCTCTCCGACCCGTAAATCCAGACGGGTCTGCTCTTGGAGAGCCTCTGTGAAGAAGAAGCGCTCCGTAGCAAAAGGCCGGATGACGCAGGCCCACATCAGCGCCGTCGTGGCGGAGATCGAAGCCTATGACCGCGGCGAACGGGAAGGCGCGTTGAGTTGGTCGCATCTCGAAAAATTTTCCGGCTTCAGTCACGTCGCGCTTTGGCAAAAAGAACCGATCAAGAATGCGTTCCAACGCGTGAAACAGCGCGCGCGCCGCGACGCGACTCCGGCCATCAAACCTCATCGCACCGTCGATAAACGCATATCAAGCATGCAAGAGGCTATCGACGAACTACGTGAACTCATTCGCGCTTACGATGAGCAATGGGCGCTTTACGAGCACAACCTGCATCGCTTAGGTCTGGACCCAGAGGAACTTCGTCGACCGCTCGATCGCCTAAGCCGGCGCGAAGTACGAGGCCCAGGTCGCAGCGACTCCACATGGTGACACCGTGAACCGCACGGTCTTCGCGCTCGCGACAGTTTGGCTTGCGGTTACAATCGGTTTGCAGCGCGGTTCTGCCAGCGGCTGCAGGTCCTAGTTATCGCTTTAATTTCTTCTTTTTCCTAGAATCGTCGAGCTTTTCTTTATGCCGGGAAAATTCAAAGCAGTCGGTGTAAAGATGCCGGCAGCTTCTCGTACGAACGCCGTACGCGCTTCTCTTTCGGGCACACCGCTCGTTTCGAAGCCTTACAAAATTCGAACGGCGGTATGCGAAAGCGGCGAGCGAATGCCTTTGCTAGTGGAAGCTACTATCGGTCTTCCGATGGTTACTGCGAATCAATACGTGTTGCGCGCCAGGCACCCGTCATGCGACGTAGCGGCCATCGGGACGCGTGGATAGTCAAGACTCTCGACGCCACGTTCAAGTTGGCAGGACGATAGTGAGAGTTGTTCGTCTCGGCGAAGAGGCAAAGATGTCTTTGTATAGGCGGGTGTTCACAGTATTTCTGGCGTCGCCCGGAGACTTGGCCAAAGAACGGCACGCTGCGAAGCAGATAGTCGACGAACTGTCGCCTATCGTGAGCGAGGTGGGCGTCGCGCTTGAGCTACTTGAATGGGAAGACACGCTGCCCGGTGCTGCGCGACCACAGGAGGTGATCAATAGGGATCTCGACCAGGCAGATCTGCCGGAGCGACGCCTTATAACCCTCCGCAGAATTGCGGCTCATATTGCCAGCTTGGCGGACGAAATCGGCGTCGAAGCGCTTCATCAGCTTGATGAGCGTGCGCGACTCTACCTCTCGCAGGCGACCGACGAGTTCCAGCGGACGCGGCTCAGAAGTTAACGGTTTTCATTGCATATTCTAGGGGGATGTAAAACCGTTAAGTTAAGTAGCGAAGGCAGTCGTCGAGAAAACTGCGCTCGGTATTAGAAAATAACCAAGGGATCGAGGCTAAGGCCCCCGGTCCCTTTTTTCTTAACACACGAGGCAGTATTAAATACGGCTTCTGTATTTAAATCGGGGTAAACTGTATCTAAATTCGCATGCGTTTTGGTTACCCGAGCCTTATCTCATGCGCAACACGCGTTGCGGATCCGAGGCTGAACGTACGCTTTGCCTTGGACATCGCCGGTCCGAGATAGCCACGGCCTCTCTAAGACCGCTCCTACTCGATTTAGTCTGTCCGTGTGAACGATGAGTGCGGTGGCTACTACCGAGCGTCAATGCGTGTGCATGCGGCGACGTGCTCGGCATTTGCGCTCACAAGCGCGCGGACGAGTTCGATGATCTTGCGGATCTTCGGGTTATTTACGGAATAGTACGTCCACTTGCCCTGATTTTCGGAGCCGACGAGACCGCACCAGCGCAAGCATGCGATGTGATTTGACACGTTGCTTTGCGGAATACGGAGGTGCTGTGTGAGATCCGTGACGGTCAGCGGCCCTTCCATAAGCAGTTCGACAATGCGCAAGCGCGTTGGATCGCCGAGTGCCCGAAAGTATTTGGCCGCCAGGTCGGTCGAGACGTCGAGCGCCTCGTGCTCCTTGATTTTAGGGAGCGCCATACGCATGCTGCAATCGCTCATATTGACGAAACATGATATGACGATATACTATGGAGCGGACATGGGTCAAGTTCTTCAAGGCATCGCCCTCACATTTGCCGGTCCCAAGAGGTGGCGCACCTACGGGGTCGCGCTGGGTCTCGGAACCATCATTACGGCCTTCTATCTCGTCATGTTGCCCTCGTCGGCGGTTGGCGGTTTCTCGCTGATCGCGCTGCACTATCTCACCCCCGGGCTTGCACTGGCCGCGGCTGCTCTCGGCTATGGTTTCGCCCTGGCCCTTGCAATAAACGCCGGCGCGGTCGCGCAGCGCAACCGGACGGCGGGAGTCGTCGGAGTCGGCGGCTTGCTCGCCGCCGTTCTGCCAGGCAGCTTGTGCTGCACCTCGATCATCCCATCCCTTTTAGCGGCATTCGGCGCTTCGGTGCCGACGATTCTCGGAACGACCGGGAAGATCGCCTCAATCTTCGCGGTGTACGAGGGTGGGTTCATCGCTGCGTCGATCGCTGGCGTTGCCCTTTCGATTGTTCTCGCGGCTCGCAGCCGTGCCGCGACCTGCTCCCTTCCAACTCACCAAAGAGGTTCACAATGAAGGCCCTTCGATCGATCGCGTTCACGACAACGCTGCTTTTCTTGGCCGCGTTCGCAGGTGTGCTCGCGGCTGAGCCGCCCGGCGAGGGGCAGCCCGCGCCCGCATTCACGTATAATCTGCTCGACGGCAGCCGGCTCTCACCGGGCACGTTGCACGGGCATCCGTATGTACTGTGGATGGTCGCAACATGGTGCCCATCCTGTCAAACGGGAAGCAACGTCGTCGCATCGCACATTACGTTCTTGCGCGCGCACGGTGTGCGTATCGTTGAAATGCAGCTCGCCAACGATTTGGGCCAGCCTGGTCCGGGGCTCGCATCGTTTCACAAAGCTGTCGGGAAAAGTGCAAGCTCGCCCAATTGGTACTGGGGCGAACTCACCGAGGCGCAAACGGCCGCGCTCGACCCCAAGGGCGACATGGATTTGTACTATCTCGTCGACGCCCACGGAAAGATCGTCGCCGTCAGCGGGAATCCTGCGGCCACCTGGGATGCGATTGCGCATTTTGCGACCACGGCGCCATGACGATCGATTCGAAATCGAGGTTTCTCGCGGTGCGTAAAGATCTGATGCTCCCGGTTGCGGGCGTTCTGCTCGTCGCGTTGTGCTGTGCGGGCCCGTTTCTGGTCGCAGGCCTCGGTTCGGCGCTTGTACTTGCGGCTCTGCGCGCTCATCTTGCGCTGATCATTGCACCGGTGGCCTTCGCAGCGATCGTCGCTGCTATCGTGGTTGTAAGAGCGAGACGTTCATGAGCGATTGTTGTGCAACGTCCACCGTCGCGACCTCGGACGCGTCGCCTGACATTGCGATCATCGGCGCCGGTTCGGCGGGCTTTGCCGCGGCGATCCGTGCGGCGGAGCTCGGGGCACGCGCCGTGCTGATCGGGCATGGAGCGATCGGCGGAACGTGCGTGAACATCGGCTGCGTTCCCTCGAAAACGTTGATCCGCGCTGTTGAGACGCTCCATAACGCGCGCGCTGCGTCGCGTTTTGCGGGCATTCACGCTCGAGCCGAGTTCGTCGATTGGCGAGCGATGGTCGCACAAAAGGATGAACTCGTCGGCGCGCTGCGGCACGCCAAGTATATCGATCTCCTGCCCGAATACGAGAACGTCACGTACCTCGAGGGCCAAGCGCGGCTGGTGTCCGAAGGCATTGCCGTCAACGGCACGGTGCTCAGGCCGGGGAAGACCATCATCACCACCGGAGCGTCTGCGGCGATTCCTTCGATCCCCGGGCTCGACGCAATTCCTTGGCTAACGAGCACGACGGCGCTCGAACTAAGCGAACTCCCCACATCGTTGCTGGTGATCGGCGGCGGTGTCATCGGCTGCGAGCTCGCGCAGATGTTCGCACGCGCCGGCGTGAAAGTCACGATCCTTTGCCGCTCGCGTATCCTTCCGCAAGTGGAACCCGAAATCAGCGCGGCTTTGGAGAGCTATCTGCGCAACGAAGGAATCGACGTACGTTGCGGTGTTGGGTACCGCGCGATCCGAATCGCCGGCGGCCATGTCGCACTCGATCTTGATGCGCCCGACGGAACAACGCAGGTCGTAACGGCAGAGCGGGTTCTCGTCGCCACTGGCCGGCGGCCAAACACGGCTGGCCTCGATCTCGATCACGCCGGCGTCGCGCTGACGCCGGTCGGCGGAATCAAGGTCGACGACCGCCTGCGCACGACGCGCGCCGGCACGTATGCCGCAGGCGACGTCACCGGGCGCGACATGTTCGTCTACATGGCCGCATATGGGGCGAAGATCGCCGCGGAGAACGCGCTGAACGGCGATGGCCGCCGCTATGACGCGGCGTCGATGCCGGAAGTCGTCTTTACCGATCCGCAAGTCGCAACGGTCGGCCTCACGGAAGCGCAGGCGCGCGAGCGCCGGCTGGATTCGCAGACGGTGATCCTGCCGCTCGATCAAGTACCACGCGCGATCGCGGCGCGCGATACACGCGGTCTCATCAAACTTGTAGCGGAACGCGAAAGCGGCCGTCTTCTTGGCGCGCACATGCTCGCGCCTGAAGCGGGAGACAGCATTCAAACAGCGGTCCTCGCCATCAAACATGGATTGACGGTCAATAATCTTGTCGAGACGATCTTTCCGTATCTCACAACTGTTGAAGGGCTGAAACTGGCTGCGCTTGGCTTTAGCAAGGACGTTGCAAAGTTGTCCTGCTGCGCAGGTTGACGTAAGATCACAAGCGATCCGCACGATCTCCATGCGCAGCGTTTATTCGACCGTTCAATAGCAACGTTGCACTTGCGCCCGATACCGCAAAGTATGAGAATTCGCGCCAGACCGAGAGAGAAGCGCAGAATGCGCTCATGTTTCAAGATGGCCTCAGGATAACCGTGCGGCCCTTGGACTGTCTGCCAAGTGCTCGTTGGCAGACACACCTTTTGCGCCGATTGTAAAGTGCGGGCAGAGATTAGTAACGAGAGTTGAGGTGACCAATGCCTAGTTTTGACGTAGTGGTAATTGGCACGGGAGACGCCGGCGCGAACGCCGCTTTCGCAACTGCTGAAGCGGGACGTACCGTAGCTATTATCGACAAACTGCCGTTCGGCGGGACCTGCGCATTGCGCGGGTGCGATCCCAAGAAGGTTTTGGTCGGGGCCGAAGAGCTGGTAGATTGGACCAGACGGTATGCCGCGCATGGCGCCGTTCACGGAAGCGTCAGCATTAACTGGCCTGATCTCATGCGTTTCAAAAGGACATTTACTGAGCCTGTGCCTGCGCAACGTGAGGCATCGTACTCCGAGGCCGGCATTGTTTCATTTCACGGTGCGGCGCGATTCATCAACGAGTCGGTGATCGCCGTCAATGGCGAACATCTACAAGCAAATCATATCGTGATCGCGACTGGAGCGAGACCTGGGGAATTGCGTATCGTAGGCGCAGAACATGCAATCACGAGCGATCAGTTTTTAGAGCTGGAGAACCTACCGAGCAACGTCGTCTTCATTGGCGGCGGGTACATATCGTTCGAATTCGCGCATCTCGCCGCTCGCGCCGGATCGAAGGCAACGATCGTACACCGGGGAGCCCGCCCACTACCGCGCTTCGACCCGGACTTAGTTGAACGTCTTGTTCAGGCGACCCGTGAGCAGAATATTGACGTGGATTTCGGCGTGGAGGTAACGGGGATCGAACGTAAGGGTGGATCGTACGTCGTTCATGCCGCTGATCGTCGCTATGACGCCGATCTCGTTGTGCACGGCGCCGGCCGCGTCGCCGATCTTGACGGGCTGGACCTGGAAGTAGGCGGCGTAGCGACGACGCCAAACGGCGTTAAAGTCAATGCATTCCTGCAGAGCACATCCTCCCCGAACGTCTATGCGGCAGGCGACGCGGCAGATTCCGGTGGGATGCCGTTAACACCGGAGGCGGTACTGACCGGAGGTATTGTCGCGCATAACATCGTGCACGGTAATGAGCGAGTGGGCGATTTCGCTGCTCTGCCAACTTTGGTCTACACCACTCCTACGCTGGCAGCTGTCGGAGCCGGAGAAGACGAGGCGCGAGCGAAATTCGGAGACGTCGCGGTTACCACCGGCGACATGGGTTCATGGTATTCGTATCGACGTGTCGCGGAGAAGACCGCTGCGTATAAGATTATCGCTCACAAAGGCGAAGATCGCGTACTCGGGGCGCACATCTTAGGCCCGGGTGCTGAAGAGCTGGCCAATCTCTTCGCGCTCGCAATCCGGTATCGCATACCCGTCTCTGACCTTCGCGAGACGTTATTTGGGTATCCGACCTACGCTTCCGACGTGCAGTACATGTTCTGAACTGTGCGATCTAAAAATATCGAAGGCGCAATGGACAAACGAGAAGCAGGGGCGCAGAACTGGCGAAACGACAAGGCCCGCGCGGCCCCTGAACCCGTCCATTTCGGGCGCCTAATTCTACATAACGGGGCAGATCAAGCGTGAATCGTGTATTTAAACGCTCGGAAGCCATCGAGAGCTAATGTTTCGCGAGGCGGGTTTCGAGAATCAAGATGCGTCGATATCGTACTTCCGGAGGTGGGTCGCTGAGAAAATAGCGACGAGCGAGTACCTCGGCCTAATCGCCACGGATGACGAGAAACCCGGGCAGATGAGATCGACGTCGTCGTTGGTTGCCGGCCGTATTAACATGGTCGTGACTTTACCGTGTCCGGAGAATTTCCGCTGATAGAGTCTGCGGGAGTCTCGCGTTTTGGTCTATCGCCGCGCGCGATCTTAACGGTTTTCATTGCATATAACCGTTCTAACCAAACCGTGTCATCCTGAGCCTGTCGAAGGACAGTACAAATGCGAGCCCGGCGAAATCATCGCCGGGCTCGCGCGCTTTTTTTCTTTGAACGAAGCCGCCCGAAGAATCTGAGGGTTCAGGCGATCCCATATGTCTGCATATCTCGCAAGTCGAAATCAATCTATCGCGTTCTACGTGCTTTCGTCTAGCAGGCGAAGCAAAACCGTCATAATGGAAAGGATGCGCTTGCGCCGCGGCAGTGCGTCCCACGGGCCGCCGGCTGCCTCGCGCCATGCAAAAGCCTCTGTCTTGGGGTTTGCCTTCATCAATGCGAGAAACAATTGCTTGAGAGCTTGATCGACTTCATCCATTCGCCGTTGATACAGCGCCGATTGGAGGCAGCCCTCTGCGGGGCACGCTACGCTGCGCGATTCTCGATTAGCGGTTCGTTCGGTTCCGGCAAGTGCAGGCTTCGAGGTTGACCGTCATCCACAGGTTCATGAAGATGAATGGTCGTGCGAAATAACGCCGTTTTCGCGTCCTAACCGCTTCGTCAACCTGTTGCCCATGCATAAAAAGTCCGGAAGAAACGTCGCTCAGCCCTTTTCGCGTAAGATCGTAACGTGGTCCAGGTGGCGGTTCATCGACCATCGTCAAGAGGCCGGCTCGCATCAAATCGTTGTAATCCAAAACGTGTCATCCTGAGCGGAGCGCACGACGTGCGCGCAGTCGAAGGACAGAGCTCGTCAACGGAGCCCGGCGAAATTCGCCGGGCTCGTTGTCTCCAATCGATGTGCGCGTTAGCGTAGTTCCCTGGTCGCGATGTTGCCTCCGTGCCGTCTCAATTCACCGGCCTGACTCTAGCCAGCGAAACGCATCGTGGAACGTTCGTCGTGCATCGCGCTCTACGATGGGGCCGTGCCCAACAATAATGCGCTCAAAATCCCATGTTAGTATGCGATCGAGCGACGCAAGAAAGCGCTGCCGATCGAAGATGATTGGACGGAAGATCCGTGGGAACGTGCAGCCTTGGCCGCTCGCAAAGCGAACGAGGCGCTGCATACGTCCGCTGAACGCGTCGGCGTTTGCGAGCAGATCGGCGAGGATCAAGCTGCGGCTCGCGCGATGATAGAACGCAAACTCATCGAAGTGCAGAGCGATGCCCGCGATCGGCGTCTGTTCGATTTGCTTGGACCACTCTTGCGGCGGCTGCTCACCAAGCGCTTGCGCGCCGAGGTGTCGCTGGGCTTTGAGGATGGCCGGCGCCACGAACAGGCGCGCGTGTGGATAGTCGGCGAGGGTATCCTCAAGATGCAGATCGTGCCACCAACTCGGCGCGATCACGGCGGTTACTGGCCCAATCAGGGCGATTGCAGATTGAAGCTCCGCGCTCAGCAGCGTAGGGGAGTGGAGCACGACGTTGCCGTTTGCCAGGCGCATGACCGTCATGCGGTGCCGCATCGGAATCCGAACGATCCCAAGCACGATTTCGTGGATCGACGCCTCATGCGTCCAGACGTCCTGACCAATTGCTTGAAGCATCTACCGAACGACACGTACGAGCAGAACGTCAGCGCTTCCCTCATCTGCGAGCAAATGGCCGGGGAGCGCGGTAAGCGCTACGACGGGAGACGTCGAACGCGATACGCATGGCACGAGTAGTCTTTGCGATGACGCAGTCGCTCGACGGGTACGTTGCGTATCCCGACGGCACGCTGTTCGGCCCGCCGGGGCCGAAGCTCTTCGCGCATTTCATCGAGCACGAGCAAGGGTTGGCGGGGGCGATCTACGGCCGCCGCGTGTACGAACTCTTGCGCTACTGGGATGAGGATCGGCCGGAGTGGGAACCGCACGAGCATGCCTTCGCGCGAGCCTGGCGAGCGCACCCGAAGTGGATCGCATCCCGCACGCTAACGTCGGTCGGACCGAACGCGATGCTCGTCGCCGATGATCTCGAAGGCTTCGTACGCACGCTCAAAGATCGGCACGCGGGCGTCATCGCGGTCGCGGGCCCCGATCTAGCCGCGAGCATTACGCGTGTCGGCCTACTAGACGAATATCATCTCTACGTGCGCCCTATCGTTCTCGGCTCGGGCATCCCGTACTTCGCGGGAACTCGCCCGAAGTTGGAACTCATCGGCGCCGATCGCGTCGGCGAAGACGCGGTGCGTTTGTCGTATCGCGCCGCGCACACGAATGGCGAAGCCTAGATCGTCGATGCGGAGCGCTTGAGCGCTGCTTTGATTTCGTTCTTCGTGTAGCCGCGGCGCCGCAGATTGGTCACGAGAGCGTCTACGTCGCCCTGCAGCACGACCGCGCGGCGCTTGATATCTTCGGCCGGAATCGTTGGGGCGACGCGCGTTCCGCGGCGACCGTCGCTCGTGAGCCAGCCGCTTTGGGCAAGATCGGCATATGCGCGCGCGACGGTATTCGGCGCCACGCCGAGATCGGTCGCCAACTGTCGCACGGTTGGCAATGCGTCACCCGGGCGCAACTCGCCGCGTTCGACGTATTCGCGCATCTGATCGGCGATCTGCTGGAACGGCGCCATGTCCAGGTCGGGATCCACCGAGAGCAGCAAGCGCTTCATGAAGGCAGCGGCGTTCGAACCACGCGACGCGCGTACAGCCGAGCCCAGACGAAGAGGATGATGCAGAGTGCTTGCAGCGTCCATACCTCGAAACGATGCTCGGTGAACCCTTGCTGGCCGCCCATGAAAGCGATGAAGAGCATGACGGCCGCGATCGTGAGAAAGCACGCGTTCCCGGTGCGAAGGACGCGCGTCTCGCGATCCACGACCTCCTCCGCGTCGAGATCCGTGCCGAAGAGCAAGGGCGGCGCGCTCGCGACGCGCCACGCGACGAAGATCATGGTGGCGACGCAGAGCGCGACAATGATTGCTGCAGCGCGATAACCGCCGTCTATCACCCAAGAAGCGAGCACGAGCGACGACGCGCCCGTGAGTACGATCCAGATCAGCAGCACGGGATCGATCCGGCGCGAGCGGCCGATGATGGTGGAGCGCCGTCTGGGCGTGCGCTCCTCGAGGACTTGATCCGCAAGCGATCGTCCCGCCATCGCGAGACAGAGGAGGGCATACGCGACGGCGGGCGTGATGACGTGCGCGAGCACGGCTGCCGTCAGCGCAAATCCGGTGCCCGACACGACGTAGCGCGCCGCGGGAGAGACGCGCTCGCGGTGCTCATCGGCGCGTTCGACACGGGCGCGATCCGAGCGATCGTCGCCGTGGCGCAGCGGCTCGCGCACGCCGTCGCGAGAACCCGCCGCGATTGCGGAGCGAAGATATGAAACCCCAACGAGCACGCCGTAGAAAGCCGTCGCGTACACGAGGAACGTCTCTTTGGACATGCTATTGAGTGGCCTCCCTTCTGTACCAGGCACCATAATACAAACCGTCCGTTCGTGTCAAGGTGCATGATACAAAATCGGCATGGCAAACGCATTTCGAAGCGGAGGCGCATCGCCACGGCGGCGCCGATCGCGCCGCCCGCACGTGAAGCTTTACGCCGTCGCGCCCCAGCCCCGTGCTTGCCAATCGGTGTCGCGCGCGATGTACCGCTCGATGTACTCCTCGAACGTCCATGCATTGCCGAACCACGCATAGCGCGTCGTGGAATCGCAATACTCGATGCCGAGTCGCTCGATGACATCGGGATGCAAGGGAACGCTCACCGCCGCGTGTTCGGGCGTGTCCGGCAGCACCGCCGACAACTGCAGCCGAACGAGCGACGTGTCGATGCCGAGCGCGTCCTCGCTCGCCGCACAGAGACGAGCGAGCAACTCCGCGGCATCCGCGTTCGTCGGGTGCCGCGAAGAAATGAAGAGTCGCGTCGTGCGGAAGTTGTCGTACTCGAATTCGGCGATCTTGACATCGCACGCTTCCTCGGCTTGATCCCACAAGCGACGGTCGCGTTCGAGCAGGCGCCGTGGATCGGGCATCTTCGCGCGCGAGAGCTCGAGATAGCGCGCCACGGCGTCTTTGCGCGAAACGCCTTGCGCGATGAGCTCGTTCGCGATCCGGTCCCCGAGCGGAAACGGACCCCAGGGGAAGCCGGGTCCGGGTTGGCTGTAGCGATTCGCGCTCGCGAAGGGCCAGCATGCGAGCATACCGACCGGCGGATAGGTGACGATGCGGCACGTACTCGGAACCGTCGCGCGCAGCGTTTCTCGAAGGGCGCGCGTCCCGGGCTGCATTTCATACTGATCCCAGAGAAGCACGGCACTCGTGATATCGCGCGAGATCGCAGCCATGGTCTTGCCCGGCACCGCGTAGGTCGGCACGGGAACGAATCGGAATCGCCGTGCGAGCGCCGGCACCTGGGCTGCGAGGTCGCAGAGCATCTCAGCCTGGCAGTTGCCGAGGACCGCGACAACGTCTCGCGGACCGGGCGCGAGATACGCTCTCCGCGAGCGCGCCAGGCGAATCAAGCGCTCGTCGGTCGGAAAGCGTTCGACGCCGGCGAACGTGAGGTCGTTCGCGCGCGCGTGGCCTGCCCGCGCGAAAAGCTGCGCGGCCATGCCGTAGATATCCGCACTCGGCTCCTCACGCGCGAGCACCCGATCGATCGCGCTCTCCATCTCAGCGGTATTACCGCGTTCGAGACTGATGCGCGCCGAGAGCATCATCGGCCACGGACTCTCGGGGAAATCTCGTGCTGCGACATCCAGCAACCGTTCGGCGGCATCCAGATCACCGGCAGCAATGGCTTGTTCGATGGCGGAAAAAGGCGCCGTTGCTTCGGCACTCACGATTCAACGATCCCATGATTGGCAAGCACGTTCGCGACCGCCGTCGGAGAAAGCAAGTGATCCACGTCTGATTCTTCGAGTTCGATGCCGTATTCACTCTCGATCATCGAGGCGATGAGGAGTCGACGCATTCCGGGCCACGACGTTTCCGGCGCGCGGCTCTGCTGTTCGATCGTCGCGATATCTGTTCCGAATAGATCGGCGAGAAGCGAGTAGAGTCTATCGGGCACGGAGCTACTCCTGTTGTTGCGCGAGAACGGCAGGCTACGGTGCGACTCATGCGTAAAACGCATGCGTGACCACCGTAGCGTTTATTCTCAGCACTCGTCGCGCGGGATCCACGTGGCTCGGCGCGGTGCTCGGAAGTCATCCGAACGCAGCGAATCTCGGCGAGTATTTTCGTCCGTTTCTCGATCGATCTCACGTCGCCTGTCGCCTGTGCCAGGCAGACGGCCTCGCGCAATGCCGTGTGCTGCACGGCATCGAAGATATACCGGTTGAACGAGCGTTCACGTTTGCGGCGCGTCGGCTGGGTACAAACGTGCTCGTCGAGTGCTCCAAGCTGCTCGATTGGCCCGTTCAGTTTTTGCGGCAGCCCGACCTCGACATGCGATTCATTCACCTGATCCGCCATCCGTGCGGATACATCGAAAGCGAGACGCGCAGGCGTCCCGGCGCCAAGGTCGCGACGCTCGTGGATGAATGGACGCAGCAAAACCAGCACATCGAAGAATTCGTTCGTACGTCCGGACGTCCGCACGTGCGTGCGAGTTACGATCTGCTGGCCGATGAACCGCACGATCGCTTTCCCGCGCTATGCGAATTTCTGGATTTACGTTTCGAGCCGGCCGCCCTTGCGTACTGGAACTTCGAGCATCACGGCCTCGGCGGCAACGGCGCGAGCTCGTTATATCTTCGGGGGCGCTCGCAGACACATTATATTACGGGTGACGATGCGTACTATGCGTCGATGACCGAACGCCCCCTCTCCGCGGACCGCCGCTGGGAACAACGCGTGCCCGCATCGCTGCAACGAGCGGCAACGCAAACCGCCTATGCGCGAAGCGTCGCAGAATCGCTTGGAGTTCGGTGGTAAGCGCGTAGACATGCCGTTCTCATTCCAACACCGATTCGGGTTCGTCCACATTCAGAAGACCGGCGGGGTCTCGCTCGTGGCGGCGCTACGCGAGGCCGGAGTGGCGTTGGACTTCATGGATCGCGGCTTAGAGGCCCTACTCGACGCGCATCCGCACGGCGCGCTGTTGCGAAGCAGTCTGCTGCGAACCTTTCCGTTCGCGCCCGTTGCTGCGATGCCGCAGGAGCACATGCCCGCGATGATTCTTCGCGCGCTCGTCGGTCCCGACGTGTGGGATGCGTCGTTCACCTTTGCATTCGTGCGCAATCCGTGGGCGAGAGCGGTCTCGCTGTACGCGTATCTGCGAGCGCGCAGCGAGCAAGAAGAATTCTCCGGTCGACGTCCGGATATGGTTGCGATCATGGATCGCTCTCCGGATTTCTCTTCATTCTTGCGCGAGACATCGACGAGTGCCGACATGACGGCGCGCGTGATCGGCGAAGATGGCCGTCTGCTCGTGTCCTTCGTCGGGCGATATGAGACCCTGGCGAGCGACATCGCGCGTGTCGAAGAGCGGATCGGCTTGCGTGTGAATCTCCCGCATCTCAACGCGTCGGAGCACGGCGACTATCGCGCGTATTACTCGCCGTCCGATCGCGAGCTCGTGGCGCGCCAATACGCTCGCGACATCGAACGCTTCGGTTACTCGTTTTAGGCGGCACCGTTAGGACAGGGGAGCCCCCTCGGGGATATCGTCCATCTCCGTCGTCGAAACGAATCGCACCGAATCGTCTCGCAAAAAGGCACGCGAAGCGATCCAAGAAGCGGAGTCTACCAATCGGTGTCGCCTCCCCCGCGAAACGAAGAAGCGTTCCGCACTGCCCGCTAGCGCGATCAAGTCCCCATCGAACGCGCAGCGCGGCGCGAGTGCCGGAACATCCCACGGCAGCTCCCACAGAAGAATCTCTAACTGCTCGGACCACGGGTTGTCGAGGATCTGCCGCTCGAGAAGGCGCTTGTTCTCCTCCGAGAAGAGTTCCGCCGAGCGGCCGACGCGCCCCACGTTGCGTCGCGTGAAGCCTTCGGGCTGCGCGAGGATGCGTTGTAGGCGCTCGGCATCGGGCGAATACCCGAGTCGTTCGATGGCGGTGAGGAAGAATGACTGCTCGTCCTCCACGAGGCGCTCGTACACACCGAAGGTCTCACCGCGTTGCCTCCACGCAAGGTAAAACCACACATACCAGGCGCATGCATGACGAATCACATAGTCGTATCGTCGCTCCGCGGGAAGTGCGAAGAAGCCGGGCGGGTCGTGAACGTGAAAGAGCGGCTGCTCGGGGCCATACTGTTCGAGATGATCGTTCAAGGAGACGATCATGTCGCCGAGATTACGCCACTGCAACAGCAGAGCGATGTCGAAGTCTTTCATGAGGCGCCGATTCAGCGGATACGGCTTCATGTGCATTTGCAGCACGTACGAACCGCTCAGTTGCGTGAGAAGCGAACGGTTGAGGTTTTGTTCAGCCTCCCATTGCATCTCGTGTAGATGTGGAGCGGCAATCTGCGCTTCGAAGTAGCGCGCCAACACGCTCGCGACGAACGTGGAGGCGCTTTTGGGAGCGCTCGCGACCATGATCCGAACGGTATCGGTATGACGCGTACTCTGCTCGATGTGTGCGAGCGAGGTGGTGAACAGATCGTTGTCGACATCGACGAACCCCGACGAGAGATCGGGGAGTTCGCCTGAGCCGGCGACGGCGAGAAAATAGACGGGCTCCTCGAGCGGCGGCAGTCCTTCGGAGACCCCATGAGGATCGCCGTTCAGCCAAAAAGCCTGAGCGCCCGCCGGCGCATCGAGTGCGTGCAGTGCCGACGTGACCAGCATGCGCTGTCCGAAGATCTCGACGCGGGGGAAATGCCGGTCTAACAGCGCGTGCAACTCATCGAGGTAGAGCTCTTTGACGTGAAATGGATTCTGATTGCCGTGCCGATCGGTATAGACCGCTTTGTTCGGTGAGGAGATGAGGAGCATGCCGCCCGGGCTGAGTACGCGGTGCAGTTCCGCGACGAGTTCGGTTTGATTCGCGAGGTGCTCGAGCGTCTCAAAACACGTCACCATGTCGAAGGTCGCATCGTCGAAAGGCAGATTCGTCGCATCGGCAGCGACGAAGTCGAGATTCTCCCGGGCGTATCGAATGCGCGCGCCGGCGACGATTTCGCCGTTTGAATCGATTCCCGTCACGAAGCGGGCGCTTTGTGCCAGCAATGCGGCGCCATATCCCTCGCCGCTGCCGACGTCGAGGATACGCTTACCTGCGGCGTGGCGGCCGGCGACGGCATATCGGTGAAGGTGCTCGTAATAGATTTGACCACGCAGCGACGGGACGAATCGCTCTCCGGTGAACTCGACCTCCATTCGTCATCCCTTTCAACGTCGCGTACGGCATGCCATTTCATGCGTGGTTCCGCGGCATGGCAAGCGCATCTCGAAGCGGAAGTAGCCTTCGATGCATCAACGATCACCCCAGAGTCTCACCTGGAGCGCGCTTCTTGCGGCGCTACGACGCTGCGGCGGAGATACCGTGTTCGTGCGCGACGGCAAATCCGTCGAACCGGCTGGTTCCGTTCGTACGCGCCCGGCCGCCAAGGGCACGGAGCTCTGCCTCTTCCCGGCCGAGGCCGCGTGCACGCGTGCGGAGTTGGTCGAATCGCTCGAGAAGTTCGCGGCGAGTGCCGGGCGGCGCTTCGCGACGGCGGCGCGCGCGCGCGCCGGGGATGCGTATCTCCTCATCGAGAGCGTGGGCGACGAAGAACTCGACGGCCGCACCGTCGTCACCATCCGAACGCGACGCCCGAAGCTCGGTTACAACCAGAGCATCCAGAGCGGTGATTCCACGACGCTGCGCTCGAAGCGCATCAAAAACGGATGAGCTCCTACCGATCCGCGCTAGCCGACGCAGAACGGCAAGGCCAGGCCGCGTTCGAGGCGATGGAAGCGTGGGTGAACCGCCCGCTCGATGCACCCGGCGTATCGGGTGAGGTGCTCGAAGCCCACGCCAAGGAGTTACGCGAGAGCCGCGAGCGCATTCGCGCGTTGCTGCGCCAAGAGGGCGTTCGCGACGACATCGAAGCGGCGCTCGCGCGCAACGAAACGTACCATCGCTCGCTCGGGCTCAGCATTCGCGATCTACCCGACGACGACGTCGGGTAGCGCGAGCAAAGCGCCCGAGATCGCGGCGAGCATGGCGGCGCTGAAACGATCGAATGTCGTTGCGACGTTCGCGCTCGTCGCGGCGCTCGTACTGGTCTTCTCGATCGCCCAGATCGTCGCGCACCGGCCCATCAATGGCGACGAAGCATACAACATGCAGATCGCCAAGTCGCTGGCCACCGACTTCTGCTACTGCACGCGCTATCACCCGATTCGCGTATTCCCCGTCGAAGAGAGTTCGAACGGCGTCATGCAGTATGTCGCCGCGACATTCTTTGCGACCCTCAAACGTCCCGACCTCGTGAAGCTCGGAACCGTCATCGCTGCTATGCTGCTGCTGTGCGCCGCGGTTTTTGCGCTCGATGCATGGCTCGTGCTCTTGACTGCGGCGTTGTTCGTGCTCTGGCCGGTTTTTACGTACGTCGCGGTCAGCGTGTACGGCGAAATGTGGGCGGCGGCGTTCGTCGTGTTGGGCGTCGTCGCGCTCAGGCGTTGCGATCTTGCAGCGCCGCTCGCGTTGCTCGTGCGAAGCCGCGCGATGCTCCTGGCGATCCTCTGCTTTGGGCTCGCGATCGAGTCGAAGCTGATTGCGGTCATTGCCGTGCTCCCCATCGTGTGGGCCGAGCTCTACGGTCGCCTCGATGCGCTGCCGACGCGCAATCGAATCGCGCGCGCGACGGCGGTCACGGCCGCGGTCGGTGGCGGCACGTTCGCGGTGCTGTTCTCGCTGATCGCGTTTTCGGTGTTGCACAGCACGCGCAGTTTCAGCATCGGCACCGCCGCAACGACGTTCGTGGGCTTCATCGGGGATATGATTCTTCAAGGGCGCGGGCAGGCCGCTCCGCTCCTGAGCGGCGCCGTCACGTTCTTTCAAACCTTTACGAGCGCGGGCGTGCTCGTGCTGATCGCAGCGGCGTTCGCGCTCCTCATCTACGTGAACCGCGGTTACGTGCTCTTCGCGGCGGTCACGCTCGCGTGGTGTCTGCACTATGGCGGAAACGAGCGCCACGACTTCATCTCGCTCTTCGTCGCCCTCATGCTCGCGGGCGAAGCCGCGCATCGTCTCCTCGTGCGCGAGAGCCGCGCGCGCACCATCGCGTTCGCGCGCCTGGCGAGCCTCACAAGCGCCGTGCTGGTGCTCGTGGTGGTTGGCATCGCTCTGCTCGCGCGCGACACCGTGGATGCTCCCGCCGCGGTCCAGCGGTTCGCGCACGTACACCGCCTCATCCAGGTTGCCGACGGCCGCTATCACTACACGCCCGCCCTCGTCGCAGCGTTGCGGCGGTATCGCTACGTGGCGACGAGCGGGTGGTGGCAGTTTCCGGAGTTGTCGCTGCGCGAAAACCTCGAATTCTACGACCGCACGAATCCCGCGAACGCCGACCTCCCCCGTGACCAGGTCGTGCTCTTCATCGACCGCGAGAACCATCTCGCGCCTAGCACGACGGTGCAGGCGAACTGCGGCCCCATCGTCTATACGGAGGGGCCGCTCGTGATCTGCAAGCCAAACCCGCGGGTACCTCTGGCCTATCAGCCCCCGGCCGGTTCGTAGCGGCGTAGACGTTCGGGCGGCTTCGCGGGGCGACGATTCGCACGGGAAGAAGTCCGTGCGCGATGGGATTTTATATCCGCAAGAGCATGAGCGTCGGTCCGCTGCGCTTCAATCTCTCGAAGAGCGGTATCGGCGTTTCCGGCGGCATGACGGGCCTGCGCTTGGGAACGGGCCCGCGCGGCACGTACATCCACGCGGGCCGCGGCGGCCTGTACTATCGACAGTACCTCTTCACCCATCCGCGCTCGCGCCGCGGCGGAGCCTCCGTGGGCGCGCCCGGGATGCCGCCCGGGGCGCCTCCGGCACCTACCGGTCCGAGCAACGCGGTGACGATCGCGAGTGCCCCTGCAAACGCGATCACCGATTCGAGCGCCGCGGCACTGCTGGATGAAATCCGCGCCAAGCGTCGCCTTCCGGCGTTCGCGCCATTCGTCGGCGTGCTTTGCCTAATCGCGGTGCTCGCGGCACTCCCACATGGAGCCGTTGCCGGTGCGCTCGCATTCGTGCTCGGCGCCGCCGCGACGGTCGCGTGCGCGCTCAACGATCTTCAGCGACGTGCGGTCGTGGTCATGTACGATCTCGATCCCGATACGGAAGCGGCGTTCCGTGCGCTCTACGACGGCGTGATGCGCCTGCGCGCGTGCGCTGCCGTATGGAGCGTCGTCAGCCAACAGGCGACGCCGGATTACAAACGCAACTCGGGTGCATCGAGCCTGTTGCAGCGTCAAGCCGCCACGATTCGCGACGGCTCGGTGCCGTTTCTCACGACGAACATCTCGATACCGAGCATCGTCCTCCACAGCGACACGCTCTATTTCTTTCCCGATCGCATCTTCATCACGAACGCCGCCGGCGTCGGTGCGGTGAGTTACGAAGATATTCAGGCACACGCGCAGCTCGGCCGCTTCGTCGAAGACGGCGCCGTGCCGCGCGACGCGGTTCAAGTCGATCAGACGTGGCGCTACGTCAACAAGGATGGGTCACCCGATCGGCGCTTCAACGGGAACCGCGCGCTCCCGATCATGGGGTATCAGGAGATCTTTTTTGCCTCGCAGACCGGGGTGCGTGCCTACCTCCAGATCTCCGATCAGCACGGGGGCGATGCGTTCTTGCAGGCCCTGGCCGCGCTCCGGGGGCTAACCGGGAAGTCGTCGATCTGGGCCAACGCGTTCTCGAAGCCCTAGACGCCTCGCCGGGGCGGCCCTGAAAAGCGATACTTGTCGCAAGAAAAGGTGCGCCATTTGGCATATAGTAAGGTGCCGAAACTCGCGCACCCGGGGGCTTATCCGCGGGGCGATCCTTCGAACAGAGAGAGTCCACTATCGCTACGCGAAAACGCACCCAGAAATACGAACCCAAGGTCCAGAATGTTGACGTGAAAGAGGCGCCGCTCGAAGTCCACGGCAGCGTCAAACAGGTCTTTCCCAGCACGACCTTTTCGGTT
>JAGWSR010000049.1 GCA_028869385.1 bacterium
GAAGGGTCAGGGTGACACAATATCGCCTTTAGTCCTGAGCGAGCGAAGCGAGTCGAAGGGTCAGGGTGACACAATATCGCCTTTAGTCCTGAGCGAGCGAAGCGAGTCGAAGGGTCAGGGTGACAGGGGTTGGCGCGTTATTGGCGCGTTAGCGGTAGGCGATTAGGAGCAGGGCTACGAGGAGGCCGATGGCGATGATGCCTACGGAGAAGGCGTAGGCGAGTGCGCTCGGGAGCGCGCGGAAGGCGCCGGTGCGCAGTTCGCGATCGGTAGCGACGTAGCGCCACGTGCCGACGCATGCGACCGCGACGCCGAAAAACGCCATCGCGATACCGAACGCCGTCGAGAGGTGCGGCGACGACACCCGAAGGTGTGCGACCGCCGCAATCTCTTCGACGAAGAGCCCGAATCGCGCGATGACGAAGCCGAAGCCGATCATCGCGAGCGCGGTCCGAACGTAAGCGAGAAAGGTGCGCTCGTTTGCAAGCGCGTCGCTCGCTCGCGGTTCGGCCGTCGGATACACTAGTGCGGCGGGCCTCCCATCGGACCCATCGGGCCCATCGGATGTGACGACATCATCAGCAGCATCGCGCCCGGGTCGTTCATCGAATGGTGATACATCGGATGGCCCATCGCGCCGCCCGGCGGCTGATGATCTCCGTGCTGCTGTTTCATCAACGATTCCATCTGCTTGCGCATCGCGTCATGGACGCCGAGAATAGCCTGTTTCTCCGCGGGCGTGAGCGCCGCGTCGAGCTCTTTGGCGGCGGCGCCGTAATCGGGGTTCTCCGCGGTGCCGAGGTTGCCGAGGATGCGCGCGAGCAGCGCTTTGTGGGCCGGCGAGAGTTCGGCGAGCATCTTGGTGCGGGCCGCCGCGTGCATCTGCTGCATCTGCTGCATCTGCGCCGAGGAGGGACCGCCCATGCCGGGAGCGCCCGGCGGGACTTGAGCGAGAGCACTCACCGGCGCTGCCGCGAGCGCGGCGACGAGTGCGAACGTTGCGATCTTCATACCTCGAGTTAAACCTCATCCGCCTTGAGCAAATCTGTGAGTCGCGAGGCTCCTTTGCCGGGGGTTCCCGCAGCGCCGAATCGAAACCCGCCGTCATGTCCGCCGAAGAACTGCAACAGCGCCCCGACACGAGCAAAGCAAGCCACGATCCCGACACGCCGCCCGCGCTCGTCGCCTTCATGGCGAGCGACTGGCTCGACGTACCCCCGGCCAGCGCCGCGCACCCGCAGCTCGCGCGCCTGCGCGCGCGCCGCGAAGCGCTCTCGCGCGCGTACCCCGGCGTCACGCTGGTGATCCCGGCCGGCCAAGAGCACGTCCGCGCGAACGACACCAACTTCCGCTTTCGCCCGTCGAGCGACTTCGTCTATTTCATGGGCGACGGCGAGCCGGGCGCGCTGCTCGTGCTCGAACCCGACGGCGCGGCGCACCGAACGCTGCTCTTTGCGCCCGCGCACAACCGCGGCACCGCCGACTTCTTCACCGACCGCGTGCACGGCGAACTGTGGGTCGGTCGCCACCGCGGGCTCGACGAGAGCCGCAGCTACTACGGCGTGGACCGCACCGCACCGCTCGGCGAGATCGGCGCGTATCTGCACGACCTCTTCGCCTCGAAGGTTCCGGCGGTCGTGCTGCACGGGCACAATCACGCGCTCGACGCGATGCGCGCGCCGACCGATGCCGATCGCGAGTTCGCGACGCACTGCTCGGAGATGCGCCTGATCAAAGACGAGTACGAAATCGCCGAACTGCGCAAGGCGTGCGAGATCACCAAGCGCGGTTTCGAAGACGCGATCCGTCTCTTTCCGCGCGTGAAGAGCGAGCGCGAAATCGAAGCGGCGTTCTGGAGCCGCGCGCGCATCGAAGCCAACGACGTCGGCTACCTCACGATCGCCGCCGCCGGACATCACGCCTGCACGCTGCATTGGAATCGCAACGACGGCACCGTCGAGCCGCGCGCGCTGCTCTTACTCGATGCGGGCGTGGAGTGCGACTCGCTCTACACCGCCGACGTTACGCGCACGCTGCCGATCTCGGGACGCTACACGCCCGAACAGCGCGCCGTGTACGATATCGTGCTCGAAGCGCAGCGCGTCGGCATCGATGCCGTCGCCCCGGGCGTGGACTTTCTCGAGCCGAACCGGCGCGCGATGCGCGTGCTCGCCGAGGGGCTGCTCGATCTCGGCATCCTGCGCGTCTCGCTCGACGAGGCGCTCGATCCCGAGCGTCAATACTACCGCCGCTACACGCTCCACAACGTGAGCCATATGCTCGGCCTCGACGTGCACGATTGCGCGGCGGCTCGCGCCGAACACTATCGCTACGGCGCGCTGCGCGAGGGCATGGTGCTCACCGTCGAGCCGGGACTCTACTTCCAGCCCGACGACGCGACCGTTCCCGAGCGCTTCCGCGGAATCGGCGTGCGCATCGAAGACGATATCGTCGTCACCGCGAACGGACGAGAGAACCTTTCGGGGATTCTCCCGTCGCGCGCCGACGCGGTAGAACGCTGGATCGCGGAGCTTACGTCGTCATAGGCGGACCGCCGTGCGGGCCTCCGCCGGGCGGCATGCCCGCATGCTGCTGCTGCATCTCGTTCGGCCAGGTGCCGAAGGCCAGGATCAGGATGCAGATCAGAAAACCAAAGGACGGAATCAAGTTCAGCAGCGCGAGCGCGCCGTTGAACCCGGCCTTGGTGAATATCCGCCAGAAGAGCCAGATGGTGAACGCGAGGAAGGCGAGCCCGATGATGAGGAACGTGCCGATCATCGCGCTCATCGCCGCAAGAGCTTGAGCGGTATCGGCCTGCGCATCGGCCAGAATGGGGACCATGACAACCTCCTCTTCGGTGTACAGAGATCAGGTTCTTGAGATCGAGCCGACGGGTATCGAACCCGTCGGTGACGCTCAGCGCCACGGATCGCCGCGCGATCTCTTCGGGGTCTGGTTCTCGGCGAACGCCGAGATCGCCACGTGGATGGTCGGCGTCTTCGTTACCTCTCTCTACGGCACCGACCTGCGCAGCGCGATCGTCGGAATCGTACTCGGGAACGTCGCCGGATTCGGATTGCTCGGCATCCTTGGGACCTTCGGACCACGCTACGGCGTGCCGCAGATGGTCGCTTCGCGGCTCGCATTCGGGCGCACGGGCAATGCCGCACCGGCGGGCTTGAGTTTTCTCGCCGGCATCGGCTGGTTCGCGATCAACACCGTCTTCGGCGCGTACGCCCTGCAGACGATCGCCGGCATCGGCTATTTCGTGGGGCTCGCGATCATGCTCGTGTTGCAGATCGCGCTCGCGATCTACGGGTACAACATGATCCACGCGTTCGAGCGCGCGAGCGTCGCCTTGCTGGCCGCGGGGTTTCTCTTGCTCGGCGCGGCGACGATCGCGCACGCGAATTGGAGCGCTCCCTTCAACGCGCACGCGCCGCTCGCGAACGGAGGCGCGCTTGCGGGATTTATTTACGCAACGGCGCTCGCGTTCTCGTACGCCACGGGATGGGTTCCGTGCGCGTCGGATTACTCGCGCTATCTCCCGCGTGCGACCGATCCGCGCGCGATTTGGCGCTACTCGTTTCTCGGTTGCGCCATCCCGTGCATCGCGCTCGAAATCCTCGGTGCGGCGACGGTGAGCGCGACGCCGATGAATCTCGGCAACGCGCTGCCGACCGATGCGATCTCGCATCTACTGGGATCGGGAATCGTGGCGAAGCTCGTGCTCGCGACGGTCGTGCTCGGAACGCTCACCGCGAACTGCATGAACCTCTACTCGGGCGCGCTCGCCGCACTCGTGGCGTTCGACGTACGCGTGAAGCGCGCGATCGCGGCGGCGGTCGTCGGCGTCGTCGGCGCGTTGCTCGCGACGGGCGGCGGTCATCCGCGCGAGACCGCGGAACTCTACACGAACTTTCTGCTCGTCCTCTCGTATTGGGCCGCACCGTGGGCGGGCGTCGTACTCGTCGATTGGGCGCTCGCACGCGGCGTCGAACGCGATCCCGAGCGCGTGCGCGGCGTGCGTGCGGGCTTCTTCGCGTGGCTGATCGGTCTCGCCGCATCGCTGCCGTTTTGGAATCAAGCCTGGTTCACCGGACCGCTCGCGCGCGCGTTCCCGCAGATCGGCGATCTCTCGTATTACGTGGGACTCTGCGCGGCCGCGCTCGCGATGTGGGCGCTCGAAACGCTACGGCGTCGCGACGACGCCGAGCCCGCTCGCGGCGAGCTGCGCGCCGCGGCGAACGACTAGCCGCACCTGAAGTTCCTTGCGTCGTCCGAAGCGCGGAAGCTGAAGCGTCGTGACGCCGCTCGCGTTCGTCGGAGCCTCCGCCCAAATCGTTCCCTGTGCATCGGTCGCGAGCACGTCGCCGCGTTCGGCGTCCACGCGATAGCGCGCGACGATCGTTCCACCGTCGCGCACGTCGTTCGCGTCGAGTGAGAACTCCGTGATGCGCGGCGGATCGTTCGACGGCGCGGGCGTCTCGACGACGAGCGGCCGCGTGGCATCCGCGCTGCCGAAGGCGTTGCGTTCGCTCACGCGCAGTACGTAGGTGCGTTCGCGATCCGCGCGCGGCGCGGCGATCGTCACGACGCTCGCACCGCCCGCGAGCGCGCCGCCGTCCACGCGCGAGCCGTCGAGACCCTCGAGGCTCCACGTCCGCGCGCCCGGACCGCGCGCCGCAAAGCGCAGGTCGAAGTGCGAACCCGCCACCACGCGACTCGGCGCGTCGAGCGCGACGACGCGCGGTTGGAGCGCGAGCCAGAGGTAACCACCGACAAGTACGAGGAGGGCTCCCGCGAGAAACCATAACGGCGCGAGCAGCCGGGGCATCGCGGCCTCGACGCGTTGATGCACGTGACGACTCTGCAGTCGCGCCGATATCGCGCGCGTGCCGAGCATCGCGAGCCACGGCACCGGAAGATCGAGCGTCGCGTGGGTTCCGGCATCGACCCACAGCGAGAACGGTGAGAGCGGAACCTCGGTGCCGTCGCGCACGTGCGCGTAGAATGTCACGAGCAGCGGTTCGCGCGTCGCGTTGATCGCGCGCAGCGCGAAGGTGATGCGCCCCGCGCGCAACGCACCGAGACGCAGCGAGGCATGCACGGCACCGTTCGCGCTCTCGTAGAGCAGCACGGCGCCGCCGGGCGCCGCGTCTATCGGAAGCAACTGCGACTCGCTCACGCAGGGGCGTTTAGTCACGCAAGATGCGCGCACCCTTTTAGGGAAGAGCGCCGCATGCTTGAAGTTGATCACGTTCGCAAGGAGTTCGGCTCGGTACGCGCGGTCGGCGACGTCCATTTCCGCATCGAGGACGGCGCCACGTTCGGCTTGCTGGGCCCGAACGGCGCGGGCAAGACCACGACGATGCGCATGATTCTCGGCATCCTCACGCCCGACGGCGGAGCGATCCGCTGGAACGGCGCCGCGGTCACCGCGCGGAGCCGCCGTCACTTCGGCTACCTGCCGGAGGAGCGCGGCATTTACGGCAAGCTGAAGGTGCGCGAGCAGATCGCCTACTTCGGCAAACTGCACGGCATGAAGGAGCCTGCGATCGGCAAGCGCGTCGCCTGGTGGATCGAACGGCTCGGGCTCGGCGTCTATGCCGACCGTCCGTGCTCGGAGCTCTCGAAAGGGAACCAGCAAAAGGTTCAGGTCGCTTGCGCGGCGGTTCATCAGCCGCAATTACTGGTGCTCGACGAGCCGTTCTCGGGCCTCGATCCCGTCAACGCGGAGACGCTGATTGCGGTGCTGCACGAATTGAAGGCAGCCGGCACCACGCTCGTGCTCTCGAGCCATCAGATGTGGCAGTTGGAAGAGCTCTGCGGCGAGTTCGTCATCATCGCCGGCGGAGCCAATCGCGCCGCGGGTACGCTCGCGGAGCTGCGCAGCGCGTGGCCGACCCGCGTCGTGCGCGTCGCACCCGCGAGCGACGAGCTGCGCGCGCCGTTCGCGAGCGTCGCCGGAGCCCGCCCGCTCGCGCGCCTCGACGGAACGATCGAATACGAAGTCCCCGCCGCGACCGACTTCGCGGCGCTGCTCAAATCGCTCGTCGCCGTCGCTCCCGTAACGCGCTTCGAAGCGATCGAACCCTCGCTGCACGAGATCTACCTGCACGCCATCGGAGAGACTGCCGCATGATCGCCGACATCGTCACCGTCTTTACCGCCGAGTTTCTG
The DNA here is from genome assembly GCA_028869385.1 of bacterium. GTDB lineage: Bacteria > Vulcanimicrobiota > Vulcanimicrobiia > Vulcanimicrobiales > Vulcanimicrobiaceae > REEB354. Next base: position 6,184 of record JAGWSR010000049.1, read on the forward strand.
CGCCGCGTCAAATCGCGCGCCTTCATGATCGGCATCGTGATCGGCACCCTCGGCATCATCTTCATCACCAAGATGCCGGCGCTGCTCGATAAGGCCTTCAACGGTCCCAACGAAATCGTACTCGTCGGCGACCGCGCGCTGCTCGATCGCGCCGCGCCGCTGCTCGCCAAATCGTATACGATCGAGGCCGAGCTTCCGCCGCAAGCGATCGACGAAGCCACGCTTCGCGCGCACCATGCGTCGTCGGCATTCGTGTTCACGCAACATGCCCGGAGCTTCTCGCTCGAGGTGTACGCGCACGACCCGGGAGCCGTAGAGGTACCGCGCATCAATCGTATGTTGATGCCCCTCGCGCTGCAAGACGCGCTCCACGCCGATGCGGCGCGCGTGAAGCAGCTCACGACCGTGCCGATCGCGATCAAATCGCTGAGTTCGAAGTTCGCGAACTCGGCCGATGCGAACGCGGCGCGCGGCATCGCCTACACGTTGCTCTTCTTCCTGTATATGTTAATTCTGATCAACAGCCAGCTCGTGATGGGTAGCGTCGCGGAAGAGAAGACGAGCCGAATCGCGGAGCTCTTGATCGCATCGGTCGATCCGAGCGCGCTCCTCGCCGGGAAGATCCTCGCCGGGACCGTGCTCGCCGTCCTTCAAATGGTCATCTGGATCGGCGTAGGTACGGCCTTCGGCTCGCCCGCCGGAGGCGCCGCGGCGAACGCGTCCTCCGATAACATCTTCTCGCTCGCCGGTATCTTGAACGTCATCACGCCCGGCGTGGTGATCGCGTTCCTCGCGTTCTTCGTGATCGGCCTGCTGCAGGTCTCGACGATCTTCGCCGCCTTCGCGTCGCTTATCAATCGCACCGAAGATCTCGGCAGCGTCACGGGTCCGCTCCTCATTCCGGTCGTCGGCGCGTTCTTCATCGCGATCGCCGCGCTCGGCTCACCGGATGCGCCGTTCGCGGTCGTCGCGTCGTTCGTTCCGCTCATCGCGCCCTTCGTGATGTTCTCGCGAATCGCGGTGAGCAACGTACCGCTCTGGCAGTTCGCGGGCTCGCTCGCGATCAATCTCGCGGCACTCTACGCGATCGCCATCGGCGCGGGCAAGATCTACCGCGTCGGTATGCTGCTCTACGGCCGCGCTCCGAAGCTCTCGCAGGTTTGGGCGGTTTTGCGCTCTTGATCGCATTGCACGGCCTGGTGCGCCGCGGAGCCCCGTCCCGGAAGACGCAAGAAAGCCGCATCGTGCGGCTTTCTTGCTTCGCCGTATTTTGCGCGGAACGAAGTTTTGAAGTTCACCTCCTGTGAAGGCGCAAAATGCGGAGACTTCCGGGCCGGAGCTCCGCGGCGCACCAGGCCTTCCATTACGTCTGGGCTAGGGATTTCTCTTAAACTACGGCGTGACGGTGATGGGGGTGATGGTTTGGTCTTGCCGTTCGCCGGTGGAGGTGGCGATGACGACGTCGTAGGTGGTGGGGGCGGCGGTTGTCGGGGCTTGGAGCGTGATGCGGGCGGTGTTTGGCGGTACGTCGCGTTGGGCGACGATCGTGCCTTGTGCATCGGTGAGTGAGACGAGTGCTTCGCCGTGCGTCGCGATGAAGCGGATCGTGATGAGATTGCCTGCGGCGACGGTCGTCGGGGCGACGGTTGCCGATGCGTGCGGTGGCTGCTCGTCATGCGGCGCGAGATTCGCGGCATCCGGGATGACGGCGACGATGCTTGCGCGTTGCTCGAATGCACCGCGCGCGTTCGTACCGACGACGACGCGGAGGTCGCGTCCGGCCGCAGATTGGGGAATGCGCAGCGTCGTCGTGCCGCGGACGTTCGTTCGCTCGTGCGCCCACACGCGACCGGCACCATCGAGCAGCCAGACGTCGCCGCGCGACGAGGGTGCGTAGCCGACGCGCAGCGTGCTGCCGGCAATCACGCGAGCGGCGCCGACGCGGATGCTCGGCTCCTCCGGGGCTCGCGCGAGCGCCGTGGACGCGCGGACGCTAGGGTGCGGCGGCGTCGCGACGACGTGCGCGGTCGCCTCGCGTCGCGCGTGCTCGCCGAACGCGCCGAGAACGGCCGCACCGGCGAGCGCGAGCGCGGCGGCGAGCGGAGCCGCGAACGCGAGCGTGCGGAGCAGCAGCGGACGCACGCGCATCGTGACGGGCGGCGCGTCGAGCGTGAAGCCGAGGTCCTGTCCCCGCACCTCGACGATCGCGCGATCGTCCGGTCGCGCGAGCGCGGCGCGCGGTACGAGGGATTCGACGATCGAGAAGGGCGCGACGTCGAGTTCGCTCGCCGCGGCGCGCGCGCGGCCGAAGCGAACGGTTGCGCGAAGAGCGTGTTGCGAGTTGTTGGCGATACGCACCGCGTAGGCGGGCGCACCGCTGCGCGGATCGCGTCCCGCGAGCACGGCCTGCGCGCAGACGTTTCCGCATCCGTACGGCACGTCGGCCCGCGAGCCATAGGCGATCGTTCCGGCAGCCGCGCGCGCGAGGTTCGTCACTGGCAGACTCCGTTGTTGTTCGGTGCCGGCGACGGATTGCTCGCACCGTTGGGGATAGGCGTCGGCGGAATGCTCGATCCCGATGCCGTCACCGCGCCGTACACGCGCGCGCGCACCTCGGTACTGCAGTAGAGGATCATGCCCGGAAACGCCGGATGCACGAAGGCTTCGCTCGCTCCCACCACGTGCGAGGTCTCACCGAGAACGTCTTGGATGTACGACGGAACGTCAACGCCGCCGCTGATCGAGAGCGACGTGGCGCTGAAGTAGTGCGAGGCGAGAAATTGGGCGCCGCCGAGGCCGTACACGGTCGGCGTGCACGGAGCGCTCGCCGCGGTGTCGGGTTGCCAAAACGGCGCCGCGCTCGGTTCGGGAAACGGCGAAGCGCCCGTGAGCGCACCCATCGCCGGCGTGGGGCACGGCTGCGGCATGCCGTTCGCCGAGAGGTTCTCGTAGATGTTCGCCGCGCTGTACGCGTTGCTGCCGGTGATGAATCCCGCGATTCCGCCATAGCGCAGCGCCAGTTGCGCGCGTTCGTTGACGACGCCGACGCGCGCCACGTAGATGATGCCGAAGAGCGCGATCAAAATCACCGGCAGCGCGATCACCATCTCGATGAGCGTCTGTCCGCGCTGTGCGTGTGCGCCCGATCTCAGAGACACGAGTAGCCTCCTTTCGAGAGCGTTCCCGCGTACGGATGCACGGCCGCCGAGGTGTACCAATTGAGGTGCACCACGAGTTGCGAGAAATCCACCGTGTAGAGCGGCGCCTCGTAGGCGGATGCCCACTGCGGCTCTTGCGGCTGATAGGCGCCGCCCGTTGCGGGATTCGTCATCGTTCCCGGATCGAACGCTTCGCTCTGCGCGGGCACGACCGCGGCCGCGGCACGTGCGACGGCTTGATACGATGCATTCGCCGCGAACGAGAGCAACTGCGGAACAAAATAGGCAACGTTGCGGCACGCGACGAGATCCACGCGCTGCGGCGCGAATTGATTGTTGCCTTTCGACGCGACTTGGCTCGTGTCGAGGGCGGTATAGGCGAAGCTGCAATCCACCCCGCCGCCGCTCTGTCCGCAGCCCGAACCGAACGCGGCGAGTGCCTTTCGTTCGTCGGTTTGTTGTCCGCCCTGCGAGAGTTGATCCGCCTGCCCGATGAGGTGGACGTCATCGGTGAAGCCGTTGAGCGCCACGTTATATTCGGTTACGAGCGTCTGATAGTCTCGATCGCAAGAGCCGCCGGGATCGGGATCGCAGCCCCCGGCGCCGGCGATCGTGTTGAGAATCGCCTGGTTGAGGTAGCGCAATCGATTCTCGTCCACGGCGCCGGCATAGAGGACTGTGGACTCCTCATTCCACATGTTCGCCTGCACCGAGAGCATCGCCGATGCCGCGGAGTCCGCCGCGTTCTGTGCGTGAATCTGCCAATTCACCGCCGTCACGTAGTTGGCGAGAAAGAAGAGAAGGCCGAGCATCAGGAGCGTCCCGATGGCCCAGAACGGCAGCGTCTGTCCGCGCTCGAAGCGGTACGTCACTTGCATGCGTGCGACCCCGTATCCCAGCGATAGATCGCATACTCGTTCGTCCCCGGACTCTCGGGATCGAACGCCGAGCCGATCACGCCGGTCGTCGGCCGCTGCTGCGGCCAGTTCACCGACGCGTAGTACTGCTGATGGCAGCGCCACTCGGCGAACGGCCCGTTCCATCCGTTGGCGTTGCTCGCGGTGTCGACGCTCTGCGCGAGGTAGATCGCGCGCGTTCCGCACGAGCCGCGATCCGGGCAGTAATTGTCGAGCGCGGCGTCGATCGCGAAGGCGAAGGTCTGCGCCGCCCCTTGGCCGTTCGACGGCGCGAACTCCGCGTCGGCGCCGGTAAGCTGATACGACGACGCGAGACCGGGGAGCATCATGAATCCGTCCACGCGCTTCGTCACCGTCGCCTGCTCGATGTTGCCGTTGACCGCGCTCGTCACGATACCGTCGGGAGCGAAATTCGGCAACGCCGTCGCGACCACGCTCGGCGCGCTGACCGCGGCATCGAGCGCGAGCGTGTGCGCCGCGACGAACGCCGCGCCGTCGGTCGATATCTGCGAATAGCCGACGATCGCCGCTTGCACCGCGCCGAGCACGACGACGAGCGAGATGCCGATGACGAGGGCGGTTTCGGGGAGTGCGGTGCCTCGATGGAGCGCGCGCATCACGGCGGATTCGCTCCGATCGACTGCATGCCGCCGGTCGCGCTCCCTAGCGTAACGCTGGCGGTCGAGAGAATCGAGAGCGCGGCGATGATGAATGGCACCGCGATACCCGCCGCGACGAGTCCGTACTCCGCGAGCGTGGCGCCGCGGTCGTCGCAGAGCATCGCTCGCAACGCGGCGATCATCGCGTGACGATCTCCGGCGTCATCACGAAGACCACGTCGGTCTGTTGATTTTGATACCGCGTCGAGCGAAAGAGTTTTCCCAGCACCGGGAGATCGCCGAGCACCGGAATCTTATCGACGAAACGCTGTTCGACGCGCTGCAGAAGCCCGCCCATCACGATGGACTCGCCCGATTTCGTCACCACGTCGGTCGAAAGTTTGCTCTCTTTGAGCGCGGGAATCACGAAACCGTTCGCGCTGATCGCGTCGGTAAAGTCGAGGTTCGAAACCTCCGGCGAAACCTTCGTCTCGATGCCGCCGTCGCCCAGTAGCGTCGGGACGACGTTGAGGCGCACGCCGAACTCTTTGTATTGAATCGCGATCTGACCGTTCGGGCCGCCGTTGTACGGAATCGGAACCTCGCCGCCGACCAAGAACGTCGCTTCGCTCCCAGGCATCGTGACGAGGTCGGGCGCGGAGAGCAGCCGCGCGTGACCCTGCTGCACGAGCAGATTGAGCGTCGGCGCCATCGTCACCGTGCGAAAGAACGGGCCGACCTTGAGCGCGCCGCCCGGCGCCTGCGGACGCTCGACGATCGGAAACGACGGCGCTCCGACCGCGTAGGTTCCGTCGTTCAGGAAGGTTGCCGCCTGCAGCTGCAATCCCAAATCTTGCAGCGCGGTGCGGTCCACTTCGAGGACGTACACCTTGACATCGATCTGACTCGTCGTGTCGGTGGCGATGCGATCGATCAGCTTCCCGTCGCTCGCGAGATATGGCCCCGCGAGTCCGCGCGTCTTTTCGAGCACCTCCTGCGCGGTGACGGCGTCGTGCACGTTACCGCTCACGATCACGTTCCCTTTGCCGTCGGGATCGACGCGGATGGATGCGGCGCCCGGCAGGTTTGCGATCGCGCGCTGCAGGTCGGCGATCGGATGCTGCACGGTCACCGCGTTGATGATCGTGTCTTTCTGACTCTGCGCGTACGGCTCGAAGCGCGCCACGAGATCGTTGATGAGTTGCAGGTGCCCGCCGTCGGGAACGCTGCCGCGCACGACGATGGAGTGATTGAAACTCAAAACCTCGATGTTCGGCTCGGCGATCGTCGTGCGCAGAATCTGCGCGATGTCGTCGAGCTGCTCTTCGGTGACGGTCACTTCGTAACTCGATCGCCCGCCCGCGCTCCAGACGACCACGGTCGTGTGACCGGGAGCCCGACCCGTTACGACGATTTGACTCGTGCCGATCGGCACGACGCCCGCGATGCGGCCATCGCCGACGGCGACGCGCGCGAGACCAGGCGTGGAGAGCACGGTCGAGTGACCGGACTGCACCGATAGCAGCGTGACCGCGGCGGCCGAGAGCGGCGCCGGCCCGAACGAGGTCGCGGTCGCAACGAGAATCGTCGCGGCGACGGCGCGCCAAAAGCGGTTGATCATGGATTCCTCCGACGGTTTGGCGTCCTTCGCCCCGGGCCGGAGGCGAAAGACGTACACGAGTTATAGCATGAGGAATCCGCGATTTAGAACCATTAACGCGTTAACATGCAATAGTCATTTCGTAAAGATATGAACAACTAGCCCTCCGAGAGCTTGTATCCGTTGCGACCTTAGTGCCATGATCTGCGGCACCGACAAGACTCGGAGGAACAGAATTCGCCGATGCGCCCACTCGCCATAGCCCTCACCCTCGCCTTGACCGCGCTCCCGGCACTCGCCGGCGCGGCGAGCAGCGTGTCGCTACGGGCGGCGGCCGCAGCCGACGGGTTCACCATGCACTGGCTCGGGCCGGAGCGCTCCGTCAGCCTTCGTCGCGACGGGCTCGCGATCGTGATGCGGCCCGGCTCCCCCGTCTACGACGTCAACAGCCGCGAAGAGATCGCGGACCGCGCCCCGGCGGCGACGCCGGAGGGCGATCTGCGCATCTCGCCACGGCTCGCGCGGCGCCTCGCGGCGCTCGCGCACGGCGTTTCGACCGCCGCCGACGCGCCGACGGGCCCGGCGTCTCGCGCGGCGGTGACCGCGGGCGTCGCGCTCGCGGTAGATGCACGGGAGCTCACCGGAGGGAGCGCGCTCGCCGTCGAGGGCAACGCGCCGCGCAACGCACGCATCACGCTCACCCTGCTCGCCACCCTCGCACCCGATCTACCCGCCGTGCTCATCGAGCGCAGCGACGTCGCCGCCGATGCCCACGGGCACTTTGCGGCCGTCGTTCCGTTCGTGTCGGATCATCTCGCCGGCCGCGTCGTCGTCGTGACGGCAAGCACCGGCGCGAACTCCGCGAGCGCACGCGTACGGATCGACGGAGCGCTCTAAACCCGCACTTGCATCACTTGGAGGACCCACCATGCTGAAATCGCTCGTTTCCATGCTTCACGACGAAGAAGGCGCCACGATGGTCGAATACGGCGTGATCGTTGCGCTGATCGCCGCGGTCTGTATCGCGGTCGTCGCACTCATCGGCGGCAACATCAACTCCGCCTTCACCTCGGTCAACAGCAAGCTCTAGCGCGCCCGTGCGCGGGAAGTCGACGACCGATCGGCTTCCCGCGCACGCTCGCATCGATCATGTCGCTCGCAATCCTCGTCACGCTCGCCGCGAGCTCCGCGGCCGCCGTCGCCGACCTGCGCAGTCGCCGCATTCCGAACGCGATTCCGATCGCGCTCGGGGCGTGCGGAACGCTCCTCACCGCATTCGCCGATCCGATCGGCATCTTCGCATTCCTGGGCATCGCGCTCGGCGTGCTCGTGCTCGGAAGCGCGCTCCACGCGCGCGGATTCCTCGGCGGAGGCGACGTCAAGCTCTTTGCCGCCGTGGCCGCGACGCTCGGACTGCACGATCTGCCGCTGCTCGCCGCGGCGACACTGATCGCCGGCGGCGTACTCGGCGTCGCGTTCGCCGTCGCGCGCGGCCGACTGCGTGCCACGGCGCTCAATCTTCACGCGCTCGCGTTGCCGATGCTCGCCGGTGTGCGGCCGCTCCCGCCCCGCGACGGCACACCGATGCCGTATGCGCTCGCGATCTTCTCCGGGGTGCTCGCGGTCGCCACCACCCACGTCCGCTGAACGAAGGGCCACCTCGATGAACGTCCGCCGCACTACCTTGATCGTCGCCGTCGTCCTCGCGATCGGCGCTGGGTGGCTCACGTTGAGTTACCTCTCCGCGCTGAAGTCGCAGAGCCAAGCCGCGGGCGCACCGCGGCAAGTGATCGTGGCCGCGACGGAGATTCCCGCGCGCGCGCCGATCACGCTCGCGATGCTGGCGCGCGTGACGCGACCAGCGTCGGCAGTGGACCCCGATGCGATCACCGACCCAAAGACGATCGTCGGATCGCTCTCGCTCATCACGATTCCGGCGGGAGCGACGATCACCGCCTCCAAGATCGGGCGTCCCGCGAACGCGGCGCTGCCGGTGCGCCTGCAGCCGGGCATGCGCGCGATCTCGATTCAGGTTGATAAGGTCAAAAGCGTGAGCGGTCTGCTGCAGCCGGGCGACCGCGTGGACGTGATCGCCGTACCCCCGAAGAGCACGAATCAGCCGCCGCCCGCGGCAACGATTCTGCGCGGCGTGCGCGTGCTCGCGATGGGTGACACGCTGGAATATTCGAGTGCCACGCCGTCACCCGATGAAGCGAACTCGACCACGATCACCCTCGAGGTGACGCCTTCGCAGGCTGACTTGCTCGCGATGGCCGACGTCAACACGACGCTGCGTCTCGCGCTTCGCTCGCCGCGCGAGAAGCTCTCCTCGCTTCCCCCGGAGACGCTGCGCTTTCCGCAGAGCGATACGGTCGGCCCCGCACCCGCCGTCGCGCAAGCGCCGGCGAGCGCGGCGGTCGCGTCGTCCCGCGTCGAGCACCCGCGCGAGTCGAGCGTCCCCGTCATCGACGGAAGCCAAGGCGATCGCCCGTGACCGGCACGACCTTCGCATTCGTCAACGCTAAGGGCGGAAGCGGAGCGACCACCATCTGCACGCAGCTCGCGCGACTCGCACGCGGCGACGCCGCGCTGGTGGACGGGGATCTCTCCGGGCGTCGCAACGCGGCGGTGCTCTTCGACGCGGTGCGCGCGCTCGACGTCGCGCGCGAAGGTTCGGCCGTCGCGACCGCGCGCATCGCCGGCACCACCATCGTCGAACTCGCCCCGTCGTTCGAAGCCGCCTTCACCGTAACGCTCGACGATGTCGAACGCGTGGCGTCGCTCCTCGAAGCGAGCACGTCGTTCGTGATCGCGGATCTACCGATTCCCTTCGCGGCGCCGGTACGTCCCTTCGTCGTACGCGCCACGCGCTTCGTTGTCGTGCTCGAGCCCACGCTGCTCGGCGTAACCAGCGCGCGCGCGATGCTCGACGAATTGCATCGCTTCGGCGTACCTCCGTCGCGCGTCGTGCTCTTGCTCAACGCCCGCACGAGCGGCGGAAATCTTTCCCGCGGCGACGTGGAGCGCTCGCTCGAACGCACGACGATCGCCGAGCTCCCGACGCTGGTCGATCGCGGCTACGCCAAAGCGCTCGCCGCGCTCGATCGCGCGCTGCGCGCGATCGCCCTCGAGCCGCGCATCGAGGCGCTTCGCCCATCGGCGCACGACGTCGTGCACGATCGGCGCGCGGAGCCGCGCGCCGAGAACGCCCCGACGCTGCCACGCGCCGCTCAAGGCACGGAGACGCAGCGACCCACGCGCAACGGCGAATCGATACCCGCTCGCGAGCGACTGAAACTGCACATTCACGAGACGCTCGCGCAGAAGGTGGACTTGCTCGATGCGAGCCGCGCCACGACCGACTCCGCAAAGCTCGCCGAGTTGCGCGCGAAGATCGACGAAGTAGCGCAGCGCATCCTGAGCGAGCACCCCGACGTCGACTCCGCCGACGAGATCGCGCGACTCAAGATCGAGATCGTGAACGAAGCGCTCGGGCTCGGCCCGCTCGAAGATCTGATGAACGACCCGGCGGTGACCGAGATCATGGTAAACGGACCGGCCACGGTCTACGTGGAGCGAGCCGGCAAGATCGAACGTACCGGGAAACGCTTTACGAGCGAGCAGCAGTTGCGCCTCGTGATCGAACGCATCATTGCTCCGCTCGGACGCCGACTCGACGAATCGGTGCCGATGGTCGATGCGCGTCTTCCCGACGGATCGCGCGTCAACGCGATCGTCGAACCACTCTCGATCGACGGCGCGACGCTCACCATCCGACGCTTCGGAACGCGTCGCCTAACCGCAAGCGATCTGGTCGACAAAGCTTCGGCGAACCCGGAGATGCTCGAATTCATGCGCGCGTGCATCGAAGCGCGACTCAACGTCGTCATCAGCGGAGGAACCGGTTCCGGAAAGACGACGTTCCTCAACATCCTCTCGGGCTACATCCCCGAGCGCGAACGCATCGTGACGATCGAAGATGCCGCCGAACTCTCGCTCGCGCAACCGCACGTCGTGCGGCTCGAAGCGCGACCGGCAAACATCGAGGGCCGCGGTGAGATCAAGATTCGCGATCTCGTACGCAACTCGCTGCGCATGCGACCCGACCGCATCGTCGTCGGCGAGTGCCGCGGCGGGGAAGCGCTCGACATGCTGCAGGCGATGAACACCGGTCACGACGGATCGCTGACCACCGCCCACGCGAACACTCCGCGCGACGCGCTCTCGCGTCTCGAGACGATGGTGATGATGGCGGGCTTCGACCTTCCGGTGCGCGCGATACGCGAGCAGATCGCGAGCGCCGTGGATCTCATCATCCAGACCGCACGCATGCGCGACGGCTCGCGCAAGATCACGAGCATCACCGAGGTCGTCGGCATGGAGGGTGACGTGGTGACGATGCAGGAGCTCGTGCGCTTCAGCGCTCGCGGCATCGACGCAGACGGCAAGGTTCGCGGCGAGTTCCAATACACGGGCGTTCAGCCGCAATGCCTGACGCGATTCGACGAGTACGGCGTATCCTTCGACGTGCGGCAGCTCTCCGCGCTCGCATCGGCCGGTTCGCTATGGTGACCGACGCGCTTCCCTGGCGCGCACATCCCGAAACGAGCGCGCGGCTCCAAGCGCTCGAGCTCACGCTCGATCGCGCGGGCATTTACAAGAGGCCCGAAGAGCTGGCACTCTACGTCGCGATCGCCGCCGCCGCGATCTGGGTCGGACTGCTCGCGCTCGTGCGCCCGAACCCCGCGCTCGCCGCCCTGCTGCTCCTTGCGAGCGCGGGTGCGTCGCTCGGCGGCGCCGCGTGGTTCGTGCGCGCGGCGCGTGCGCGGCGCCTCAACGCTTTCGTTCAGCAGTTGGAGCTGGCGTTGCGCCTCATCGCGGGCGGCGTCCGCGTCGGCTTGGGGCTGCGTCAGGCGCTCACCGTCGTCATCGAAGAGATGACCGATCCGGCGCGCCACGAGTACATGCGCATCGTCGGACAGACGAACATCGGCATGAGCGTCTACGACGCGCTCGACGGCCTCGCCGAGCGCATGCCGAGCAACGAAACGCTGATGATGGCGCGCGCGATCCGCATCCAATCGCAGACCGGCGGCGACCTCGGGAAGATTCTCGAGCACCTCGCCGACACGATCAAAGAGCGGCGCCGCATCCAGCGCAAGATCAACGCGATGACCGCGGAGGGACGCGCGAGCGCGCTCGTACTCGGACTCTTGCCGCCGATACTCGCACTCTTCATCTGTCTGACGCAGCCCTCGATGGGGCACGCACTGCTCTTCACGGGAATGGGGCACGTTGCGCTCGGCATCGTCGTCGTGCTCGAATTCCTCGGCGTCTTCACGCTCCTCAAGATCCTGGAGGTCGACGTCTGACGTGATCCTTCCGCTCGTCATCACGCTGCTCGGCGGCATCGCCGTCTTTCTCTTCGCGATCTCGCTCGTGCCGTCGAAGAGCCCGGTCGCCCGCGCGCTCGAAGAACTGAGTTCGCGCGGTGCATCGATGCGCGACCCCGAAAGCGTACGCAAGTTCGAGGCGATGTTTTCGAAGGAGCGTCGCGGACGTCTCGAACGCAAGCTGCTCGAAGCCGGCTGGTACACGGTGAGCCCCGCGCGCATGGGCATGCGCATCGCGGGCGGCGGCGGCGCGGGCATCTGCGCGGGCCTCGCACTCGTCGCGGTGGCGCACCCGCGCTTCGCACTCGGCGCGGCGCTCGTCGCGTTGCTCGGCCTCGCCGGCGCCTACCTTCCGCTCAGTTCGCTCGACCGCGCGATCGAGAAGCGCAAGAAGCAGGTGCAGCGCGCGCTCCCGGACTTTCTCGACATGGTCGCGACGACCGTTCAGGCAGGATTGAGCGTCAACGCCGCACTCGCCTACGCGATCGACGCGGCCCCGGGTGCGCTCGGCGAAGAGATTCGCTCGGCACTCGCGGAGATACGTCTCGGTCGCGCGCGGGCCGACGCGCTCAAAGCCGCGGCCGATCGCCTGCAGCACCAGCAGTTTTCAACGACCGTCACCGCCATCGTGCAAGCAGAACGCCTCGGAACGAACATTTCGAAGGTGCTCGGCGAACTCGCCGAAGACGTGCGAAATCATCGCATCATGCTCGTCGAGGAGCACGCGGCGAAGCTTCCGGTCAAGATGATCTTTCCGCTTGCGTCGTTTCTCTTACCCGCGCTCTTCGTGGTGATCTTCGGAGCGCTCGCCGCGAACTATTTTTCGACGCACTGATGATCACGCTCGCACTCACCGCGCTCTGCGGATCGATCTTCTTCGGGCTCGCCGCTCTCGTCGGGGTACTCGTCGGTAACGCGGTCGCCGAGACGCTCCCTCGCTTGCCGGACGCGCCCGAGGCGTCGCGCCCGCCCGTGCGCGCACTCATCGTTGCGAGCGCGCTGCTTGGCGCGTTCGTGGCGAGCCACGCCGCGGCACCGATGCAAGTGCTGCTCGTCGCACTGCTCGTTACGGCGCTCGTCGCGCTCTGGTGCTGCGACGTGCGCACCGGTCTCGTTCCCGATCTCTTCACGCTCGTTCCGCTCGCGCTCATGCTCGCGATCGCGCTCTGGCAGCACGAGTGGTGGATGTTCGTCTCGGTCGCGGTGCCGTTCGCGCCGTTCGCGGTTGCCGCGACGCTCTCGGGTGGACGCGGCATGGGCTGGGGTGACGTCAAGCTCGCGGCACTCGGCGGAGCGATGCTCGGCGCGCAGCTCGCGCTCGTCGCCTTCGCGCTTGCGTGCATGCTCGCGGTCGTGGTGAATTATCGGCGCGGGCGCAAGCAGGGCGCGATCGCCTTCGCCCCCTACCTTGCGGCCGCGATCGCACTCGCCATCCCCGTCGGCATGCTGCGATGAAGCGCTACGTCTTGCGCGACGTCGCGACCGGCGCGGCACTCGGTGCGGTCTCACGCGCCGATTCGCCGTGGGAGCGCCTCGTGGGGCTGCTCGGCTGTGCCTGCGTGCAGCCGCACGACGGACTCTGGATCGAGCCGTGTGCGGCCGTGCATACGGTCGGCATGCGCTGCGCGCTCGACCTGATCTTTCTCGATCGCGATTGCCGCGTCGTCGCGTTGCGCGAAGCGGTGAAACCCAACCGGCTCGCCGTCTTCGCGCCGGGCGCGCGCGTGACGATCGAACTCGGCGCGGGCTCGCTGCGCGCCGGGCTCGTGCGCCTCGGCGACGTGCTGCGCCTCGAGGAGAGCGCGCTGCCGTCGTGATCGTCGCGATCGGCATCGCCCTCTTCTTCGCGGCGCAATTCGCCGGGATCGGCGCCGGCGCAACGCAGAGCGAAGCCGACCTTGCATGGCAACGCTGGCTCGGCGAGACGATCCTGCGAACGCATCACCTGCCGCACGCCCTTGGGAGCGAGACCTTCAGCGCGGTCGGCGCGCGGTGGGTGCCGCAGGAGTGGTTCTTCAGCATCGTGGTCGCGCTCGCGATGCGCGCGCACCTCTTCGCGCTCCTCGCGATGGGCGTCGCGGCGGGCAGTGCGCTCGCGTTGCTTCTTGCGGGCGCACTCGCCCGTCGCCGCGGCGCGTCGCAACCGGCCACGTGGCTCGCGCTCTTTCTCTGCGGCATCGCCATGGAGCAACTCTTCGGCGTGCGCGCGCAGGTTGCGGTCTGGCCGCTCGCGGCCGCATACCTGTTCTTGCTCGATCTCGACGACGCGCGCGCGTTCGCCGCGATCGCGATCGCGGTGCTCTGGGCGAACGTGCACGCGAGCGCGATGCTTGCGCCCGTGCTCGCCACGCTGCGCACCGCGGCCGATGGCCTCGACGTCGGACCCTCCGATGCGAGGACGCGGCGAACGGCAACGATCGCCGCCGGAAGCGCGCTCGCGATGTTCGCGACGCCGTTCGGCTTCGCGCTGCCGCAGTATGCACTCAGACTCTTAAGCAGCCCGATTCGCGGTGCGATCCTCGAGTGGCGGGCGCCGCATCTCACCGATCTCTCCTTTGCCTTCGGCATCCTACCGATCGCGCTCGCAACGCTCGGAATCGGCCTCGCGTCTCGACGCCTACGTCGCGGCGATGCACTCTTCGCGCTCGCGATCTTCGCCTTTGCGCTCCTCGCCGCACGTAACCTCGCCCTCGCGGCGATCGCACTCGCGCCGCTCTGCGCGCGAGCGCTCACGCCGCTGCTTCCCGACGACCTTCGCATCGTCTCGCTCGTACGCGAGCGTGGAACCGCCGCGGTGCTCGCCGTGGCGATCGCCGTGGGGGGCGCTGCCGTTGCCGCGCGAGCGAACGCGCTCGTCGCCGCAACGGGTACGCGTTTGCCGACCGCGTTCGTCCGCGACGCGGCGCGCCTGCCCGGCATCCGTCATCTGTACTGCGAAGATTTCGCGTGGTGCAGTCTGGCGCTCGCGAACCCACGCGTACGCACCTTTCTCGACGGGCGATGCGATCCGTTCCCGAGCGCGGTGTGGCGCGACTATCTCGCCATCGCACGCGACCGCCGCATGCGTTCGCGGTTGCTCGAGCGAGATCGCATCGACACCGTGCTCGCGCGCTCGCGCGGACCGCTCGAGCGCTCGCTACGCGAGGGTGGGCGCTGGCGCGTCGTCGCCGTTTCCGCGCGCTACACGTTGTTCGCGCGCGAGTAGCGCAAAGCCGGCGAGCGCGAGTGCGAGTCCCGCCCACGTAGGCACCTTTGCGAGCCAGATGGCCGCGCTCGCGGCGCTGTCGTGCGCGCGTATCCACGCACCCCATGAAGCCTGCGCGAGCGTGGGATCGAGCGCGGGCAGCGCCGTAGCCGGCGCGCCGGAGATCGCGTGCGCGGCGGCCGCTACGATCGACGCGCCGTAGAGCGTCGCGCCGAGCGCGACGAAGAGTGCCGCACGCGTACTCAATCGCAGCGACGTGCGGGCGATGACGCCGCACGCGAACGCGATCGCCACGATCGAAGCGGGCGTCGAGACCAGCGCGCTCCACGGGATGGCGACGAGCGGCAGCCCCGCGCGCAGTGGAGCGCTCGCGCGTCCGGGCAAGGGCAGGAGCAACGCGATCGCCGGAAGCGCGAGCATCATCTGAGAGAGGTGGATGAAGGCGCCGCCCAGGAGCGCGCACGCGCACGGAACGAGCGCGAGCGCGGCGGGCATTCCACGGCGCTGCGCGATAAGCGCGCCGAGCGAGATGCCGATGCCGATCGCCAGCGCGTACGATACCGTTCCGATCCCGAGCGCGATGCCGGGTGCTGCGCCGAGTGCCTGCAAGATCCAGGCGAGACCGTATTGCGATGCGCGCGGCAGTTCGGCGAGCGCGTGCTGCGGGAGCACGTGCGTGAAGTAGTCGAGGCCCTCTCCACGTACCGCGAGCGCGTGGAGTGCCGCGAGCACGACGATCGCGACGGCGGCGCGCAGGCGCGTGCGTTCGAGTCCGATCGTCACGAGCATGAGCGGCAGGCCGACGTGCGGTTCGATCATGGCGATGCACGCCCACGCGACCGCGGCGCTCCAAGCCCCGCGCCGCAACGCGTCGGCACAGCAGCATGCACCCGCAAGTGCGAAGGGTGCGAGTTCGCCGAACGGGAGCGCGACGATTCCGAAACCGAGGGCGAACGGCGCGATGACGGTCGCCATGTCGCCCACACCGCAGCGAACGAGTGCGCGCAGTGCGGCGAGAGCCGCCGCAAACGAGAGCGCCACCCAGAGCAACGCCGCGACCGGCAACGGCACGATCGCAAAGAGCGCGAAGAAGGCCAGATCGTATCCGGGAAGCGGAGCCGGAAGCGCGACGCCGTCGCGCGCGGTGTAGAGCCCCGCCGACTCGGGCGCCGCTTCGCACGCATAGAGCGGCGCGGCTGCGTAGGGGTCGCCGCCACGCACCACGATCGACCCCGCGCAACGAAATGCGCGGAAATCACCCATGAGCGCGCCGCGATGCAGCGCGTCGCCGATTCCGAGCGCGAGCCCGGCGGCGACGAGCAGCGCGACGATCGCGTTACGCAGGACGCGAGCGCGACTTGATCGTCGCGAGCAGACGCAGCGCGCCGTCTTGATTCGGTCGGATCAAACGCGCTCGATAGGCATACTCCGCCGCGTGCTGCATGTCTCCATTCGCGAAGGCGTGTTCGGCGAGACGCTCGAGCACGAGACCGAACCGGTCCTCGAGCGCGGCGGCCGCATCCTCGAACCACGGCTCGACGGCATCTTCATCGAAGAGGCGGCCTGCGTAGATCTTCTCCGCCGCCTGATAATGCTGCGCCGCTTCGTCGGTCGAACCGGCAGCGTGGGCGGTGTCGCCGGCCATCGCATGCGCCGTAAAGCGGCCGACGTCGGTGACGACGCTCGAGAGATCGATTGCGATCGTCGTTCCGGCACGAAAGTACCGATCGACGCGCGCGTAGCCGACGACTGCGGCGAGCGCCTTGCGAATATTACTGCATGCCGTTCGCACGCTCTGCGTTGCGAGCGCGCGCTCCACGCGCGGCCAGAATGCCGCGGCGATCTCCGCACGCGTGGCGGACGCACCTTGTCGCACGAGCAGAAACTTCACGATCTGCGCGTCGCGACGGCGAACCCACTCGACCTCACGCCCGTGGATGGACACGGCGAAGCGTCCGAGCATACGCACGATCATCGGAATCGACGTATCGACGTCGTGCACGGGCACGGCGCGCGCCTGATGCAGCGCGCGCAACGGGCGGATCACGCCGCCGTCGTTGAGGACGAAGAGCCCCTCGGCCTCGAGACGGTGCAGCGCGTCGGGATCGTCGAGCATTTTGCCCCCGATGAGGGCGTGCACGAACGCACGCTCCTCGGGCTGCGCGCGCTCGAGACGCGCGTGGACGAAATCGAGAAAGATCTCGCCGTAATTGGCGCGCCAGCGTTCGTACGCGTCGGCGAGCGAACGTTCGTCTTCGGCCGCCGCGCGGATCGCGCCACCGACGACGATGGCCCATCCGTCGCTTTCATCGAATAAGCGCGCCGATTCGGCGTGCGCGTAGGGAACGCGGGCGGCGTCGGCGAGTTGGCCGATCTCGCTCACGTCGAATGCGAGGCGGCGCGCGTCGCAAATCGCACCGATCCCGCGCGCGACCCATTGTTTGGCGTCGACCGCGCCGCGCGTGCGCGAGCAATACACGAGCGAGACGCCCTCGGGCACGTTCTCGACGAGTTTCATCGCGAGTTCTCGCGCACCCACGCCGGCGAGGTCGAGATCGTCGATGGCGAGCACAAGGGGTCGCTCCGCGACGCGACGGAGCGCGACGAGCAATTCGACGTAGGATCCGATTCGCGTGAGGCCGAGTGCCCGTTCGACGCAACGCACGAACTGTTCCGCGTCGGCGTTTTCGGGCAGCGCGCCGTATGCGCCGAGCGGTGCCTGCACGACGTACTGCAGCGCGAGCGTGGTCTTGCCCGAACCAGGCGGAGCGACGAGCAGCCGCACGGGCAGCTCGGCATTGCTCGCGAGCCAGCGCTCGAGGCGCGGACGCCGGACCGTGGTCGGCGCGAGACGCGGAAGGTTCGGACTCAGCAGCATGACGCGCGCCCCCGCGCGCGGAACGGGCGAGAATGCCCTTGGTGCTTGTGCCGACGCCGCTCGGCAATCTCGGCGACGTCACGCAGCGCGCCCTCGCGACGCTGCGCGCGGCCGAACTCGTGGTGGCGGAGGACACGCGCGTCGCGCGCACACTGCTCCATGCTCTTCACATCGGCGCAAAGGAGCTCTGGAGTTACCGCGAGCAGAACGCCGCCGCGGTAACGAACGGCATTATCGAACGCGCGCGCGAGTCGCTCGTGGCGGTCGTTTCCGACGCCGGCATGCCCGGCATCTCCGATCCCGGAACGGAGCTCGTCGCCGCCGCGCGCGCGGCGGGCGTGGCCGTCGAGGTGCTTCCCGGACCGAGCGCGGCGCTCGGCGTTGCCGTGCTCTCGGGCTTTCCGCTGCGCCGCTTCTGCTTCGAAGGCTTTCCGCCACGGACGGGGAGCGCCCGGCGCTCCGCCTTCGAGCGCGCCTTCGCCCACGACGCCACGACGATTTGGTACGAGTCGCCCAAGCGCATCCGCGAAAGCCTGGCCGCGCTCGCGGCGCTCGCTCCCGACGCGCGCGTCTTTTTAGTGCGCGAGTACACCAAACGCTTCGAACAGCAGGTGCTTGGCTCGCCGACCCAGGTCGCCGAGGCACTCGAGGAGCCGATCCGCGGCGAGATCGCCTTCGCCGTCGCCCCCTACCGGCTGGAGCCGGAGACGAGCGCACCCGAGGACCTGGATACCCGGATCGACGCCCTCCTTAAAGAAGGCCGGAGCGCCAAGGAGATCGCGCGCGCGCTCGCCGCGGCCGGCGCGGGCGACCGGCGCGCGCTCTACGCGCGCGCATCGGCGCGGCGCAGCATGGGCGACGAGGGCGCTAGCGAACAATGAGCCTCCGAATGGACCGCTCGTACTACGTCACCACGCCGATCTATTATATTTCGGGGAATCCGCACATCGGTCACGCCTACACGACCGTGGTCGCGGACGTCCTCGCGCGCACCGCTCGCACGAGCGGCCCCGCGTTTTTCTTGACCGGCACCGACGAGCACGGGCAAAAGGTCGCGAACGCCGCCGCCGAGCACGGCAAGACGCCGCAGGCGTGGTGCGACGAACTCGTGCCGCGTTGGCAATCGCTCTTCGCGGCCTATCACGTCGAGTACGACGACTTCATCCGCACCACGCAGCCGCGACACGAGACCAAAGTGCAGCGCGTCTTCGAGCGACTGCGCGAGAGCGGCGACGTGTACCTCGGCAAGTACGAGGGCTGGTACTGCGTCGCCGACGAGACCTTCTGGCTCGAGTCGAAGCTCGTGAACGGCAAGTGTCCGACCTGCGGGCGCGAGGTGCAGTGGATCTCCGAAGACGATTGGTTCTTCCGCCTCTCGAAGTATCGCGACCGCCTGCTCGAACACTTCAAAGCGCATCCGCAGTGGCTTCGCCCGCAGAGCGTGTATAACGAGATGATGGCGATCCTCGAAGAGGGGCTCGACGATTTTTCGATCTCGCGTACCAACTTCGATTGGGGCATTCCCATTCCGGAAAGCTCGGGGCACGCGGGCGTGATCTACGTGTGGTTCGACGCGCTTTTGAACTACATCACCGCAATCGGTTGGTCGGAAGACGACGCGCGTTTCCGTTCGCTCTGGCCAGCGTCGGTGCAACTGATCGGCAAAGAGATCGCGCGCTTCCACACGATCATTTGGCCCGCCGTCCTGTGGGCGCTCGGCGAAGCCGCGCCCGAACTCGTCTTCGCGCACGGTTGGATCACCGTCGACGGCCAGAAGATGGGCAAGAGCATGGGGAACGCGGTCGATCCGTTCGCGCTCGCCGAACGTTTCGGCGCCGATTCGCTGCGCTATTTTCTGCTGCGCGAAGCGCCGTTCGGCAGCGACTTTTCGTATTCGGAAGAGAAGATCGCGCAGCGTCACAACAGCGATCTCGGCAACGACTTCGGCAACCTCGCGCGCCGCTCGCTCTCGATGCTGCAGAAATACAACGACGGCATCGTGCCGCAGGTAGCCGCCGCGGAGAGCCCGTTCGCGTCGCGCTTCGCGGAACTGCCGCGGCGCGTGCGCGAGAAGTTGCTCGACCTGCGCTTTCGCGAAGCGCTCGAAGAGGCATGGGAACTCGTCACCGCGCTCAACCGGCGAATCGACGACGAGAAGCCGTGGGCGCTCGCGAAGGCGGGCGACCCGGCGAGCACCGCGCAATTGCACGCGCTGCTCTACGACCTCTGCGAAGGATTGCGCTGGCTTGCGATGCTGCTGCATCCGGTGATGCCCGAACGCACCGCGGCACTCTGGGCGCAACTCGGCCTCACGACCGGCATCGACGCCGACTGGACGACGCTGCGCTGGGGCGGACTGGCCGCCGGAACGCAGACGCACGTCGGCGACGCGCTCTTCCCACGCATCGAGCTCGCCGAGGCGCACGGCTAGCGCGTGGCGATCGCCGAGCGAGACTCCGCGCGGTTCATCACCCTCGGCGGCGGTACGGTCGCCGTCGCGGGCCTCGCCGTGCTCGTCACGCTCAACGCAACCTCGTTCACGCTCTACGATTGGATCGTCTCCGCGGTCGGCGCGGTGATCATGTGCTTCGCGGCGCTCTACGCGCTGCCGATTCGCGGCCTGCGCCTGCGCCGCACGGGCCAGAGCGCGGAGGCCGTCTTTCTCGACGTCGCCGTCGCGGCGCCGCTCGTCGCAATCGGCGGAGCGGTCGGCATCACCGCGGCGGGTCTCGCCTACGCACTCGGATTCGGGGCGGCCGCGATCATCGCGCGCGGCAACGCGCCCACGAACATCGCGCGCCACGGCGTGCTGCGCGTCCTCTGCACCCTGATCTTCATCGCCTTCGTCAAGGAGATCGCGCTCGCGCGCGCGCTGCCGCCGCTCGAGAGCAATGCGATCTTTGCGCTCGCGCTCGCGCTCGTCGTCGCGCTCTTTCTCTTGGGCGTCTCCGCGCCGGTCGCAGCTTTAAGTCACCGCATCACGATCGCGCGCATCTGGGAGCGCGAGTTGAGCGATCCGCGCACGTGGATCGTCGGTTGCGGCAACGTCGTCTGGGCGCTCGTCGTGGGCGACGCGATCGCGCGCGATCACTACTACATGGCGATGGTGATGTGGCTGCCGGTCATCGTCACCTCGTTTCTGCTGCGCATCATCGACGACCAACACGCCGAACTGCACCGCTTGCGCCTGGTGCGCGACGCCGTGCAGGCGATGCTCGGCGAGCGCGATCCGCTCCCGCAGATCAACGCGATCCTCGCGACCCTGCGCGTACCCGCGCAAGACGAAACGGTCACGGTCTTCGCCGCCGCCGGCGAGCGCACCGATACGTGGCGCACCGTCACGACGCTCGGCCCGACGTTGAGTTCGGCCGGAGACGAGACGCGACGCCGCATTCTCGCTCGCTTGAAGTTCAGCGGACAGGCCGCGACGACGATCGAGGACGAGTATTACATCGCCTACGCCTTCGGTTCGCGACTCGACGGAGATATCCACGGGGCGCTCGTCGTGCATCGCCGCCACGAACGCGCACTCTCGAACGAGCAGATGTCGCAGTTCATCAACGCCGCCGCCGAACTCGCGCCCCTGCTGCGCGACATGCGAGCGATCGCGGCGACGCAGAGCGCCGCGACGATCGACGGCCTGACGGCGCTCTACAACCGCGCGAGCACGATGGAGCGCCTGCAGATCATGCTCGACGACTCGTCCATCGCCGAGCGCGGCGCAGTGCTGATGCTCGACATCGATCACTTCAAGACGATCAACGATCAACTCGGACACGCCGCGGGCGACGAGTGCCTCAAGCGCATCGCGCAGATCATCCGCACGACCGTGCGCGGCGGCGACACCGCGGGACGCATCGGCGGCGAGGAATTCCTGGTCGTCATGCCCGGAGCAACGAGCGACGTGGCGCTGACCGTCGCCGAACGCCTGCGCCTCGCCGTCGCACTCGGCGGCATGCGCTACGCGAACGGCGAGCCCGTGACCACCTCGATCGGCATCGCCACGGCCACCGCGGGCGACACCGCCGAACTGATCATGGCGCGCGCCGACCGCGGCCTCTACGAAGCCAAGCGCCAAGGCCGCAACCGCGTCGTCGAGGAGCGGGAAACGGCATGATGCGCGACGCCCGTGATTGATTCGCACGCGCACATTCACGACAAGGCCTTCGACGAGGATCGCGCGGAGGTCGTCGCGCGAGCGCGCGCGGCGGGCGTCGGGCAGATCGTCACGGTCGGCTGCGATCTCGCCGATTCACAGCGCGCGCTCGACGCGGCGCGCACGTACGGCACGCTCGCCTCGGTCGGTATTCACCCGCACGAAGCGATCGACGCGCCCGACGATATCGCCGCCGCGTTCGCGCCGTTTCTTGCCGATCCGCGCGTGGTCGCGATCGGCGAGACCGGGCTCGACTACTACTACGATCACAGCCCGCGCGACGCGCAGCGCCGCGTGCTGCGCGCGCAGCTCGCGCTCGCGCGCGAGAGCGATACGCCGGTCATCTTTCACCAGCGCGATGCGTACGACGATTTTCTCGCGATTCTGCGCGAGGAGTGGCGGCCCGGAATGCGCGGCGTGATCCATTGCTTCACGGGCGACGCCGCGCAAGCGGGCACCTACGTGCGAGACTTCGGGCTGCTGCTCGGCATCGGCGGCGTCGTGACGTTCAAGAGCGCCGAGGGCCTGCGCGACGCGGTACGCGCGGTCGGGCTCGCGCCGCTCGTATTCGAGACCGACTGCCCCTACCTCACCCCGGTTCCGAACCGCGGCAAGCGCAACGAGCCCGCCTACGTAACGCTCGCGGCACAGCGCGTAGCCGAGTTGCTCGGCGTGACGCTCGACGACGCGATCGCCCACACCGACCGCAACGCGCGCGCCCTCTTCCGGCTCGATTAAGCCAAAGGCCGCGCGGCGCGCCACCGCGCCTCGAAGCGCGTGCGCAGCGCGCCGACGACCGCGCGCGCGTCGCTACGCAGCCCCCAATCGAGTTGATCCGGCTGCGCGAATGCCGCCGTCGCATTCGCCGACCCGATCCAGCCACGCGCGCCGGCGAGCGCGAACTTCTCGTCGTCGGCGGTGAGGCGCACGCGCACGCCGTCACGTTGCAAGCGACGCAGCGCCGACGCTTCGCGCGGATTGCGCGCCGCATCGTGCGCGTTCACCAGCAGTCGCGGCGCGGCACCCGCACGCGCCAGCGCATCGAGCGCGGCATAGACCGCGTTTCCCGCGCCGAAGCTCTCGCTCGCCACCGCGACGTCGTCGCCGCGCGCCGCGGATTGCAAGAGCCGCGCTTCGCTCGCGAGCGCGTCGCGTTTGCGCATCGCGAAGCGTCCGTGCGCGGCGTCGGCGCGGCCGTCGATCGCGTCGGCGACAACCCGGCGATCGGATACGCTCGTGTCGCGCAGAATCGTCGCGTCGCCGCGCGTCCAATTACGATCGTCGAGAAAGAGCGCGCCGTCGGCGACGAGCGCTTTCGCGTGAATCGGCGCGGGCGCGTCGGGATCGGTGTCCACGAGGCGCGCGTCGGCCCCGGCGCGCGCGAGGCGCTCGACCGCCCGACGATTGGCCAGCGCGAGGCCGCCGCGCGCATCGGCATACGGTCGCCCCTCGAGACGAACGCACACGTGCGCGCCGCGCGCCGCGGCCGCGAGCAGGGCATCCTCGACCGGACCCGGCGGCAGCGTGTAGGCAAGCAGCGCGACGTCGCGGGCGGCGCGCAACGCGCTGCAGAGCTCGCCGGTTGAACGAAGCGTCAACATCACTCGTGCTATCCCGACAAAGGTCGCCCTCCGCAAGGCGACCGGAGGAGAGCACCGCACGGCTTGGAAAGAGCGACGAACCGATGGCCTCCCCAACCACTACCCGTCCCGCCGCAGGCGACAAGGGCACGTTCGTGCGCGAGATGTTCGCGCGCATCGCGCCGCGCTACGACGCGGCCAACCGCGTCCTGACCGCGGGCATGGACGAACGGTGGCGCAAGCGCGCGATCGCGCTGCTCGCCCCGCCCTCGGGCGGCACGGTGCTCGACCTGTGCTGCGGAACCGGCGACGTCGTCTTCCATCTACTGCGCACCGATCCGACGCTGCACGTGACGGGCGTGGATTTTTGCGCGCCCATGCTCGACGGCGCCCGCGCGCGCGCGCCGAAAGAGGCGCGCGGCGAAGCGTCGTTCGTCGAAGGCGACGTGATGGCGCTGCCCTTCGCCGACGCGAGCTTCGACGGCGCGACGATGGGCTTTAGCCTGCGCAACGTCGTCGATATCGACCACGTGCTGCGCGAGATTCTCCGCGTGCTCAAGCCGGGCGCGCGCTTCGTCAATCTCGACGTGAGCAAGGCGCCGAACAAGCTCTGGAAGCGCATGTTCGACCTCTACTTCTACGGCGTCGTGCCGCTGGTCGGCGGCATCGTCGGCGGGTCGAAGCAAGCCTACACGTACCTGCCGAATTCGCTCACCAATCACCCGAACGCCGACGAGCTGCGCGCGCGCTTCGAGCGCGCGGGATTCGCGAACGCGGGCTTCGAGCGGATCATGGGCGGTACGATCGCCGCGCACTACGGCACCAAACCCGCCGGGACGCAATCGTGATCGACGCGATCCGCAGCGACGAGTCGAACCTCTACGAACTCGTCGAGACGTTCTTCCGTTCCACGTTTTCGACCGACAACGCGCTCATTACCGAAGCCGTGCGGCGGATGCTCGCCGCCGGCGGCAAGCGCCTGCGCCCGCGCATGACGCTGCTCGGCGCGAGCGCCTGCGGCGGCGATCCCGTCACGCACCTGCATCTCGCCGCGTACATGGAGCTGATCCACGTCGCGACGCTCATCCACGACGACGTCGTGGACAACGCGCAGACGCGCCGCGGCGTGAACGCCACGGCGGTGGACTTCGGCAACCGCGTGAGCGTGCTCGCGGGCGACTACCTCTTCGCCTGGATCTTCAAGAACGTCACCGCCGACTATCCGCACCCCGTGCCGCACATTCTCTCGGCGACGCTCGCCGCGATCTGCGACGGTGAGGTGCTGCAGTTGCGCGCGCTCGGCGATCTGGAGACGACGCTCGACGCCTACGTCGAGACCGCGCGCAAAAAGACCGCGACCCTCTTCGCCGCCTCGGCCGAGTGCGGCGCGATCATGGGCGGCGGCTCGCCCGAGCAGATCGAAGCGTTGCGTGCCTACGGCGACGCCTACGGCATCGCGTTCCAAATGGCCGACGATCTGCTCGACCTCGAAGCGGACGAGCGCACGATCGGCAAACCGGTCGGCAACGACCTCACCGAACGCAAGATGACGATTCCGTTAATTCTGGCGCTCGCTCGCGGCGGCGCGGCATTCCGCGACGACGTTGCGCGTTTCTACGCCGGAAGCGGGACCGACGGCATCGAGACGATCGTGGCGGGCATCGCCGCGGCGGGCGGCCTCGACGCGACCCGCGGCGAGATCCATCGTTTCGTCACGAGCGCCAAGGACGCGCTGAAGCCATTAGCGCCGAGCGCGGCGAAAGAAGAGCTGTACCGCCTGGCCGACGCGCTCGTCGGATAACCAGGCTCGCCAAGGAGAAGATCCATGCTGCACCCCATCCTCGCGATCATTGACGCGCCGATCATCATCGGCATTCTCGTCGTCGGTGCGCTGCTCTTCGGCGCGGACAAGTTGCCGAAGCTCGCGCGTAGCGCCGGCGAGGCGAAAAAAGAGTTCATGATGGGCCAGATCGAGGCCGACGAAGCCGCCGCGCGCGCGCGCGAAGAGGCGCGCCGTCGCACCGAGACGGCGGGCGCGGACGTGATGAACAATGTCGAGGTCGGCAACATTGCCGGCGAGCCCGTTCCGCCGCCGACGCCCGGAAAGGGCACGCCGAGCGCCTGAACCTGTGGCCGACGATCTCTGGGACCAAAAGGAAATGCCCTTTACGGAGCACCTTCGGGAGCTCCGTAGTCGTCTCTTGGTTGCGATCGGCACGGTCGGCGGCATCGCGGTGCTGCTCTTCTGGCCCTCGCAGTTCATCATCAAGTGGATGGTGGATCAGTACTTCCACGGCATCGCGCTGCACGCGTTCGGACCCGCCGACGTCATCTTCGCCGAGCTGAAATTCTCGGTCATCGGCGGCATCGTCGTCGGGCTGCCGATGCTCTTCTTTCAGGCGTGGATGTTCGTCGTTCCGGCCGTCAACCCGCGCACGCGCCGCATGGTGTACTCGTTCATCGTGCCGTCGCTGCTGCTCGCGTTCGCGGGCCTCGCCTTCGCGCACTTCATCGTGATCCCGCGCGTCGTCGCCGCGCTCGTCGGCATCACCGACGCGATCGCCACGCCGACGTTCGGCGTCGGCGAGACGATCGGGTTTCTTCTGATTCTGCTCGCGCTCTTCGCGCTGATCTTTCAACTGCCGGTCGTAGTCGTCGGCCTCGCGCGCTTGGGTATCGTCAGCGGCGCGTGGCTCGGCCGCTATCGCCGCCACGCACTCTTCGGCATGGTCGTCGCGGCCGGTATCGCGGCGCCCGACGGCAATCCGCTCACCATGGCGCTACTCGCCGCACCGATGTACGTGCTCTACGAAGCCTCGATCTGGATCGTGCTCGTGCTTGAGAAGTCGTGGCGACCGGCGGAGCAAACGGCCTAGGCTCGTATTGTGACCGCCATTCGTTCATCGTACGAAGAGTTCGTCCGCACGTTCGGCAACGTGCTCTTCGCGGTGCTCCTCTTCGTGGTCTGGGGCATCCTAACGATGATCGGCGTCATCGTCGATCAGGGCAAGGACGCGGCGATCTACTTCGATACCTACCCCGCCGCGATCGCGCGCGCGCTCCGGCGCCTGGGCTTCGACAACATCTACCACTCGCCGTGGTACATCGGGATTATTGCGCTGATCTTGATCTCGCTCACGGTCTGCACGTTCAAGCGCGTGATCCCCGCGCGGCTTCCGCCGCTACGTCCCGTGAAGATCGAAAAGATTCCGCTGCACGCGCAGATCGAGCTGCGCGGCGAAGAATCCGACGTACGCGCGCGCGTCGAAGGGTTCTTTCGGTCGCGCGGCTGGAGCGTGCGAGCGCGCGCGTTCGACGGCACCGAATGGAGCTTCGCCGACCGGCATAACTGGGCGCGGCGCGGCGTGTTGATCGCACACCTCGGGTTCGTCATCATCGCCGCCGGCACCACGCTCTATTGGGCCAAGGGCTTCTCCGGCGAGACCGCGATCGTCACGGGTCAGAGCGCGCAGATTCCGCAGACGAACGCGATCCTGCACCTCGACGACTTCCGCTACACGATCAAGCCGATCCTCACCAAGAGCGGCATGGTCTATCAACCCGTGGACTACGTGTCGCACGTCACCGTGACCGGCCGCGACGGCGTTGCGAGACCGATGACCGTGCGCGTCAATCATCCGATCGATATCGACGGCACGCTCTACTATCAAGCGAGCTACGGATTCGCGACCGAATTCGCGTTCACGCGCAACGGCAAGGCCGTGCCCGGATTCACCGACGTGGTGCTCAAAGAGGGCGAGCACGTCGATCTTCCCGGCACGCACGACAGCCTCGTGTACGATCGCTTCGTGCCGACGATCGATAAGACGACGGGTATGCCCGCGGCCGATCCGCGCGTGAGCGATCCCGGCGTGATCCTCACGCTCTCGCCGGCGGGCGGTCAAGGACAGAGCGCGCTCGTGTCGCTGCGCTCGCCGATCGCGCTCGGCGGCGGTTGGAGCGTCGTACCGCAACGCTACCTGCTCTACAGCGGCTTCCAGTATCGCTACGATCCGGGCATTCCGCTCGTCGGCATCGGCGCGCTCGTGCTGCTCGCCGGGCTCGTGATCTCGTTCTACTTTCTTCCGGCGCGGCTCTACGCGCGCGTCGACGCGAGCCCCGAAGGCCGCACGTGCACGATCGGACTCGCCGCGACGACCGTCAAAGGGTACGACATCTTCGAAACGCAGTTTCGCGACCTCGTGGACGAGCTACGCTCGCACCTCGACCCGCCGGAACCGCCACCTCACTTGCGACCCGCGGAGGCGCTCTCATGACCGGACACCTACAAGCAGACGAACTCCTGATGATCGTCTCGATTGCGTGCTACATCATCGGTGCGCTCGCGCTGCTCGTGTACTTCTTCTCGCGCGAGGAGTGGCTGCGCAATCTCGGCGCGCCGCTCGCGATCGTGGGGTGCGCCGCGCAGTTCGCGCAGTTGATCGTGCGCTACGAACTCACCGGCATCTGGCCGCTGCTCAACCTCTACGGCTCGCTCTCGCTCTTTGCGGCGATGTCGGTCGCGATCTTCATCTTCTTCGCCTTTCGCTACAAAGCGTGGTACGCGGGCGGCTTCGTGCTCGCGATCGCCGGCATCGCCCTCGCGTACGGCGTGACGTGGAACGAAGGAACGATGCCGCCGGTGCCGTCGCTGCAGTCGTACTGGGCGAAGATCCACGTACCGATCGTCGTCTCGTCGTACGCGGCGTTCCTGGTGGCCTTCGTCTTCTCGGTCATCTACCTCGTCAAGTACTACGCGGAAGCGCGCATCGCTGGACAGAAGAATCTCCTATCGCAAATCGGTTCGGATCTCGTGGGGACCGCTATGCGCCTTTCTCCCGAATATATGGTCGCGTCGGCCGCACTCGCCGACGCCGGCATCGGTTCGCAAGCGGTAACGGTTCGCGGCGAGACGCCCGCGCTCGACGCGGCTGCGGCGCAGGGTAATGCGCTCGCGCAGTGGCTCGCCTCGCTGCCCACGCTCGCGCAGCTCGATGTGATCGTCTATCGCGCGGTCGCAATCGGGTTACCCCTGATCTCGCTCGGCATCATCACCGGCGCCGCGTGGGCCAAGGAGGCCTGGGGCGCGTACTGGCAGTGGGATCCCAAAGAGACCGCCGCCCTCGCGACGTGGATCGTTTACCTCGCGTACATGCACTTGCACACGCGCAACGCCTGGCGTGGGCTGCGCACCAATTGGGTGAGCGTCCTCGGCTTCGCGATCGTCGTCTTCACCTATCTCGGCGTCAACATCTGGATCAGCGGCCTGCACAGCTACAAAATGTAGCTAAGCTTTCTTAACTCTGGTCCACCTTTCCCGAGGACCCCGCTTGCGGCTCGGCGCATAGCTGGAAGGCCGTGTCGCGACTCGAGATCCGCCTCTTCGGTGAGTTTGCCGTCCTCCTCGACGACGAACCGCTGCCGGTCTGGGTACCGCCGAAATCGCTTTCGCTCCTGGCGCTGCTCGCGTTGCGCGAGCGTCCCTCGCCGCGAGCCGCCCTCGCCGCCGAGCTGTGGCCCGATGAATCCGAGAGCGACGCGCGCGCCAACCTCCGCCGCCATCTGCACCGACTCACCCGCGCGCTCCCCGACATCGACGGCGTCGCATGGCTGCACGCCACGGCGAGCGACGTCGCGTGGAATCGTGCGGCGCCGGCCGCAATCGACGCGGCCCGCTTCGCCGCGCTCGCGAAGACTCCGGCGCGCTACGCCGAGGCCGTCGCGCTCTATCGCGGGGACCTGCTTGCGCGCGATCTCGACGACGCGATCCTGCTCGAACGCGAACGACTGCGCGCGCTCTACGTCACGATGCTGCTCGAACTCGCGCAGCGCGCGCGACTCGCACGCAATTACGCCGCAACCGCGACGCACGCCGAAGCGATCCTCGCGACCGACGAGTTTCGCGAGGACGCCCTGCGTTTGGTGATGTGGGCGCGCTACGCCGCAGGCGACCGCGCCGCGGCACTCGGCGCCTACGACCGCTACGCACGTGCGCTGCGCGACGACCTTCACGCGGAGCCCGCGGCGGAGACGCGCGCACTACGCGAGGCGATCCTGCGCAACGCCATCGTCGCCGATCCGATCGAGGACGGCGAGCGCCAGGGCGACGCGCGCCCGCTCGTCGGACGCGCCGATGAGACGCGGCGCGTCGCGGACCTGTGGCAACGGGCCGCGCGCGGCTCGGGCAACGTGCTCTTTCTCGCCGGCGAAGCGGGCATCGGCAAATCCCGCCTCGCGCAGCATCTCCTCGCACACGTCGAGGCGCGGCAAGGGCGCGGAGCGCTCGGACGCACCTCGTCACCGCAGGCGATGACCTACCAGCCGATCGTCGAGGCGCTTCGCCAGCTCTTGCCGTTCGTGGCGCGCGACGCGCGCGACGACGGCTGGATGGCCACGCTCGCGCCGCTGATTCCCGAACTGCGCCGCGTCCACCCCGACCTGCCCGAGGTCGCACCGCTCGACGGCGAGCGCGCGCAGCTGCGCGTGCAGGACGCCGTGGTGCGGGCCCTCGCGGCGTGCGCGCGCGTGCGCCCGACGGCGCTCGTGTTGGAAGATCTTCACCTCGCGCAAGCGGATACGATCGAGATGCTCGGCGCGATCGCCGAGCGCGTCGCGAGCATGCCGCTGCTCTTGGTCGCCACCTATCGCAGCACCGACCTCGAGCCCGATGCGCCGCTGCGCACGCTGCGACGCAGATTGCAGCGCGCGCAGCATGCCGAGCATCTCGCACTCGCGCGGTTGGGCGAGCACGATGTCGGCGAACTCGTCGCGGCGGCGCGCCCCGGCGAGACGTCGCGCGAACTCGTCGCGCGGGTGTGGGAGTTGAGCGAAGGCAACCCGCTCTTCGCGTGGCAGTTGATCGCGCAGCACGCGGAGCGACCCGAGGGTCTCGATCTCGACGCGGCGATTCGTTCGGTCGGCGACGCCATCCGTACGCGCTTGGAGTATCTGCCGAGCACGACGCGCGCGATCGCCGACGTCGCCGCGACGATCGGCGACACGTTCTCGATCGAGGAGATCGCGGCGGTCGGCGGGTGGGACGAGGCGCACGTCGTCGAGGCGATCACGCTGCTGCTCGACCGGCAACTCGTCGCGGAGCGCGCGGGCGCCTCGTTCGACTACGGGTTCACGCACGCACTTGTGGGGAGCGCGATCTACGACGCAACGCCGGCGGCGGCGCGCGCGCGGCGACATCGTCGCGCGGCCGAGGTGCTGCAGCGCACCCGCGCCGAGCACGGTCGCGGCATCGCGCTCGTCGCCCAGCATTGGGAGCGAGCGGGCGAGTGCGCGCGCGCCTGCGAGGCCTACGTGCAGGCGGCACGCGCCGCGCTCGCGAGCTACGCGCGCGCCGAAGCGCGGATCTTCGTGCAGCGCGCGCTCGGATACGAACTCGACCCGCGCACGCGCTTCGAGGCATATAAGATTCTCGTCGCCGCGACCGATCGCGCGGGAGACGTCGAGACCGCGGAACGCGCGCTCGCGGAACTCGAATCGCTCGCGGAGCGACTCGAACCGGCGCAACGCTACGACGCGATGGTGACGCGACTGCGCTTTCACGAGAACCACTCGCAGCGCGCCGCGCAAGAAGCGACGCTCGATCGTCTCGCCCGATTCGCCGACGAGCACGATTCCGACGCGTGGCGCGTCGAGACGACGATCCGCCGCACCATTCTCCTGATGCAACGCGGCGGAACCGCCGACGGCGAACGCCTGCTGCGAACCATCGCTTCCGACGAGGCCGTCGGCGATCGACGCATGCGCGAGCTCTACTACTCGCTCTTCGCCCAGTCGCTCTTTCGACAGGGCAAGTACGACGACGGCAACGCGATGCTCGCGCGCTTTCGGGCATTTCTCGACGTGCATCCGAGTCTCGAAGGCGAGAGCCAGTACGCGTACGCCGATCACAAGCGTTCGTGGTTCCTCGAGGATGCGATCGAAATCAAGCGCACCGCGACGCGAATCGTGGAGCTCGCGCTGCGTCGCGGCGACTTGCTCGACGAAGCCAACGGCCGCATAGATCTCGCCTACGTCACGCATCAGCTCCACGACACCGCAAGCGCGCGCGAAGAGTTCGAGCGCGCGTTAGAGCTCTTCGCCCGCTGTCGCGCGTGGCAAGGGTGGGTCAACACGCGCATCAACTATGGCGTCGTCGAGTTCGAGGTGGGGCACGTCGAGCGTGCGATGCGGTACTGGCGCGAGGGGCACGCCAAAGGCGTCGAGATCGGCGTCCGCTCCGCACTCGCCGTCGTCGAGTCGAACTTCGCCGATCTCGCGATCAATCGCGGCGACTACGCCGATGCGCTCGTACACGCGCGCGCGGCGCACGAGCGCATCGTCGGCTCGGGCGAGCGGCGCATGCTCTCCGAAACGACCGTGCTCGTGGGCGTCGCGCTCTGCGGGAGCGGCGAGACCGCCGAGGGCCTCCGCTGCCTCGACGATGGACTCGCGATTTCGCGCGAGCTGATCCAACCGCGCACGCTCGCGAATCATCTCGCGCTCGCCATCGGTGCCGCGCTCGAAATCGGCGCACGCGGCCGCCTCCCCGCCTACCGCGACGAACTCGCGCGCCTGTTCGAAGAGGATCCGCTCGACCACCAGCATCCCGGGCGCATCTGTTGGGCGCTCGCGCGCGCCTGCCTCGCACTCGGCGATGCCGAAGCGGCCGCGGGATGGGCGAAACGCGGGCGAGAGACCGTCGAAGACCGCCTCGCCGCGCTGGCCGATCCCGAGGATCGCGCCGCCCTGGGGGCCACCCATCCCAACGCCGCGTTGCTGGCCGGAGCGGTTCCGAAGGCCGAGAGCGCGGTCGGCTGACTTTCCCGATAGCCCCCGCGAAGAGGGCGACCGTACAATTCGTGAGGAATGGGCACTAGCGGACTGGTTCGCTGGTCCCATCATCACCCTTCCGGAGAGTGTGAGAGTTGTCCAAGCATGCTGAGGGCGCTTCTGAAGGCGCCCAGCGTAAGATTTATAGTGCCTATGACGACCCCGGCACGGCTGAAGAGATCAGCCGCCGGCAGTTCATGGCCAAGGCGACCCTGACGGTGAGTGGTCTCATCGGTCTGGGCCTCGTCATTCCGATCGTCGGTTCGTTACTGCCCGAGGGCAGCACGGCCGCCGGCAACTGGGCTCCGCTGACGGCCGACGAGCTGAAAACGCTCGAAGCCGCGACGGCGAAGCCGATCAAGCTGACCTTCGCACTCAAGGCGAAGGACTCGTACCTTCCCGAGCAGACCTCGCAAGAGTACGTCTGGGGCATCAAGACGGACGAGCAGAAATTCATCCAGGCCCGTCCCGACGTCTTCACCAACGGCCCGACCGGCAAGCCGGACGTTCCGTACGACGTCGTCAACATGGGCTTCGTGATCTTCAGCCCGCTCTGCCCGCATCTCGGCTGCCGCTTCAACTGGGATGACTCGGCGAACAAGTTCCTGTGCCCGTGCCACGGTTCGCAGTACACGTTCGAAGGCGAGCACGTCGCCGGCCCGGCCAACCGCGGCCTCGATCCGCTCCCGCTTCGCGAGCAGAGCGGCGTCGCCGAGATCATGTGGATTCGCTACAAGTCGACGGTTGCCGATCGCATCGTCATCTCGTACCAGTCGTAGGAAGGACCCGCAACACGATGCTCAATTGGATCGAGTCGCGCACCGGCTTCGTCTCGATGGCGAAGGACTTCCTCACGGAAGACATTCCCGGCGGCGCCAGCTACTGGTACGTCTTCGGCAGCGCGACCATCTTCGCGATGTCGGTGCAGATCGTCACCGGCATCTTTTTGACGTTCTTCTACGCGCCGTCGGCAACGACCGCATGGGAATCGACGCGCGCCATCTATCTCAACCCGTTCACGCACTTCCTGATCTCGATTCACTATTGGGGCGCGAGCGCGATGATCGCACTCGTGTTCTTGCACATGCTGCAAGTGCTGATCTGGGGCGCATATAAATCGCCGCGCGAACTGCAATGGATCGTCGGCGTCATTCTGCTCGTCGTGACGCTCGTGCTCGGTCTCACCGGCTACCTGTTGCCGTGGGACATGAACGCGTACTTCGCCTCGCAGGTCGCGCTGAACATCACCGGTACCGCGCCGATCGCCGGCCCGCTGATTCAGAACATCGCGCAAGGCGGCGGCGTCATGGGCACCAACACCATCAACCGCTTCTTCGGTCTGCACGTGTGGCTGATGCCCGCCGCGCTCGTCGCGCTCGTCGGCGCGCACCTCGCGATCTTCCGCCACAACGGCCCGGCCGGCCCGATCTCGGAAGACCCGCGCACGCTCAAGCCCGGCCGCTTCTGGCCGGACCAGATGTTCATGGACGGGTTCATCTCGTTCCTGATCTTCCTCGTCATCGTGGCGCTCGCGATCTTCTCGCCGCCGTTCCTCGATGCCAAGGCCGATCCGACGAACAGCACGTTCGTGGCCTACCCGGCGTGGTATTTCTTGTTCCTCTTCGAGGCGCTCGATCTCACGCCGCCGGCATTCCAGTTGCTCACCACGATCGTCGGGCCGACGCTCGGCCTGATCGTGATCATCCTGTTGCCGTGGCTCGACCGCAGCACGACGCGCAGCATCGCCTCGCGTAAGGGCGTGATCTGGGCGACGATCATCGTCGTGGCCGGCATCATCACCCTCTCGACGATGGCGCAGCTCCGCATTCAGCACGAGCAATCCTTGGCCGGCCCGGCCGAGTCACAGGCGCAGATCCTCGCCGCAGCCGAACCGGCAGCGGCAGCCGAGACCACCGGCAGCGCAGCCGCGACCGGCGGTGCGGCCGCCGGCGGCGCCGACCTGGCGCACGGGCAGCAAGTGTTCTCGCAGAACTGCTCCAGCTGCCACGGCGCGAACGGTCAGGGTCAGGCCATGGTCGCTCCGCCGCTCGCCGGCAATCCGATGGTGACCGGCGATCCGAAGGCCGTCATCGGCGTGCTCGTCAACGGCCTCCACGGTCAGACGATCATGGGCCAAAGCTACGCCGCACAGATGCCCGCCTGGAAGGGCCAGCTCTCGACCAAGGACATCGCGGACGTCATCAGCTACATCCGCGGCGGCCTCGGCACCAACAAAGCCGCGCCCGTGAAAGAGTCCGACATCAAGTAACGACGCGAACTCTCCGGAAACCGAAACGGGCGGTGCAATGCACCGCCCGTTTTCATTCCCCACACCGTGTCACCCTGACCCGGTGTCACCCTGACCCGGTGTCACCCTGAGCCTGCCCCGTGTCACCCTGAGCTTGTCGAAGGGTCACACCGTGTCACCCTGAGCGTGTCGAAGGGTTTGCGGTGCCTACGGGCTCCATCGGGGGACGCCCGCGTTTTCACGTCGTGTGAAAACGCTACTCGCTGAAATTCGCCTCTCGCCATCCTGGCTTCGGCGAATTCTCAGACGCCCCCGACGGAGCCCGTAGGCACCGCAAACCAGCAACGTCGTGTGGCGAGCTCGTTAGCGTTCGACGAGCCGTGCGACTTGGTCTCGGAGCGTCTCCAGTTGCGCGTCCGTCACGCGTGCACGGGTGTTGCGAACGCGAGCGATTGGTACGGTCTGCGCGTTCCACGCGAGCGCGTACGAGCGCTGCGAACAGCAATTCTCCGGAGACGGCGCGATCTCGAGCGTCGCACCATGGAGTGCGAGCGACGCGACCGTCGTCATGGGAACGACCAGCAAGTAGCCGAACGCGTCGTGAAAGAGGTCCGCGCCACCGACGACGACCGCCGGGCGCGTCTTGTTCGGCTCACCGGAGCCGTGCAGCGCGTCACGCCAATCCACGACGACGATGCTGCCGGGCGTCATCCGTGAAACCACTCCGACGGCTCATCCGGCCAGCCATCCGGATGCTCGCGAACGTGCTCGGCGATCCGGCGTGCGTCGGCCTGTACGCGCGCCGTCTCGCTCTGCCAGTAGGCGGCGATGGCACGACGCACGATCTCCGTATCGGATGTGCCGGCCGCGCGCGCCAGCTGCTTGATCTGGCGCTCTTGCTCCGTGTCGAATTAGATCATCTTCCTAAAAGCCTTCGCCATAACAGCATAGTAGCACTATGACATCACAACCCCGCATCAAGGCTTGCGAGGCCCTGGGCTTCGGTCGGGGGCGTCTCTAGAATTCGCCGAAGCCAGGATGGCGAGAGGCGAATTTCAGCGAGTAGCGTTTTCACACGATGTGAAAACGCGGGCGTCCCCCGAGCGAAGCCCAGGGCCTCGCAAGCCGCCCTTCGACACGCTCAGGGTGACACGGGGCCTTCGACACGCTCAGGGTGACACGGGGCAGGGGGGGCCGGAGATGAGGTAGAGGGCGCCGCTGCCGGAGGTGACGATGGTGCGGCGGGTGCGGCCGTAGAGCGGGTCGAGGGTGGGGCGCTTCTCGGGGGCGACGAGCCAGATGCGCGGGTGCGTGCAGAGGACCGTGCGTGGATCGGGGCCTTCGTCGCTCTTCGTGGAGCCGGGCGGCGCGATGCCGTACACCGGCGGCTGCGTGTAGAAGAGCAGCGCGTTCGCACCGCGGAAACTCTGGATCGCCACCACGTCGCCGGGCATGCGCTCGCGATCGATCACCTTGGCGAAGACGGGAATCGGCTTGAACTGCTCCGCGTGCGGCAGGGCGACGACGGCCAAGATATCCACGGCGACCAACATCGCCGCACCGAGCGCGTACGGCGCGATCGCGAGCGTCGCGCGGCGCGCGAGCAAGATCGTCGTAACGACCGAGCCGATGAAGATGGCGGTTCCCATCTTGATCAGATCGGGCTCGACCGAGAGCGCCGACGACGTGAGTTTGTTGTCGCGCACGAAGAGCGCGATTGCGAACGCGCAGAGGCCGATGAAGATGGGAACCGTCGCGGCGGAGATGATGACCGAGCGGCTCGCACCGCGTCGCACGACGCCGTCGAAATAGAGCGCGATGACGAGCGCGAAGGCCGGAAATTCGAGCGCGATGTAGTTCGGCAACTTCGTCTTTGCGAAGCTGAAGAAGAGCAGCGGCACCACGATCCAGACGAACGCGAGGCGCCACAACCGCGCGTGATTCGGCGGCGTGGCCGACGAGCGCAGCGCGGCGACACCGCGCACGATCGCCATCGGCAGAAACGCGATCCACGGGAAGAGTCCGAGGATCACGACCGGGAGGTAGTACCATACCGGCCCCGCTTGATTCTCGATGACGCCGGTGTAGCGACCGACCGTGTAGTGGCCGATCAGTTCGACGAGCGCGTGCGGCCCGGAGTGGATCGCGATGCCCACGAGCCACGGCGCGATCACGAGCGCGGTGAGCCCGAGTCCCGCGAACCACGCGCGCGGCGACGGCATGTGCGTCGGTTCCTCGCGCGCGTTCCAAAGCGCGTAGGGCACGATCACGAGCAGCGCCACGACGGGCGCTACCGGACCCTTGGCGAGGAACCCGAAGGCGGCGGCGATCCACCCGTAGATGAAGTACCGATCGCGCCCGGTTTCGAGCGCACGGAACCACCAGAAGACCGAGAGCGCGACCGCGACGTCGAGCAGCGCATCCATGATCGCGAGTCGCCCGATCACCGCCTGCATCAAGCAGCTCGAGAGGATCACGCTCGCGTACACGCCGATCCGCGTACCCGCCTGGCGCGCGACCGCGTAGCCGGTCATCGCACCCATCCCGATCGTCGCGAGCGCCGACGGGAGGCGCAGCGCGAACGCCGTCACGCCGAAGAGCTTGGCGAAGATCGCCGCGATCCAGAAGTAGAGCGGCGGCTGCACGAACCACGGAGCCGCGTTGAGATGCATCACGACCCAATCGTGGGTCAGAAGGATCTCCCGCGCGACCTCGCCGTACGCCGTCTCGCTGTTATCCCAGAGCGTACCGACCCCGAGTCCGGGGAGCGTAATGAGCGCAGCGACGAGAGCGCCGACAAAAGCCGCACGAGCGGGTTTCTCCATACGGATGGCGGTGTTTGGCGCGCCGGTGCGGAACTCATCCGACGCACAACCCATGCTCCCGATCTCCCTTCACGCACGCGGCCGACACGCACTCGTCGTCGGCGGCGGCTCCGTCGCCCTGCGTAAAGCCGAAGCGCTCGTGGCCGCCGGCCTGATTCTCCACGTCGTCGCACCGCGCGTTGACGCGCGCTTGCGCGCGCTGGTCGAAGCGACCGGGGGAAGCGCGACCGAGCGCGCGTACGAGGCGAGCGATCTGCGGGGCTGCGCGCTCGCCCTCGCCGCGACCGATCGCGACGAGGTCAACGCGGCCGTCGTCGCCGATGCACGCGCGGCGAACGTGCTCGCCTGCGACGCGATCGAGCCCGAACGCGGCGACTTCACGATGCAAGCGACGCTGCGCGTCGGCGAACTGACCTTCACCGTCGATTCGGGCGGCAGCACGCCCGCGTTCTCGAAGCGTCTGATCGGCGAGTTGCGCGAACACTTTGACGCATCGTACGACGCCGCGGCACGCACGCTCGCGCGCATGCGCGCCTACGTGCGTACCGTTCTCGACGACGACGCACGGCGCGGTGCGGTGATGCGCGAACTCGCCGCGCTGCCCATCGCCGAACTCGCCGCGATGAACCCGATCGCCGCCGAACACTGCGTCGAAGCGTGCATCGAGCGCCTCGCCGAGGGCGAAGCGCCCACGACCGGCAGCGTGTCGTGCGCGTCGCGCGCGAGCGCGCTCGCGATGACGCAGACGCGCATGGTGGCGGCGCGCCTCGCGGAGCGCCGCATCGCGACGACGATCGTGAACGTGACGACCACCGGCGATCGCGTGCAAGATCGTCCGATCGCCGCGATCGGCAGCGAGAACGTGTGGGTGAAGGAGCTCGAAGTGGCGCTACGCGACGGGCGCGCGCACTACGCGGTGCACTCGTGCAAAGATCTGCCCGGAGCGCTCGCCGACGATATGCGCCTGGCCGCGATCTCCGCGCGCGAGGACGCGCGCGACGCCTTCTGCAGCGAGCGCTACGCGCGGTTCGAAGATCTGCCTCCCGGCGCGATCGTCGGAACGTCGAGCTTGCGCCGCCGCACGCAGTTACAGGCGCTGCGTCCGGATCTGCGCTTCGAAGATATTCGCGGCAACGTGGATACGCGACTGCGCAAGCTGCGCGACGGGGACTACGACGCGATCGTGCTCGCGATGGCGGGATTGAACCGCCTCAACGTGCGCGCGACGCACACCGTTGCGTTCGACCCGCAGACGCTCGTGCCGGCGGTCGCGCAGGGCGCGCTCGCGGTCGAGGTGCTCGCGACCAATCACGATCTCGCGCGCGAGCTGCGCGCGGCGGTGAATGACGACGCGACCGAACGCTGCGTGAGCGCCGAGCGCGCCGCGCTGCGCACGCTGCGCGCCGGATGCAACGCGCCGCTCGGCATCCACGCGCGTCTCGACGGCACGACGATGACGCTCGACGCCGCGTACGCACTCGGCGATCCGCCGCGCATCGTGCGCGAACGCGTCGTCGGCGACGTCGGCGACGTGTTGGCGGCCGAGGCGCTCGGCGAGGGCATCGCGCGCGCGCTACAGGCGCGCATCGCAGCCGAAGGAGCGCGCCGGATGGTCGTGCTGCCGCGCACGCAAGCGCGCCCGAGCGGCATCGCCGAACGGCTGCGCGCGCGCGGCATCGAGGTCGTCGAGATTCGCGAAGGCGAGCTCGGGCCCGACCCGCATGCGGAGCGCCCGGATTTCGTGCTCTTCCCCTCGAGCGGCTCGGTCGCCGCCGCGGCAGCCTATCTCGACACGCTGCGCAACGCCGGTGCGCGCCCGCGGGTCGCAGCGATGGGGCCTCAATCGGGAGCGGCCGCGAGCGCCGCGGGGTTCGCACCCGATCTCGTCTCGCCGGACGCATCGGTCGATGCGTTCGTCACGATCGTCACGGAGCACATCTTCACGTAATGCACATTCGTCCGCGCCGCCTGCGGCGCTCGCCCGTCGTCCGCGCGATGGTGCGCGAACATCACGTTCGCGTCGAGGCGCTCGTCCAACCGCTCTTCGTGGTAGAGCGCGAAACCGACGCCGCGCCGATTTCGTCCATGCCGGGCATCTCGCGCTTCACCGTGGATGGCGCGGTCGCCGAAGCGCGCGAACTCTTCGCGCTCGGCGTGCGCAGCATCTTACTCTTCGGCATCCCCGAAAGCAAGGACGCGATCGCTTCGAGCAACTACGACCCGAACGGCGTGGTGCAGCGCGCGATCCGCGCGATCAAAGCCGCGCTTCCCGAGATGTACGTGATCGCCGATCTCTGTAACTGCGAGTACACCGACCACGGGCACTGCGGGGTGCTCGATCCGAACGGCGACGTGGAGAACGACGCGACCGTCGCGCTGCTCGTGCGTACCGCGATCACCTACGCCGAAGCGGGCGTGGACGTCGTCGCCCCATCCGACATGATGGACGGACGCGT
This sequence comes from bacterium, assembly GCA_028869385.1. GTDB lineage: Bacteria > Vulcanimicrobiota > Vulcanimicrobiia > Vulcanimicrobiales > Vulcanimicrobiaceae > REEB354. The sequence continues at coordinate 46,025 of JAGWSR010000049.1, forward strand.
CGAGGCGTTGCGCAGCGCGCTCGACGCGCGCGGCTTCACGCAGGTCGCGATCATGGCCTACAGCGCAAAGTATGCGTCGGCGTTTTACGGTCCGTTCCGCGAGGCCGCGGATTCCACGCCGCAATTCGGCGATCGCCGCAGCTATCAGATGGACCCGCCGAACGCGCGCGAGGCGCTGCGCGAGATGGCGCTCGACGTCGAGGAAGGCGCCGACGTCATCATGGTCAAGCCCGGCTTGCCGTATCTCGACATCGTGCGACTCGCGCGTGACACGTTCGACGTGCCGATCGCCGTGTACAACGTGAGCGGCGAGTATTCGATGCTCCAAGCCGCGATCGCGAACGGCTGGCTCGACGGCGAGCGCGCGATCGACGAAATGCTCGTGAGCTTCGTTCGCGCGGGCGCCGACATCATCATCACCTACTTCGCCAAGGAGTACGCACGACGCCATGGCGCACGCTGATATCGCGACCGTCATCCTCGCCGGCGGTCGCGCGACGCGCTTTCCGGGCAAGCTCGAAGCGGCCTTCGACGGCGAGCCGCTGCTCCTGCGCGTCTATGCCAACGTGCGCGACGCGGCGCCGATCGTCATCGCCGGTCGCGGAAGTTTCACCGAGGCACTCGACGAGCGCTTAGAATGTCCGCTCGTCATCGACCGATGGCCCGATCGCGGGCCGCTCGGCGGCATCGTCTCCGCGGCGAGCGCCGTGCACGCGCCGCGCATCTTCGTCGTCGCGGGCGACGCACCGCACGTCACCACGGCCGTGCTCGACGCGCTCGCGCAAGCGTGGCAGCCGGGCGACGAAGCGGCGGTGCCGATGCACGGCACGCAGATCGAACCGCTCGCGGCGCTCTACGACCGGCTAGCTATCCTGCGCGAAGGCGCCGCGTTGCTCGCCGAGCGCGAGAGCGCCTCGATGCACGCGCTGCTCGAACGGCTGCGCGTACGTCGCGTGGTTCTCGATGCGGCGAACTTCACGAACGTCAATACCGCGAACGATCTCGTCAACTCGCAAGGAACGCCATGAACTTCGAACGCTCCATCTCCGCCTTCGCGCGCGCAAAGAACGTGATCCCCGGCGGCGTGAACTCTTCGGTCCGCGCGTTCAAAGCCGTCGGCGGCACCCCGGTCTTCATGCGCAGCGGTTCGGGCGCGACGATCGAAGATGTGGACGGGCACGCGTTCATCGACTACGTGCTCTCGTGGGGCCCGCTGATTCTCGGTCACGCGCATCCCTCCGTCGTCAAAGCCGTGCAGGCCGCCGCGGCGCGCGGAAGTTCGTTCGGGACGCCGACCGAGGCGGAGAGCGAGCTCGCGGAGTTGATCGTGGCGATGGTGCCGAGCATCGAGCGCGTGCGTTTCACGTCGAGCGGCACCGAGGCGACGATGAACGCGATCCGCCTCGCGCGCGGCTACACGCGGCGCGAGAAGATCGTGAAGTTTTCGGGCTGCTATCACGGCGCCGCCGACGGGTTCTTGATCGCGGCCGGCTCGAGCGCGCTGACGCTCGGCGTGCCGAACTCACCCGGCGTGCCGAAGAGCACGGCGAGCGACACGCTCGTCGCGCCGTACAACGACGTGGCCGCGCTCGAAGCGCTCTTCGCGCAGTACGCGGGCGAGATCGCGGGCGTCATCATCGAGCCGTATGTCGGCAACATGGGGCTCGTGCTGCCGCGCGAGGGCTATCTCGAGCGCGTGCGCGAGCTCTGCACGCAAGCCAAAGCGGTGCTGATCTTCGACGAGGTGATGACGGGCTTTCGCGTGGCACGCGGCGGCGTTCAGGAGCGCACCGGCATCATGCCCGACCTCACGACGCTCGGCAAGGTGATCGGCGGCGGACTCCCCGTGGGCGCCTTCGGCGGCCGCGAGGAGATCATGGCCTATCTCACGCCCGAGGGTCCGGTCTTTCACGCGGGCACGCTCTCGGGCAACCCGCTCGCGATGGCGGCGGGCATCGCGACGCTCAAGCTCGTTCGCGACGACGCGACGCTCTACGACCGGCTCGAGGTCCTGACGCGCCTCCTCACCGACGGCATGCGCGAGATCTTCACCAAGCACGGCGTGCCGCACACCACCGCGTACGCCGGCTCCATGTTCGGCTTCTTCTTCCATCCGGGGCCCGTCGTGGATTTAGAGAGCGCGATGAAGTCGGATACGGCCCTCTACGCGAAGTTCTTCCACGCCATGTTGGATCGCGGAATCTACCTCGCGCCCTCGCAGTTCGAAGCGGGCTTCGTCTCGAGCGCCCACGGCACGCGCGAGGTCGAGCAGACGCTCGCCGCCGCCGACGGCAGCCTCACGGAGATCCTTCAGGCGGCCCGATGATCGATCCGGCCATTCCCCGGCTCTACGCCTACCATCGCGCCCTGCGCGAGGCGCAGGCCGCCGGCAAGAGCACGATCACCTCGGACGGCCTCGCCGCCCTGCTCGGCGACGCCATCGCCCCGAGCCAGATTCGTAAAGATCTCTCCGCATTGGGCCCCCTCGGCCGCCGCGGGCGCGGCTATGCTATCAATCCGTTAGTCGAGCAGCTCGCCTGGGTCTTAGGATTGGAGCATGACTGGCGGATCGCGATCGTTGGATTCGGATACCTGGGCCACGCCTTTGCGACGTTCATCACGGCGCGCGAAGCCCGTTTCCGGATCGCGGCGATCTTCGATCGGTCGCCATCCGTGATCGGGCAACACTGGGAGGGCGTTCCGGTGCGGGACGTCGCCGAGATCGACACGGTCGTGCGCGAGCTCGGCTGCAACATCGGCGTGATCGCCGTTCCGGCCGCCGCCGCGCAATCGAGCGCGCAACGGCTCGCCGGCGCCGGCGTGCGCGCCATCCTCAACTTCGCACCAACGTCGCTTCGGCTGCGCGAGCCCGTCATCGTGCGCAACATCGATCTCGCGGGCGAGATGTCGATCCTGACCTCGTGGCTCACCTCGTCCGAGACGCCGCGCGAGGCGCGCGCCTGATGCCGCTGGTCTGCCTCGGACTCTCGCATCACACCGCGCCAGTGGAAGTGCGCGAACACCACGCCTTCCCGGCGGCGCGCGTGGTGGAGGCGCTCGTCGCGCTGCGCGATTACTCCGCGATCGGCGAAGCCGTGATGCTGCAGACGTGCGGACGACTCGAGATCTACGCCGAGATCGACGATTACGAGGCCGGCGTCGCACAACTGCGCTCGTTCCTCGGAAATTTCGGGCACGGTGCCGCGCGCGAACGGTACGATCTCGACTCCTATCTCTACACGCTCCTCGGCCGCCAAGCGATCGAGCATCTCTTCCGCGTCGCGACCGGACTCGACTCGATGCTGATCGGCGAAGCCGAGATTCTCGGTCAAGTCAAAGATGCGTACATCCAAGCGCAGCACGCGAAATCGCTCGGCAAGATTCTGCATCGCCTCTTCCGCGAAGCGCTGAACGCCGGCAAACACGCGCGCACGCAGACGCGTATCGGCGATGAATCCACCTCGATCGCGACCGCCGCAATCGAGGCCGCGAAGGCGCGGCTCGGCTCGCTCGAAGGCCGCTCGGTGCTGGTAATCGGCGCGGGCAAGATGGGGCGCACCGCCGTCAAGCGCTTGCGGCAAGAGGGCGCGCACAAACTCATCGTTACCAACCGCACGCTGTCGCGTGCGCGCGAATTGATCGCCGAGGTCGGCTTCGGCGAGGCGGTCGAGATGCCGGGACTCACCGAGGCGCTCGCCGCGGCGGATATCGTCGTCACCTCGACGGGCGCGTCGAACTTCGTCGTCACCGCGAACCGCGTGCGCGAAGCGATGAGCGCGCGACCCGATCGCTCGCTCTTCATCATCGATATCGCCGTGCCGCGCGACGCGGATCCCGAGGTCGCGAGCGTTCCGGGCGTGACGCTCGTGGATATCGACGGCCTCAAGAGCGTCGTGGACGAGAAGCTCGAGGTTCGCCGCGAGGCGATTCCGCAGGTCGAGGAGATCATCGACGAGTTCATCGCCCGCTTCGGCGAGTGGTATCAGTCGCGGCTCGCGATTCCGGTCATCGCCTCGCTCACGCAGAAGGCCGAGGCGATTCGCGAACGCGAACTCGCGCGGCTCTTCGCGCGCTGCCCCGACTTAAGCGAACGCGAGCGCATGCTCGTCACCGGCATGTCGATGACGATCGTCTCGAAGATGCTCCACTCCGTCGTCGTGAAGATCCGCGAGAAGGCAACGAGCAACCACGCCGAGGCGATTCTGCACGCGCGCATGCTCGACGAACTCTTCGAACTGAACTTGGCCGATCGCGTGGCCGAGTTGCTCCCGCACCTGACCGTCGCCGAAAGCACCGATGACTGACGGCCGCGTGATCCTCGTCGGCGCGGGTCCTGGCGACCCGGGCCTGCTCACCGTGCGTGCCGCCGAGGCGCTACGCACCTGCGACGTGCTGCTCTACGACGCGCTCGCCTCCGATCCGATCGTCGCGCTCGCGCCGCCGACGTGCGAACGCGTCTACGTCGGCAAACGCGGCGGCAACCACGCGATGCCGCAGGCCGAGATCGAAGCGCTGATGGTACGCAAGGCGCGCGAAGGACACACGGTCGTGCGCCTGAAGGGCGGCGATCCGTACGTCTTTGGGCGCGGCGGCGAAGAGGCGCAGACGCTGCACGCGGCCGGCATCGCGTTCGAAGTCGTTCCCGGCATCTCGTCGTCGATCGCGGCGCCCGCGTACGCGGGTATTCCGGTGACGCATCGCGAGCACAATACCGCGTTCACCGTCGCGACCGGACACGAAGATCCGACCAAACCCGAATCCACGATCGATTGGGCGAAGCTCGCCGATCCGCATCGCACGCTCGTGCTCTTGATGGCGATGGGCAACCTTGGCGGCATCGCCGAGCGTCTGGTCGCAAACGGACTCGCGCCGACGACGCCGGTCGCGGTGATTCAAGACGGCACGCGCCCGACGCAGCGCACCGTCACCGGCACGCTCGCCGACATCGCGGAGATCGTCGCGCGCGAGGGATTGAAGGCGCCCGCGATCGTCGTCGTCGGCACCGTCGTCGAATTGCGCGACGAATTGCGCTGGTTCGACCGCTCGCCGCTCTTCGGCAAGCGCGTGCTGATCACGCGCCCGCAGCATCAAGCCGAATCGTTCGCACGCGCGCTCTACGCGCGCGGCGTCGAACCGATCCTCGCCTCCACCATCGCCATCGCATCGCCCGACGATCCGCACGCCGCGCACGCGGCGATCGACGATCTCGCCTCGTTCGGCTGGGTGGTGTTCACCTCGCAGAACGGCGTGGATGCCTTCTTCGAACGGCTGCAATCGCTCGATGCCGACGCGCGGTACATCGGCAAGACGCGCGTCGCGGCCATCGGCTCGAAGACCGCCGAACGCCTGCGCGAGCACGGCGTGCGCGCCGACCTCGTGCCGAGCGCCTTCGTGAGCGAAGAGATCGCGCGCGCGCTGATCGAGACGACGCACGACGGCGAGCGCGTGCTCGTCTATCGCGCGCAGGAAGCGCGCGACGTGCTGCCCCAGATGCTCGAAGATGCCGGACGGCGCGCGCACGTCGTGGCGGCCTACAAGACGATCTTCGACGTGGATCCGGAGTTCGCGAACAAAGTCGCGCGCGCCGACATCCTCACCTTCACGAGCGCGAGCACCGTTCACGGATTCGTGGAATTGCTCGGCGGCGCCGAGCGCGCGCGCGAAGCCGCGCGCGGCAAACTCGTCGCCTGCATCGGCCCGATCACGGCCGAGGCCGCCGAGGGCACGGGTCTGCACGTCGACGTTGTCGCCGACGTCTATACGACCGACGGCCTGCTCGACGCGCTCGAAGCGCACCTGACGCTCTTCGCGTGATCGCGTTCGCGATCGGCGCGGCGTTCGCGCTCGCCGTCGCATTCGCCGCATACCGCGCGCACGCGCTCGACCGCGGCGGCGCAATCGCCGCGTTCGCCGTCGGGACGCTCACCTTCGGCATCGGCGGCTGGCAGGCGACGCTCGTGCTCTTCGCTTTTTTCGTTCCTTCGACGCTGCTCTCGCGGCTGGGTCGCGTGCGTAAGCGCGCGCTCACCGACATCGGCAAGGGCGGCGCGCGCGATGCGTGGCAAGTCTTCGCGAACGGCGGCGTGGCGGCGCTCGCGCTCCTCTTCGCGCGCGTTCACGACGCCGCGGCGTTCGCCGCGTTCGCGGGCGCCTTCGCCGCCGCATCGGCCGACACGTGGGGCACCGAGATCGGCACGCTCGCGCGCGGCACACCGCGCTCGATCCTCACGCTGCGGCGGCTCGCGACCGGACTCTCCGGCGGGATCACGCTGCGAGGGAGCCTCGCGACGCTCGGCGGCGCCGCCTGCGTGGCGCTCGTCGCGGGCGCCGTGCACCTCGCATCGTCGTTGCCCATCTTCATCGCGGGTGTCGTCGGCGCGTTCGCCGACTCGTTCCTCGGCGCGAGCGCGCAGGCACTGCGCTACTGCCCGGCGTGCGCCCGCGACTGCGAGACCGATCCGCATGTCTGCGGAACCCCGACCGTGCTCCGTCGCGGAATGAGCTGGCTCGGCAACGACGCCGTCAATCTCGCCGCGACGCTCGCCGGCGCAGCTATAGGCGTGCTCCTCGCCTGACAGCGGCACGAAGTTCTCACCTCTCGATGCCATTGTGCAGCAGAGAGCCGAACCGATCAATATCGTACAATGATTCTATCTGCTTCCTCCGAAGAATGGTCCAAATGAGCGGCGTAGTTCAATATCGCTGCTTAGACTATTTTTGAACTTGATACGGGGGTGTCAAGCGTTGGCCGACTTAAGCATTCGTGAAATCTTAGAACAGGTAGGGCGCGGGCAGATTAGGATTCCCGCTTTTCAGCGCGGTTTTGTATGGGATCCTGATCGCGTTGCCTATCTGATGGACAGCATCTACAAGAAGTATCCGTTCGGGTCAGTGTTGTTTTGGAGGACACGCGAGAAACTACGCTTTGATAGAAAGCTTGGCCCATTCACCCTACCAGAGCCTGTCATTGACTATCCAATTGATTACGTCTTAGACGGACAGCAAAGAATCACGTCAATCTTCGGAGTCTTTCAAAGCCAGTTACCGCAGCCGGGCCCTGGCGACGACTGGCTCCCTATCTACTTCGATCTGTCCGCTGAGCCGAATGCGCAAGAGAGTCAATTTGTTGCCCTTGCGGACGGTGACGTTGACACAAGGAGACACTTCCCTTTAGCGACTCTTTTCGACACGGTTTCCTATCGGCGCGCAAACGAAGGCCGCTCCGACGAACAAGTAGAGCGAATTGACAGAATGCAAGAGATCTTCAAGGAAGCGCGTGTTCCGGTTCAAAGCTCTGCAACTGACGACAAAGGGACAGTCGCTATCATCTTCGAGCGGGTCAATCGGCAAGGCGTGGAACTCGACACGTTACAGCTCTTATCAGCTTGGACTTGGAGCGAAGATTTTCAACTCCAAGACGCGTTTGCAGAACTCTCGGCGGACCTCGCTCCTTTCGGCTTCCAGGAGATCGGGACGGACACCAACCTACTGCTGCGGTGTTGCTCCGCGATTTTAAAAGGCGACGCCTCTCCCGAAGCTTTGATGGACATGAATGGAAGCGAGGTCAGAGCTAATTTTGACCGTGTCACAAATGGCGTCAAATACGCGGTTGATTACGTCCGGGCAAATTTCCGGGCAGAGAAGCTTTCTAACCTTCCTTTCACGACTCTCCTCGTCCCGCTCTCGGTCTTCTTTGCGGCAAGTGGGACAACCGAATTAACTTGCACGCAAGAACAACGATCACGAATAAATCGCTGGTTCTGGCGTGCTGCATTTTCGCGCCGTTATAGCGCTGGCACTCTCAGAAACCTTAATTCTGACATCGAACAAATGCGCAGCCTCAGCCGAGGTGAAGCGAATTCTCTTGGCGATTTTGACCCAGAGCTAACGCCAGCATTTTTTACGAACAACACATTCGTAGTAAGCAACGTCAACACAAAGACCTTCATTTTACTTCTCGCATCACAACATCCACGATCATTTATTTCTGGCCAACCTGTTGATCTAGCAGAAACCCTTAAGCGCGCGAATCGAACCGAATTCCATCATCTCATGCCGAGGGCATTCTTACGTAACGCGACGAGCGCTGGCGAATCAGCTCTTGCACCACATGAAAGCGCGCTCGCAAATTTCGCATTTCTCTCAAGGGCAGACAACCGAGCTTTAGGTGGCGTTGCCCCCTCTGAATATCGAAAAAAAATGCCTGGAGATATTGTGGACATTTTGTCAAGCGCAGTAACTTCGGAAATTCTTTTTGAAGATGACTATGAGCGATTTATCGTCGACCGAACGTCAAAGCTCATGGGCGTCGCTCAGCAGCTATGCGCAATCCAGACACTTCCATTATAGTAAAACGATAAACTGTATACACCTAAAATGAAGCAAAAATTGATAGAAAAAGCGCTCAATAGCGCTCGGCTCGACTCACTGAGGCACGACAACCGCTAGTCACCACTGATCCAAGGAGGCTCCGCGAAGATGCTGCACTATCGCGCCTGCAATCTGTGCGAGGCGATCTGCGGA
>JAGWSR010000050.1 GCA_028869385.1 bacterium
CGACAAGCTCAGCATGACACGGACGTGCTTCGACAAGCTCAGCATGACACGGACGTGCTTCGACAAGCTCAGCATGACACGGACGATGCTGACGCGGCCTCCACTCGTGTCACCCTGAGCCTGTCGAAGGGGAGCCTGTCGAAGGGGAGCCTGTCGAAGGGCGTTTCGGTGCTCATCTGGACGACGACGCCGTGGACGCTTCCGGCGAACGTGGCGATCGCGCTGCGTGCCGATGCGGCGTACGGCTTGTACGAACTCGATGGCGAGGGGCTCGTGCTCGCGACGGCGCTCGCGCCATCCGCGCTCGGCGAACGCTTCGCCGAGGCGACGCTGCTCGCGACGACGACGGGCGAGCACCTCGATGGACTCTTCGCGCGCCATCCGTTCTTGGATCGCGATTCCGCGATCGTGCTCGCCGACTACGTGGATCTCGAGACCGGCACGGGCGCGGTGCACACGGCGCCGGGCCACGGCGCCGACGATTTCGAGACCGGCATCAAGTACGATCTGCCCATCCTCAATCCGGTGAATGCCTCGGGTCACTTCACCGACGAAGCGGGACCGTATGCCGGCCAGTTCATCTTCAAGGCGAATAAACAGATCGTCGAGGACTTGCGCGCAAGCGGCCGTTTGTGGCGCGCGCACGAGTACGAGCACTCCTATCCGCATTGCTGGCGCTGCCACAATCCGGTGATCTTCCGCGCGACCGCGCAGTGGTTCATCGCGATGGATCAGAATCGGCTGCGCGCGCGTGCGATCGAGTCGGCCGAAGCGGTGGCCTACACGCCGGAGTGGGGCGAGACGCGCCTCAAGCAGATGCTCGAGAATCACCCCGAGTGGTGCATCTCGCGGCAGCGCACGTGGGGTACGCCGATTCCGGCGCTCGTCTGTACGGGCTGCGGCGAGTCGGTATTAGACGCGCACGTCGCGCGCAACGCGGCCAAGCGCTTCGCGCAGGAGGGTGCGGGCGTGTGGTGGAGCGATCCGGTCGAAACGTATCTGCCCGACGGCTTCGCGTGCCCGAACTGCGGCAAGCACGCGTTCGAAAAAGAGAAGAATATCGTCGACATTTGGTTCGAGTCGGGTGTCACGCACTTCGCGGTACTCGGCAAGGATGGCATTCCGTGGCCGAGCGATCTCGTGCTCGAAGGCGGCGATCAGTACCGCGGCTGGTTCCGTAGCTCGCTCGTCACCGCCGTCGCGGTGAAGAACGCCGCGCCGTACAAGCGCGTCGTGAAGAACGGGTGGGTGAACGACGAGCACGGTCGTCCGATGTCGAAGTCCAAAGGCACCGGCATCGATGCGAAGGACGCGATGGACAAATGGGGCGCCGACGTGCTGCGTTTGTGGGCCGCCTCGGTCGAGTTCGTGGATGACGTGCGCTTCGGCCCGAACGTGGTCGAGCAGGTCAGCCGCGTCTACCGCAACATCCGCAATCGCATTCGCTTCATGCTTTCGAATCTCGACGATTTCGGTGCGGCCGATGTCGTGTCGCGCGCGGAGATGCAGCCGCTCGATACGCTCGCGTGCAGCGTGGTGGATGCGTTCGTCGCAGACGTGAAAGCGTTTTACGATGCGTACGACATCCACGGCGCCTACCTGCGCATCGTGGAGTTCGAAAGCACGATGTCGAGCCTGTACTTCGACGCGCTCAAAGATCCGCTCTACTCGCGTGCGGAGAACGACGCGCGTCGCCGCAGCGCGCAATCGGCGCTGCTCTACGCGCTGCAACGCTTCCTCACGGCGGTTGCGCCGGTGCTCTCGTTTACGGCCGAAGAGGCGTGGCAAGAGATTCCCGCCGCGCTGCGCGGCGAGGAGGCGAGCGTGTTCGACTCATCCTTCGCCGCCGCCGACATCGATCGCAAAGCCCTCGATGCCGATCTCGCGCTCTGGGAAGAACTGCGCTCGCTTCGCTCGCAGGTTGCCGGCAGCCCGAACGTGCGCGATTTCGAAGCGAAGGTACGCATCGCGGCGGGTTCCGGGCTCCACAAGCGTCTCGCGCATCTCGGCGACAACCTGCGCGAAGCGCTCGTCGTATCGGAATGCGAGCTCGTCGAATCCGCGAGCATCGAGAGCGATGCCGCGACGCTCGAGATCACGAACGCCGACGGCGAAAAGTGCCGTCGCTGCTGGAAGTTCCGCCACCTCGGCTCCGACGCGGAGCACCCTTCGCTCTGCGGCGACTGCGCGGCGGTCGTGCGCGCGCTCTAGAACCCGAAGAGGTCGAGTTTCGCGAACACCTCGCCGACCTGGAACTGTAGCCAGGGCACGGCGGGGTGTTCGAAGCGATCGCCGGGCCGATAGGTGCGGGCGCCATCGCGCGTGATCGCGACGATCGCGCGCGGCGTTACCGAGACGTCGAGCACGAGCGGACATCCCCACGCAACGTACCGAGCGATCTTCGCTTCACGAAATCCCGGACGATCGTTCGGCGAACGCACGTCGACGATGATTTCGGGCGGAACGTTCGGCAGCATACGATCTTGCTGCGGGATTCCGAGCATCGTTTCGTCGCGGTAAAAGACGACGTCCGGCAGCAGCACCGTGCGGTGGTGCGCGTCATCATCGAGTCGCAGGTGCACTTCGACGGCCGACGTCCCGAATGCGGAGCCGAGGCGATTGAGGATCGTCCCGATCTCGATTGCGACGATTCCATGCGGCGGATTTGGGCTCACGACGAGACTCTCGACGCCGTCGAGCCACTCGAGATAGGGCTTTTCGTCGATTCCCCTGACCATCTCACGACCACCCTATCACGCGCCGAAGCGCGCGGACAAGGCTACACGCGCGCTTTGAGCAACTCGATGACCGCGTTCGCCGTGCTCGCGCTGGACTGTGGATTCTGTCCCGTGACAAGATTGCCGTCGACTTCGACGTGATCGGCCCAGTCGGCGTTCTCGACGACCGTTGCGCCCTGTTCGCGCAACTTCGACGCCAGCAAAAACGGTACGGCTGTATCGAGGTGCACGGCGCGCTCTTCGCTATCGGTGAACGCGGTGATGCGCCGTCCGTGGACGAGCAATCGCGTTGGGTCGGTGGCGCTGATCGCGTCCACAAACGCGGCCGGTCCGTGACAGACGGCGGCGACGACCTTGCCCTGCGCGTCGAACTCGGAGAGGAGCGTCTTCACCGGCTCGTTCGTCGCGAGGTCGAACATCGTGCCGTGTCCGCCGGGAAAGAAGATCGCATCGTAATCCGCCGCGTCGCCCGCTTCGCCGATCGTAATCGTCTCGCGCAGCGCGACCATCGCGTCTTGGTCGGGCGAAGCGCCCTCGAGGCTGCGCGGATCGATCGGCGCCTGTCCGCCGTGCGGGCTTGCGGTCACGACGTCGAAACCCGCCTCGTGAAACGCGCGACGGGGAACGGCATACTCATCGAGCCAAAGGCCCGTCGCGTGCTCGGCGTCGAGCTGCCCGTGACTGGTAACGACGATCAAAATCTTCGGCATGGTGAGACCTCCAGACTCATGCCTCTTCTTGCCCACAAATGCGAGGCGTCAGACGCCGAGCGTGCGCTATCGTGCTTGCGGCGCGGCGTCTTCCACGATCTGATCGAGGCGCGCGACGAGCTGGCTCATCGGCGCATTCCACGCGGCCGAGTCGGGGCCGCGTATCGTGAAGCGATGGCCGGGCAGTTGGAGCGTGATGGTGGCTCCGGGCGTATCTTGCGCGATGTGCGGGTACCCTGGCAGCAGCGCCTCGGGATGCGAGGATTCCAACGCATGGCGCACCTCGTCGAACGGCACGCGAAGGTGCAGCGTTGACGTGCGCCCTCGCTCGCGGCGCACGATGGTGGCGCTGCCGTCGCGATCGAAGCGTGCATCGTACGCGGGGCAGGATCCATAGCATCCCGTGCGTTTGAAATCGAGCCAGCGAACGTGGTTCGACCGGATGGCGTCCACGAGGATGCCGTACTGCGCCCCGAGGGTGACGCGATAGATCGGCCAGCCCCATTGCTGCGCGTAGGCGCGAATGCGCTCTGCATCGGTCGCGTTGCCGACCGGTCCACGAGCGGAGATGGTGCAGAAGACGTTGCGGCCGTCGGTGAGGTGCACGCCGACGAGTGCTCGGTCGAGATTCGTTGCGCCGCCGTCCTTCGGGCATCGCTCGATTGCTTCGAGCGGCAGCGCCGCCAAAGCGCGCGCGATCGGCTCGCGCGCATTCCCCGCATCACCCGACCACTCGAATGCGGGCGACGCGGAACTGCCGTCTTTCGAGAAGCTGGTTTGAAACGAACGGCAGCCGCGATCGCACGTCTGGACCGAAATAGCGACGCGCACGACGCCCGGGCCGCGATGCGCGCACGCGCTCGCGAGCAGCGCGGCCGCGAGCGCTACGAGAAGAAGCGGTCGCGAAATGCCGACCATACGCCGCGTTCGATCGCATCGCGGGCTTCGCGCATGAGATCGTTGAGCACGTAGATGTTGTGGTACGAGAGCAGGCGCGGCCCGAGCATCTCGTTCGCGCGGAAGAGATGGTTGAGATACGCGCGCGTGTACGTCGTGCACACGTAGCAGCCGCATTCGGGATCGACCGGGGTGAAGTCGCGCTTGTACTGCGCGTTACGAATGCTGAACTCACCCGCGCGCGTCATCGCGCGGCCGTTACGCCCGCAGCGCGTGGGATAGACGCAGTCGAACATATCGATGCCGCAGTCCACCGCCATGATGATGTCGCGAACGGTTCCCACCCCCATCAGATAGCGAGGCTTCTCTGCGGGTAGAAGCGCGGCGGAGTGGCGCGCCGTGACATACATCTCCTCGCGCGTCTCGCCGACCGAGAGCCCGCCGATCGCATAGCCGGGAAAGTCGAGCTCGACGATCTCGCGCGCACTGCGCTCGCGCATCGCGAGGTCGAGCCCGCCCTGCATGATGGCGAAGACCTGGGTTTCGGCGCGCTTCCAAGCGGCGCGCGAGCGGCGCGCCCAGTCGGTCGTCTTGCGTACCGAGGCCGCGACCGCCTCGGGCGATGACGGCAGCTTCACGCAGACGTCGAGCACCATCGCGACATCGACGCCGAGCGCTTCCTCGAACTCGAGCACGCTTTCGGGCGTGAAGCGGTGCATGCTGCCGTCGATGTGCGATTGGAACGTGACGCCGTCGTCGTCGATCTTGCGGCGCCCCTCGAGGCTGAAGACTTGGAATCCGCCGGAATCGGTGAGGATCGGGCCGTCCCACGCCATGAAGCGGTGAATGCCCCCCGCCTCGACCAGCAGATCGCGTCCCGGACGCAGCCACAGGTGGTACGTGTTCGCGAGGATGATCTGACTGTGCGCGGCTCGCACTTCCTCGGGCGTGAGCGCCTTGACGGTCGCGGCGGTGCCGACGGGCATGAAGGTCGGCGTCTGCACGACGCCGTGATGCAGGCGCAGCGTGCCGCGCCGCGCGGTGCCGTCAGTCGCTAGAAGCGAGAAGGTGCTTGGCATGTTCGTACTCTTCGGGCGGGCTCGATTCGAACTCGAGTACTTGCTCCGTGCGTGGGTGCGCGAACGACAGGCGCCATGCGTGCAGCGCCTGTCCGGGCAGCGTGAAGCGCTCCTCTTCGCGTCCGTAGAGGGGATCGTTCACGATGGCGTGACCCATCGCGGTGCAATGCACGCGAATCTGATGCGTGCGGCCCGTCTCCAAGCGAAAGGTCAGCTCGGCGTGTTTGGGATAGGTCTCGCGTACTTCGTAGTGCGTGATCGCGGGGCGCCCGTCGCCGACGATCGCGTACTTCATGCGGTTGTGCGGATCGCGTCCGATCGGACCTTCGATCGTGCCGCGCGCGTGTTCGGGCACGCCGTGCACGAGTCCGAGGTACTCGCGTTTGATCGTGCGCGCTTTCATCGCGATGCCGAGCGCGGAGAGTGCGGCGTCGTTCTTCGCGACGACGAGCAGACCCGAGGTGTCGCGATCCAAGCGATGCACGAGCCCGGGGCGTAGCGGATCGCCGGGGAGCGAGCCGATGTGCGCGAGCAGCGCGTTGACGAGCGTACCGCTCGTCGCGCCGTGCGCGGGATGCGTGACCATGCCCGCGGGCTTGTCCACCACGAGAACGTCGTCGTCTTCGTAGAGAATCGGCAGCGCGATCTCTTCAGGCGTCGCGACCAGCGGCTCGCGCGACTGCACGTCGAATTCGAGCGCGTCGCCCGCTTCGAGCGGCCAACTCGGCTTCACGGCGACGCCGTTCACGCGCACGTCGCCGCGCTTATGCGCCTCGGTGACGAGCGAACGCGGCGCGCCCGAAAGGCGCGCGACGAGGACGTCGGTGCGTTTCCCGGCCTCTTCAGGCGCTACGACGTGATGCTGCAAGGCTCGAGAGTAGGAGGAGGATGACGCCGATCGTGATGCACGAGTCGGCGAGGTTGAAAATGTCGGGCCAAATGCGGTAGAAATCGACGAAGTCCACGACGTACCCGAAGTGCACGCGATCCGCGATGTTGCCGATGGCCCCGCCGACGATGAGCCCGAAGGCGACGCAGACGAGTCGCGACGAGGCGACCGCGTCACGGAAGCTGATCCAGAAGAGCACGAGCACCACCACCGCCATCGCGATGAGGAGCACGCCGTTGCTGCCGAAGAGACCGAACGCGCCGTGAAAGTTCCGTTCGTACGTCCACTTCAGCAGATGCGGAATGACGTAGCGGCTCTCGCCCGGTTGGAACGAGGTGATCACGAGGCGCTTGCTGATCTGATCGGCGACGAACGCGACGATCGCGACGACGAGGATCAGCGCGGTCGAGTTAAAGCTTCGGTTGCGGGACAAATTGATAGAACCATCCTGCGACGGTGAGAAACGCATTGTTGACGAGCACGAGCCCGACCGCGACCAAGAAGAGTCCCGCGATGAACTCGATCACCGGCAGAAAACGCTTGACGCGGTTGAGCATCGGCAGCACCGCTCCGATCGCGAGCGCGGTCAGGAAGAACGGGACGGCCAAGCCCAAGGAATAGACGAGGAGCAGCAGCGCCGCCTCGGCGTTGTGCTCCTGCGACGCAATCGCGAGAATTCCCGCCAAAATCGGCCCGATGCAGGGAGACCAGCCGGCCGCGAAGGCGATGCCCACGATGCCCGAGCTCCAGAAGGTGCGCTGCTCGCGCTGCAAGTGCACGCGCGTGTCGCGCATCAGGAACGGGATGCGCAGCATGCCCATCATCTGGAGTCCCAGCACCACGACGATGCTGCCGCCGATCTGCGCGATCAGCAAGCGATGCGCGTTGAGTGCGGCGCCGAAGGCGCTCGCCGTGAGACCGAGCGCGACGAAGACCACGGTGAAGCCCGCGATGAACGCGAGCGCGTGGCCCACGGCGAGCGCTCGCAGTTCACGATTGGTCTCTTGCGCGGTCAGCGTCTCGAGGCTCCGCCCGGTCAAGAGCGAGAGATAGGCGGGGACCAGCGGAAGGACGCATGGAGAGACGAAGGAAACGAGCCCCGCTAAGAAGGCGATCCCAACAGTGATGTGCGTGCTATTCACGGCAGAAGAGCTTCTCTATGCAGCATTGGTTTAACTATCCGACAAACGTCGACCCCGTAGCGATTCACTTGGGGCCGCTGAACGTGCATTGGTACGGCATTGCCTATCTGCTCGGCTTCGTCAGCGTGTACCTGTGGATGAGCCGCCCCGAAGGGCGCCGTCGGCTGGGCCTGACGCGGGAACAGATTCAGGACTTTCTCTTTTACGCGCTGATCGGCGTCTTGGTTGGCGGCCGCACCTTTTTCGTCATCAACGACATCATCAGCGTCGGACCCAAAGACCCCTCGCATAGCCTCGCGGGTTACCTCGCGCACCCGCTGAATTTCATCGCGGTCTGGCAGGGCGGCATGGCCTTCCACGGCGGCATGGTCGGCGTGCTGGTGGCGATCTGGCTCTTCGTACGCAAGCATCCGGGCCTGAAATACACCGTCCTCGGCGACGAGATCGTGCCGCTGCTGCCGATCGGCATCACGCTCACCCGCATCGTCAACTTCATCAACGACGAGCTCTGGGGCGACATCTGCAATCCCGACCGCCCCTGGTGCATGCTGCCCAATCGCCCCGGCGACGCGCAGACCTGGGGCCTGCAGTATCGCCATCCCGCCCAGCTCTACGAAGCGGTGCTCGACATCCTCACGCTGCCGATCGTGCTCTATGTGTACAAGCGCCGCCCGCCCGACGGCGTGGTTGGCTGGACGTGGTTCACGATCTACGGCATCACCCGGAGCATCGCCGAGATGTGGCGCTACGCGGACTTTCACCTCGGCCCGATCACGGGCGGGCAGCTCTACGCGCTCCCGATGGTTCCGATCGGCATCTTTGCGATCGTGTACTGCACGCGCCGCGGCCGCCGCACCGACGTGACGGAGAGCGCGGCGCCCGCGAAGGCATGAGCGGCTTCGCCGAACGGTTCGCCGCCCTGCGTGCCGAGATCGCCGCGGAAGCGCGTGCCTGCGGGCGCGACCCGCAGAGCATCCGCATCCTGGGCGTGAGCAAGCGCCAGCCGGCTTCCGCCATCATCGAAGCGGCCGCCGCCGGGCTCACCGCCATCGGCGAGAACTACGTGCAGGAGGCCAAGGAGAAGTTCGCCCAGCTGCCCCCGCTCGAGAAGCACTTCATCGGGCACGTGCAGACAAACAAGGCCAAGCAGCTGGTCGCGCTCTTCGACGTGGTGCAGAGCGTGGACCGCGCCGACGCCGCGGTCGCGCTCGGCAACGCCGCGGCCCGTGCCGGACGGGTGCTTCCGGTCCTCGTGCAGCTCAACATCTCGCCCGCCGAGCGCTTCGGCTGCCCGCCCGATGAGGCCGACGCGCTCGCCGAGACCATCCGCGCGCAGGCGGCCCTCCGGCTGGACGGCGTGATGGCTATCGGCCCGATCACCGAGGATCGCAGCGAGACGGAGCGCGCTTTTGCGCTCGCCGCCAAGACGTTTGCACGCCTAGGTGGAAGTACGCTCTCAATCGGCATGTCGGGGGACTGGCGCGAAGCGATTCGGGCCGGATCCACGATGGTGCGCATCGGTACCGCGCTCTTCGGTGAGCGCCGGTATGACTGACGAAAAGGACGGGAGGCGTCCCGCGAGATGAGTATGTTCAGTAAGATCGGATCGTTCTTCTCGGTCCGCGACGAAGACGACGAACTCTACGACGACGAACCGGTTGCCGCCGGTGGTCGCGTCGTGCCGCTCTCGAACGCCGGGCGTCGCGCCGGCACCGAAGTGAGCGTGTACTCTCCGCGATCGTTTCAAGACGTCGTCGAGATCGCCGACGCGCTGCGCAATCGGCAAGTCGTGATCGTGAATCTGCAGAACGCGGACCGCACGCTCTTGCAGCGCGTCGTGGACTTCGCCTCGGGCGTGGCCTACACGATTGACGGAAAGATTCAAAAGCTCGCCGAGGCGATCTACCTGATCGTACCGGCCGGGGTTGTCGTGAACGCGGCGGGACTGCGCGATTCGATGATGTCCGACGGTACGCTCGACTTCATATCCAACCGAGGCTAGACGCGCGTGGAACGAATCACCCCGATCGACATTCAGCACAAGTCGTTCAAGAAGGCGCTGCAGGGCTACGACCGCGCCGAAGTTGACCAGTTTCTCGACGAAGTGATCGAGACGCTCGAAGACGACGCGACGGCGCGAGCCGCGCTCCAGGCTGAGATCGCCGATCTCAAGGAGCGCATCAGCCACTTCAAAGCGATGGAAGAGTCGCTGCAGAACACGCTCGTGCTCGCGCAGCGCACCGCCGACGAAGTGAAGGCCTCGGCGCACAAAGAGGCCGATCTGATTCGCGAGCAAGCGCGCTTGGCCGCCGAGCGCGAGATCGCGAGCTACAACGACGCAATCGCGGAGACGCGGCGCGACCACCAGCGCGCGATCGAAGCCACCGAGAAGACCAAGAGCGAACTGCGCAGCCTGCTGATGACGCATCTTTCGCTGCTCGACAGCGCGCACGCCGCGCCGAGCGCACCGAGTGCGCCGACCAGTCCGCCGCAGAAGCAGACGCTCTTCGGCGCGAACGGCGAGGGCGCGGCTCCGACGAGCGAGCCGCCGTCGAGCGACACCACGCGCATTACGGTTCAGTAACGCGCACGATGGCCGCCACGATAGCCGTCCTTCCCGGCGACGGGATCGGACCTGAAGTTACGCATGCCGCGGTGGCGGTGCTGCAAACGGTGCGCCCCGATGTGACGTGCGTCGAGCACGAGATCGGCGGCGCCGCGTTGCGCCGCGGCCTCCCCGCGCTGCCCGACGACGCGCGAGCCACGTGCGAACGCAGCGACGCGATCCTTTTCGGCAGCGTCGGCCTGCCCGAGTACGACAGTAAACCGCTCGCGGAGCGGCCCGAGTACGCGCTCTTTCTGCTGCGTCGCGATTACGAACTCTACGCGAACATTCGCCCCGTGCGCGTCTTCCCCGGATTGGAAGACGCCTCGTCGCTGAAACCGGAACTCGTGCGCGGGCTCGATCTCGTGGTCGTGCGCGAACTCACCGGCGGCATCTACTACGGCAAACCCAAAGAGCAGCGCACCGAAGACGGCGTGGAATCTGCGGTCGATACGATGATCTACCACGCGCCCGAGATCGAGCGCATCGTGCGCACCGGTTTCGAACTCGCGCGCGGCCGCCGCAAGCATCTCACCTCGGTAGATAAGCAGAACATCTTGGAGACCTCGCGCTTGTGGCGCCGCGTCACCGAGCGTATCGCGCCCGAGTATCCCGACGTGAAGCTGGAGCATCTGCTGGTGGACAACGCCGCGATGCAACTCGTGCGTCGTCCCGGCGATTTCGACGTGATCGTGACCGAGAATATGTTCGGCGACATCCTCTCCGACGAAGCCGCGATTCTCACCGGCTCGATCGGCACGCTGCCGAGCGCGAGCCTCGGCACGCGCGGAATGCCCGGACGGCAGTTCGGCCTCTACGAACCGATCGGCGGCACCGCACCCGATATCGCCGGTAAAGGCATCGCGAATCCGACCGCCGCGATTCTCTCCGCCGCACTGCTCCTGCGCTACAGTCTCGCCGACGACGAGAACGCCGCCCGCATCGAACGCGCCGTGGAACGCGCCTACGCCGACGGCGTATTGACCGCCGACGTAGCCCGCGACAACACACCCGTCTCCACGCAAACCTTCACGGACGCCGTAACCGCCCGCCTATAGTCTGACCCCCTCCGTGCCACCACCCGTGCCACGCTGAGCACTCACCTGTGTCACGCTGAGCCTGTCGAAGGACGAGCTTCTCGAAGGGCGACACAGGAGGGCTACTGCATACTCCTACGGTGTGCATGAGAGCGGCTCTTAACATACGTGCCGTTCCAGGGCTTGCTAAAGCATGGCGTGAGCACGATGTCCGCATGCGTGAAAGGTTTGCGGAGATACCGCTCCACCTGCATCACGAGCCCAGATTTCTGTGTCGGCCGTGACCCAAGCCGCGTGAACGAACCGCCGTGAACCGTCAGAATCGTCCCGTTTTTACTCGCGAAAAGATACTGTGCCCCGGACCCGAGCGTGAGAATGTACCCTTCAGGCGTCCACGGAGCCGTTTTGCGGGCAACGATGCTCTCGTCGTACACGAGCCCGGCGATCTTTGACGTGTCCAGCACAACCTGCCCAATCTTGATCGCTGGAGCATCGTCGTAATATGGGCATGAACTCATGTAGCGCGCAGGCTGCTGAACCGCAAGGCCTTCCGCTGAGGCGAGCGGTATCCGAAGTAATAGCGAGGCCATCACAGGTAGACAGATGATGGCTTGGATCGCGGACTTAAGCTGGGTATTGACCATTCCAGCTCCCCCCGGGGAAGCAGTTGACGGCGTTGCTAACGTTGCCGTTATGGATGAACTTCTGTATAGCGTTTGCTACATCTGTGAAGTTCGCGGCGTTCTCATTT
Organism: bacterium; assembly: GCA_028869385.1. Classification (GTDB taxonomy): domain Bacteria; phylum Vulcanimicrobiota; class Vulcanimicrobiia; order Vulcanimicrobiales; family Vulcanimicrobiaceae; genus REEB354. The sequence continues at coordinate 11,849 of JAGWSR010000050.1, forward strand.
GGCCCAATCGATGTCGAGCTGTTAAGACTTAGTCCAAAAACGAAAATATTTATGGACGATCCGATCGGGACGAAATATGCTGTTCCGCCCAGGGTCGTGTAGACATATCCAATTACGTCGACTGTGTTCCCTTGCATGCTCATATTCACCGAGTAGGTACCAGAAACGAGATGAGAAGGATCGCCGTAGCCTGGGACCTCCTGGCCTATCGATAATGTTCCCGCAGTGCACTGATCGCCGAACTCAGCTTTTCGCCCAGGATGAGCGATGGGCGTTCCGCAACTGCCGTCGCCATTGTCTATCGAGCCCGGCGGACATTGCGTAACGCCTCCGGGCGGATTCGGTGCACCACAAGTGAAGTTGCAAAAGCCACCGGATCCTGGATTCGGATTGGGCGTGGCGCATTCAGTTGCCGCAGGATCGCAAGACGAACAATTTGCGACCACTCGCGGCGACGAACCTGCAGAATGGGCTTGAATCGATTTGCATTGAGATTGTACGGGCAGATTGATGGTATCGGGTTTCTGCGCATGCGTCAGTTGAGGCGGAATTGCAGATGTCGAATTTTGCGCACAGCCAGAAAGAGTCAAAGACGCTACTACGAGTACTGTTGACAATAGTTTTATCTTCACGTACGCCCACACATTGAAACAGAAGGACAGCCACTTTTAGAGGGTTATTATTGCAGCACCATCTGCGATGAGTTATGGTTAATTTTACCCATCTCTATGCGTGTTTAGGTCGTGCAATCGCAGACATTACGCAGAAATGTGAGGGTGCCTACACCTTGATGTGGGCGGCTGATTCCTGGTTGCCGCGGAAGTCGATGATGCGCATGGTGAGCGACGCGTGTTGGTGCGGGTGCACCTCGCTCCACGTCTTCGCCCAGGTCTTGAGGGCCACGGCTTTCATCGCGTCTTCCTTGTCTTCGTCCATCGAGACGAGCTGATCCAAGTCAACCGAAACGTTGACCGTCGTTCCGTGCACGTCGAAGCCCATGATGACTTGCGGATAACGCGCTTTGAGCGGCGCGAGCTTGGCCGCTGCCGTATCGTCGGCCGATGGAGGCGGTGACGAGCACGCGGCAAGGAGTGCGAGAGCGAGTGCCGCGACGCGGCGGGGCCACACCGTAACCATATCGCGGACACGTTTCGGCCACAGCCGCGCCGTACCATGCGGCCATGGATGGTATCGCTTGGGCGTCGAGCGCCATGGTCGCCGCGCGGGCGCGGCTCGAGATCGCGACCGGAAATCTTGCGAACGTTTCGACCGACGGGTTTCACGCGTCGCTCGCACGCGGTCGCCTTACCGCGCACGGTGTGGAGATCGCGCGTGTTGCATCGCAGCAGCGCGGTGCGCTCGTGCGCACGGGGCGCCCGTTCGACTTTGCGATTCTCGGGCGCGGTTGGTTTCGCGTGCGCGACCGTGACGGACACGTGAGTTCATCGCGCAACGGCGCCTTCGAACGCGACCGTGACGGCCTATTGCGCGATGGAAGCGGCAGCGTGTTGCTTGGCCTGTACGGTCCCGCACGCGTACCGGAAGGCGCGAGCGTGGACGAGCGCGGGCGCGTGATGCTCGGCGGCAAGCGCATGGATCGCATCCTCTACGGAGGCGATGCCACGCTGCGCGCCGGTTTCGTGGAGACCGCCGACGTGAACGCCATCCAAGAGATGGTGACCGTGCTCGCCGCGCAGCGCTCGTTCGAGAGCGCGCAGAAGGTCGTGAGCGCGATCGACGGCACGCGTCAAAAAGCGAGCAACGAGATCGCGAGGCTCAAATAATGGAGCGCGCGCTCTTCGCCGCCGCGACCGGCATGGCCGCGCAGCAGCAGAATCTGGATACGATCGCCGACAATCTCGCCAATGCCGATGTCGCCGGTTTCAAAGGCTCCGCGCAGCGCTTCGCGGTGCTCGCCGCGCCCGGTGAACCGGCGGCCGGAACGATCGCGCTCGGCGCTCGTCCGATCTTCACGCAAGGAAAGCTCGCGCGAAGCGACGGCCCATTTGACATCGCGATCGAAGGTAACGGCTTCTTCGTGCTCGCACGCGGGCGCGAACGCGCCTACACCCGCGACGGGGCCTTCGCGCGCGCCGCCGACGGCACGCTGCGAAATGCCGAAGGCTGGCAACTCCAGGGCGTGCGCATTCCGGCCGACGCGCTGAGCGCAACGGTCGCCGACGACGGCCGCGTGCGCATCACCACTGCGCAGGGAACGCGCGAGATCGTGCGCCTACGTCTGGCCGTCTTCCCGGCGCCCGAACGGCTCCAAAGCGACGGCGGCACGATCTTCCACGCGACGCCCGAGTCGGGGCATCCCGTGCTCCAGCTCCCGGGAAGCGGCGAGCACGCTCCACGCGTACGCTTCGGTATGCTCGAACGCTCGAACGTCACGATCATCGACGCGATGATGCAACTCCTCACCGCCCAA
>JAGWSR010000008.1 GCA_028869385.1 bacterium
CGCACGGCGGCGGGAGCGCGCGCGTCGCGCACCACGGCATCGAGCGTCGGCACGAGCCGAAACGCGTGCCATGCGACGAGCGCCGCCAGCACCGCGCTCACCGGCGCGCGGCCTCGATTGAAGCGAACGGGATCGACCAGAGCGCCCCGGTCGCCGAGCCGATCGCGAGCGACGCACCGACCGCGGCCGGGGCGGAGCGCTCGAAGTTCGCGACCTCATGGAGGCTTCCGCGAAACTGCCCCGTGCGCGCGTCGAGTGCGGCGATCGTTCCCGATCCGTCGGCCGCAAAGACGACGCCGCCGCGAACGATCACGCCGCCGAGCGAGCGCGCGGCAAGCGGCGCGCTCCAACGTTGCGCGCCGTCGCTCGCACGGTACGCGCACAGTCGTGGTGCGAAGGGCGAGCCGAGATAGAGCGTACCGTCGCGCACGCTCAACCGCGTCGGCCGCGCCGCCGTACCGGCATCGAGCGCGCGATCCCAGCGCAGCGCTCCGGACCGTGCGTCGATCGCGTACAGATGCAGACGCATCGTCGAAGCCTCGCGCGCAAAGTAGGCTCCGAAGAGCGTCGTGCCTTCGACGGCGAGCGGTTCGGATGCGACGCCGAGCGCATCGCTCGGCAGTCGCGTCGTGGCGAGCGGCGCGCCGTCGCGCGCGCGCAGCACGTAGACCGCATTCGGGCCGGCGCCCGAGAACGCAACGCGGCCCCCGACGAGCGCGAGCGTTGCCGAACTCGCGGCGGCGGAGCCGACGAAACGACGCCACCGATACGCCCCCGTGCGCGCGTCGAGCGCGAGTACCTCACCGCTGCCGCCGAGATGGATCACGAGGCCGTCGGCGAGCGCGGCCGCGGGAGCCCCGCTGCCCGGCAGACCGTAGGTCCACGCATAGGCGCCGTTCGCGAGTCGCAGCGCGACGATGCGACTGGTGCCCGGACCGGCGAGCACGTACGACGACGGCCGATAGCTGATGAACGCCGGGCTCCCGATCGTCACGAGTGCGAGCGATCCCGCGACGAGCGGTGACGACCACACCCCGTTTGCAAGTTGCATGCCCCAACGGCGCCGCCCGCTTGCCGGATCGAATGCGACGACGTCGCCGCGGACGTCGCCGACCAGCAGGGCATGCGCGCCCGCGACGGGCGCGGCGACCACGGGCGCGGGCATCGGCGCGTGCCACGTGCGCAGCGCGAGCACGAGCCCCAGCAGCAGCTCCATGCTTAGATCATCGGCACCTGCGGCGCGGCATCGCGCGGCACGAGTCCGACGAGCCGCGGGTCGCGCGCGAATTCGAGCTGTCGCTTGTACGGTATGAAGCCCGAGCGCATGTAGAACGGCAGCGCGCCGGGATGATCGAGCGTGCACGTATGCACCCAGAGGCGGCGAATCGGGTGCGCCCAGGCGATCTCGAGCGTTCGATTCATGAGCCAACGCCCGATGCCGCGTCCAACGAGCGCATCGGCGAGGCCGAAGTACGCGATCTCGCACGCCTCGCTCGCGCGAAAATCGAGCTCCAACAGGCCCTCATCGCGACCGTCGCAATGCACCGCGTAGATCTCGACGCGCGGATCGCCGATGACGGCCTGCAGCCCATCGTCGTCGAGCGCGAGCCGCGAATACCAAAGGTAAGCATCGCCGACGTGGTGGTAGAGCGCGCGATACCACGCGCGCTCCGGGTGCTCCACGCGACGCAACCGCGCGCGCACGTTCGGCGGATCTGGACGCGCGGGCGGGCACGCGTGCATCTCGAGAAAGGTCACGACGTTCGGCAGCGTGCCGCGTGGTAGATCGTAGTACCCGTCGGCGATCTCGAGCACGATCCGCTACGGGGTCTTCACGAAGGTTATTTCACGCCCGTTCTGATGCAGCGTGAGCGCGCTCACGCGCCCCTGCGCGTCGCGCGTGAAGGTGATGCTCGCCTGCACGACGCGGTAGTAGAACGCATCCTTGGCCGATGCAAAGACCGGATACGCGGGATGCGTTCTGAGCGCCGTGTAGAGCGTGCCGTTCTTGACGGTCACGGTAAAGGCCAGGCCGTCATCCACATACGTCCCGACGTATCCAGCGAGCGTCGCCGCATCGAGCGCGACGACGGGCGGATACGCCGGTTCGAGGTGGGACGCAAGCGGCTTGCCGTCGGAGCCGAGGCGATAGGCGGGCGTGTGCGCGCCGTTCTGCGTCAGGATCAGCCCCACGACGCGGCCATGCTGCCGCACGAACTCGATGTACGCCGCGACCTCCGTGTAGAAAAAATGATCCTCGCTCGAGGCAAGAATCGGCGCCGCGGGTTGACCGACGATGCGCGCGATGAGTTGGCGTCCGTCGCGGGTGATCTTGTAGGTCAGACCGGCGGCCGGATTCGCATAGGTCCCAACGTACTCCGAGAGCACGTCGTCGGAGAGCGCGGCCGCATGCATCTGCGGCGTGAGCGGATAGCTCGGATCGAGGATGCGGCCGGCGATGTCGGCGACCTCGGGACCGTTGCTCATCGCCACGACGCCGCGCGAGCGATCCGCGGTCATCATCACGATCGAGTGGTACCCCGCGGTGTCGCCTTCGTGCTCGATCAGCCGATGCTTATCGTCGGTCCACCAGACCAGGCCGATGCGCAGATTGCTCGCGAGCGGCGCGCGCGGCCGCTCTGCGAAACGCATCGCGCCGCCGAGTGGGCCGTGCCCCATCGCCGCGCCGAGATACCGCAGCATGTCGTGGAGATCCGACCGGATCGCTCCCGCACCCGCTAACGCGTCGGTGAACTCCCACGAATGCACCGGGAGATTTGCGTCGTCGTGCCCGATCGCGAAACGCGCGCGATCGGCGGGCGCGAGCGCGATGCGCGTCTCGCTCATGCCGAGCGGCTTCCAGACCTCGTCGCGCACCATCGTCGCGTAATCGCGACGCTCGACACGCGCGAGGGCGAGACCGAGCAGACCGATGCCGAGATTCGAGTATTCGAACGAGGCGCCCGGATCGCGCGGTAGCGTGTAGCCACTAAGAAAATGGTAGAGCTGCGTCACGCTATAGGAGGCGTACGGATCGCTCGAATCGGCATGCTTCGCAAAGTTACTCGGCATCCGCGGAAGCCCCGAGCGCTGCTCGGCGAGGTTCAAGAGCGTGATCTGCTTGCCGTCGCGCGAGGGCACGTGGACCGACGTGGGCAGGTAGCGCTGCACGGGGTCGTCGAGATGCACGCGTCCGCGCTGCACGAGCTCGGCGAGCACCGTCGCGGTAAACGTCTTCGTGACCGAGCCGATCTCGAAGAGCGTGTGCTCGTCGAGCGGACGCGCGTTCCCGGCGCTGCCGGCAAGGTACTCGCGCACGACGCCGCGATCGATCGTGCCGACCACGATCCCCGTGCCCGGGTGGTCGTGCACGCGAGCCTCGATGAGCGCCTGCACGTCGGCGGGCGTGGGCACGGGCGCCGGAGCGCTCGAAGGCGGAGCGCTCTGCGCGGCGACCGCGAGCGGAGCGAGCAACGCACAGAGTGCGACGTAAGCAGCAAGCCGTTTCACCATGGGCGCCGTTGTTCGTACTCGCGAACAAGTACCCTCGCTCGAGCGCGCCGAAGGCTCCGGCATGGCACGAGACGAGAACGCGAGCGGGATTCCGCTCCAGGCGCGCTACGATCGCATCGAGGGAACGCCGCACGATCTTGGAACGCCCGGGTCGTATCCGTTCGGTCGAGGCATCCGCGCCGATATGTACCGCGGTCGCCTGTGGACGATGCGCCAGTACGCGGGCTTCGCCACCGCCGCGGAGTCGAACGCGCGCTATCGCTATCTGCTCGCGCGCGGACAGACGGGACTCTCGGTCGCCTTCGATCTGCCGACGCAGCTCGGCTACGACTCCGATGCCGCTCCCTCGCGCGGCGAGGTCGGCAAGGTCGGCGTCGCGATCGACTCCGTCGCCGACGTGGAGACGCTCTTCGCGGAGATCCCGCTCGACGCGGTGACCGTCTCGATGACGATCAACGCCCCCGCATCGATTCTGCTCGCCATGGTGCTCGCCGTCGCGCGTCGGCGCGGCATTCCGTTCGAAAAGCTCGGCGGAACGATCCAGAACGACGTCCTCAAAGAGTACGCCGCGCGCGGGACGTACATTTACCCGCCGAAACCCTCGATGCGTCTCGTCACCGACGTCATGTCGTACTGCGCGCGCGAAGTGCCGCAATGGAACACGATCTCGATCTCGGGCTACCACATTCGCGAGGCCGGATCGACCGCCGTCGAAGAGATCGCCTTCACGCTCGCGAACGCGAAAGCGTATCTGCGGGCGGCGCGCGACGCCGGGATCGAACTCGATCTCGTCGCGCCGCGCCTCTCGTTCTTCTGGAACGCGCACAACGACTTCTTCGAGGAGATCGCCAAGTTTCGCGCCGCGCGCGTGCTCTGGGCGCGCATCACCCGCGACGAGTTCGGCTGCACCGATCCGCGTTCGCAGATGCTGCGCTTCCACACGCAGACCGGCGGCTCGACGCTGACCGCACAGGAGCCCGACAACAACGTGGTGCGCGTGACGCTGCAGGCGCTCGCGGCGGTGCTCGGCGGCACGCAATCGCTGCACACGAACGGAAAAGACGAGGCGTTAGCGCTCCCGACGGCCGAGAGCGCGAAGCTCGCGCTGCGTACGCAGCAGATCATCGGCTACGAGTCCGGCGTCGCCGACGTGGTCGATCCCCTCGCGGGATCGTACTACGTCGAGTCGCTGACGAACGAACTGATCGAACGCGCGTCGCGCCTGATTGCCGAGGTGGACGCGATGGGCGGCAGCATCGCCGCGATCGAGAGCGGTTGGATGCAGACGCGCATCGCCGACTCC
>JAGWSR010000051.1 GCA_028869385.1 bacterium
CCGCCTGCGGCTGCGCGCCCCCCGGCGGCAGAGCCGCCGGGGCCCTACCCCAACCGACTGGCGTCGGTCGGGGACCCCGAGAGTTTAACCGGCGCTCCGCCTGCGGCTGCGCGCCCCCCGGCGGCAGAGCCGCCGGGGCCCCCACGTGGTGTCACCCTGAGCTCGTCGAAGGGCGGCTCCTCCGGTGTCACACAGAGCGGCTCCTCCGGTGTCACCCTGAGCCTGTCGAAGGGTGGGGACGTGCTTGCGATGCTTGGGGGTAAACCACAGGATGCGGAGTTAGGTTATGGGTTCGAGAGACCCGATCCGGAACGGTTCCCGTGCGTGCGGCTCGCCTACGAGGCGCTTGCTCGTGGCGGGGTCGCCCCGGCGGTGCTCTCGGCGGCCAACGAAGTCGCCGTCGCCGCGTTCGTCGAAGCTCGGATCGGGTTCGCCCGCATCCCCGAGATCATCGAGCGCACGATGGAACGGGTTGCGCCGCGCGAAGCGACCATTCAGGATATACGTGAGGCCGATCGTGAGGCGCGTGCCGTCGCGAGCGACCTCGTAAAGGACATCGAAAAACGCTCGTGTTGTTAGCCGTCATCACCCTTGCCTCGGTGGGCAAGATCGTCACCTTCCTCGTCATGCTCTCGATCTTGATCGTGTTGCACGAGTACGGGCACTTCATCGTCGCGCGCCGCAACGGCGTGCGCGTCAACGAGTTCGCGGTCGGAATGGGCCCGAAGATCGTCGGCTGGACGAGCCCGCGCTCCGGTACGCTCTACTCGCTGCGCGCGCTCCCGATCGGCGGATACTGCGCGATGGAGGGCGAGGACGGCAAGAGCTCGCAGGCCGAGCAGCAGCGTGAATTCCGCGAGAACGCCGACGCCTCGAGCGTGAGCTTTCAGGCGAAGCGTCCGCTGCAGCGGCTCGCGATCGTCGTCGCGGGGCCCATCGCCAACTTCATCCTCGCCTTCGCACTGCTCGTGATCGGTGCGGTCGCCTTCGGCGTGCCGAGCGACAACATGTACGCGAGCACCGTGCTCGCCGGCTCGCCGGCATCGAAGATCGGGCTGCAGCCGGGCGATCGCATCGTTTCGGTCGCAATCGGCGGAGCCGTCATCACCGACGGCGATCGCGTGATCACCGCGATCCATCGCGCGCTCGGCAAGCGCGTCGCGCTCACGTTCGAACGTGACGGCGTCTCGCGCACGATGCAAGTGGCGCCCGAGGCGTGTCCGACCGATCCGAAGATGGGCTGCATCGGCTTCGTCAGTCAGAAGCGATTCGAACGCGTCGGCCTCGGCCAAGCGCTCGCGGTCAGCGGCCAGGAGTACGTCGGTATCGTGGATAGCACCGTCGGCTCGATCGTGCTGCTGGCCACGCACTTCACGAAGTACGCGGGTCAAGTCTCCGGCGTGATCGGCATGGGCCAGGTCGCCGGGGTGGTGCAAGATTACGGGTGGGGACCGTACTTCGGACTCGCTGCGACCATTTCGTTCGCACTCGGGCTCTTCAACTTGCTGCCGCTACCGGCGCTCGACGGCGGACGCGGCGCGTTCATTCTCGCCGAGTTGTTGCGCGGCAAACCGGTGGATCCCGAGAAAGAAGCGTTCGTGCACATCGCGGGATTCGCCGCGCTCATGGCGCTGATGGTGGTGATCGCCTTCCACGACATCGCCCGTATCGTTTCCGGTCAAGGAGCCTTCTAACGTGATTCGCCTCCGGCGCAAATCCAAAGCGATCTTTCTACAGAATAAGACCGGCAAACCGGACGCGAAGAGCGTGTGGATCGGCGGCGATCATCCGATCGTCGTGCAATCCATGACGACGACCGATACCGCCGATGCCGAGAAGACGCTCGAGCAGATCTACGCGCTCGCGATGGAGGGCTGCGAGGTCGTGCGCGTGACCGTCAAAGATCCGCCCGACGCGGCGGGATTGCCGGCGATCGTGCATCGTTCGCCCGTGCCGATCGTCGCCGACATCCATTTCGATCACAAGATGGCGCTTGCCGCGATCGAAGCCGGCGTGGCGAAGCTGCGCTTGAATCCGGGCAACATCCGCGATCCGAAGAAGGTCGCCGAAGTCGTGCTCGCGGCGAAGGAGCGCGGCATTCCGATTCGCGTCGGCGTGAACATGGGCTCGCTCGCGCCCGACCTAGAGAAGTCGCTCGGCCTTTCGCCCGAGGCGATGGTCGAATCGGCGCTGCGTCACGTGGCGATGCTCGAAGAGCACGGCCACACCGATATCGCGATCTCGCTGAAAGCCCACGACGTGCTCACCACGGTCGCCGCGTATCGCCTGATGGACAAGCGCCTGCGCGAACGCGAGACGCCCTATCCGCTCCACCTGGGTATCACCGAGGCGGGCTTGCTGCGCGACGGCACGATCAAATCGTCCATCGGTCTGGGCATCCTGCTCTTCGAAGGCATCGGCGATACGATTCGCGTCTCGCTCGCGGCCGATCCGATCGAAGAGATTCCGGTCTGTTGGTCGATCCTGAAATCGCTCGGATTGCGCGAGAAGGGCTTTGAAATCACGGCCTGTCCGTCGTGTGGGCGCGCCGAAATCTCGGTGCTCGAACTCGGCCGCGCCGTCGAGGCGATCGCGCGCGAGTATACCGCGCCGGTGAAGGTCGCCGTGATGGGCTGCGTCGTGAACGGGCCGGGCGAATCCAAGATGGCCGACGTCGGCGTGGCGGGCGGCAAGGGCAAGGGCGCGATCTATCGCGCGGGCGAGTTGGTCGGCACCTATCCGGAGGAGCAACTCCTCGGCATGCTGCGTCTCGAGATCGAGAAAGTGATCGCCGAGAAGTACCCGGACTACGTGCACGAGATCACCTCGGCCGCGGTCTGACGTGACCTATCGCGCGCCGCGACTGCAGACGCTGATCCTCACGGCCGTCATCGCGACGATGGCGTCGGGGCTCTTCGCGCTCGCGCGCCCAATCGAGATCGTCGTGGACGGTCAGCACGTCCATAGTGACGTGCCGCCCGTCCAGGGACTCTCGGAGAAGATCTACGTGCCGTTGCGCTCCGTCGCCGATGCGCTCGGCGCGCAGACGATCGTAGACGGCGACGCGATCGCCGTCGTTCGCGGCAATCAGTCGCTACGGCTGCGCGTCGGCGACGTGCACGCGCATTTCAACGGCATGGGGTTTACGCTCAAGCACGCCCCGTTTCGCGTACGCGGCCGCGTGATGATCGGCCTCAAGGCCATGGCCGACGCATTCGGTATGCGTGCGAGCTACAACGCGCGCACCGCGCGCGTGGACCTCGTGACGCCCGGAATCGGCGCGGCGAATCCGCAACCGATTCCGACGCCCGAATAGTCCCGAGCTAATTCGCGCTCAGCTTCGCGAGCTGCGCGCGAAGTAGTGCCTTCTCTTCCTGCTCCGCCATGATGGCTTCCGCCGTCGCGGTCGCCGTGATGTCGATCAGTTCGTCCACGCGGCCGAAGAGCTGCGCGATGGTGCGGCAGGCCCAGAAGAGCACGCTGCACTCCGCCACCACGCAGAGCGCGTGCAAGGCGACGCGATCGAGCCCCTCTTCGGGAAAGACCGCCGTCGGATCGATGAGGTCGAGCAGCAAGTGGTGACCCGCCGTGAGTGCGGCGGCGACCGCGATCGGGCGCCAGTCCACGTAGCCGATCAGCATCGCGAAGATCGCGAAGAAGTACATGTGATAGTCGATCTGCCAACCGCCCGCCGCTCCGCGGCTCACGTACACGAAGGCGATCGGTGCGGCGGTGAGTACGATCGCGGCGAGCGAGCGCAGCCAGAAACCGTCGCGCAGCACGCGCGATGCGACGGTGAAGCCGAGCGCAAGGATCGCGAGTGCGAGCGTCGGTACGAGCCACGCATTGCCCGACGAGATCGCCACGATGGCGACGGCGGGCACGTGGAGCCAGGCGATCGCCGTATAGAGGCGCGTCGCCGAGGCGCGTACGGAAGTCAGCGTCAGCGGCCCCGCCGCGCGCCCGATGATTGCTTGCACGAGTAATTCCCTTTCAGCGCGGCGCGCGCATCGCGCACCATCCGGGTAGAGAAACTAACAGGGCGCGTGCTTGGATGCACGCGCCCATCGTTTCTTTACAAAGCGACGTTCGTCAGATGCTCTCGGCGATGCCCTCGGGTTCGCGAACGGGCTCGATCTCGTCGGGCTTCGACGTGCGGAAACCGTACGCGAAGAAGAAGATCAGACCGATGACGAGCGCGCCCGCGAACCACGTCCACGTGGTGCGCGAGAGTCCGAAGACGGCGAGAAAGAGCGAGAAGGCGATGCCGAGGATCGGAAAGAGCGGAACGAACGGCACTTTGAAGCTGCGCGGCAGATCGGGTTTGCGCTTGCGCAGATAGAGCACGCCAGCGCAGACGACGGTGAACGCGATCAGCGTGCCGATGTTGACGAGGTTCAAGAGTTCGTTGAGCGGTACGATCAACGTGAGGATCGCGACCGCGATGCCGGTGATCATCGTCGTGCGGACCGGCGTCTTGAAACGCGGATTGATGATGGCGACCGACGGCGGCAGCATTTTGTCGCGCGCCATGACGTAGAAGATGCGGGTCTGGCCGAGCAGCGAACTCAAGGCGACGCTCGTGGTGCCGGCAAGCACGCCGATCGTGATGATCCAGTTGAGCCACGCTTGGTGCAGCGGCGCGAGCGCGTACACGAGCGGATCTTTGATCGGGACCTGGCTCCACGGCACCGCGCCGACGAGCACGATTGCGGTCGCGCAGTAGATCAGCGTGCCGATGCCGAGCGCGCCGATGACGCCCATTGGAATGTCGCGCTGCGGATTCGTGCACTCTTCGGCGGTCGTGGTCGCCGTGTCGAAGCCGATATAGCTGAAGAAGACATACGCGCCGATCGCGATGATCCCGTAGGGCTGCGCGGATTCGGCGGTGCCGCCGAAGGGCACCAGCTTGCCGAGGCCCATCGGATTGAAGTTCGCGAGATTCGCCGCGTGAAAGAGGAACGCGCCCGCGATCACAAAGACGATCAACGCCGAGATCTTCAGGACGACGAAGATATTGTTCGTCGTGGCGGATTCGCGAATGCCGATCGAGAGCAGCACGGAGAGTCCGAGCACGAAGAGCGCGCCGACGATGTCGTACTGCGAGTGCGTGAAGTCCCACGTCCAGATCTGCCACCACGCACCGTGAATGACGAAGTTCGACTGCTGCGCCCAGTCGGGAAGCACGACGCCCACCGTCTTGAGCACGTCTTGCAGCGCGGCGGAGAATTGCTGCGCCACCGGTGCGGCGCTGATGCCGTATTCGAAGATCAGCGCGAAGCCGATGATCCATGCGAAGAGTTTGCCCATCGTCGCGTATGCATACGTGTACGCGCTGCCCGCGACGGGAACCATCGCGCCGAGTTCGGCATAACAGAGTGCGGCGAAGAACGACGTGATGCCCGCGAGCAGGTACGAGACGATCACCGCCGGGCCCGCGCCTTTGACGCCGGTGCCGATGGTGGTGAAGATTCCGCCGCCGATCATCGTGCCGAGACCGATTGCGACGAGATCTTTCGCGGATAGTGCTCGCTTGAGAATTCGCTGCTGCGCGAGCGCGCGAAGTTTATCGACGTTGGTCGTCGCAAAGAGCTCAGAGACGAAGGACATTCAGCGCAGGTTCGCAGGGAGGGGTCGCTCGTCCCTCCGACGCAGGCTCTTGGGCGTATGGATCCCTACGAGCGCCGCGCGCGCGCGGAACTCTACCGCAATCCGTGGCTCGCCTTCGAGGTGCACGAGATCGTGCATCCGACCGGTGTGCCCGGCGAGCATGGGCTGTTGGTCACGCCGCCCGCGTCGGCCGTGCTCGTGGTCGATCGCGACGCATTCATCTTCGCGCGGCAGCCGCGCTTCGCGGCGCGCGATACGGTCATCGAGGTCGTCAAGGGCGGCGCCGAACCGGGCGAGACGGCGCTTGCGTGCGCCAAACGCGAGTTGCGTGAAGAGCTCGGGATGGAGGCCGCGACGTGGACGGCGCTCGGCCGATCGTGGGAAATTCCCTCGATCGTCGCGCATCCGGTTGCGATATTTCTCGCATCCGATCTGCGCGACGTGGCGAGCGAGCAAGAGGACGTCGAGCGGGTCGAACGGCTGCGCATCGCGCGTGGCGATGCCTACGAAGCGGCGCTCGACGGACGCATCGACGATGCGATCACGCTCGCCGCGCTCCTGCGCTACCGCTTGCTCGCACCTACGTAGGCGGCTGCGTCTTCGCGTTCCAGAGGTACTCGGGCTCGTTGAGCTCCGCGTTGATCCAGCGCGACCACACGAAGAGCGCGTCGGAGAGCCGATTCAGGTAGTGCTGGGTGTCGAGCGAAACGCCGTCGTCGCTCTCGCGCAGCGTTACGAGCAGCCGCTCCGCGCGCCGACAGATCGTGCGCGCGAGGTGCAGGTACGCACCCGGAAACGAGCCGCCGGGATGGATGAAGTTATTGAGTGGTTCGAGATCGCGCTGGGCCTCGTCAATGGCGCGTTCGAGCGCGGTGATATCCGGCTCGGTGACGAGCGGCATGCCCTCCCAACGATCGCCGGGCAGGGTCGCGAGATCGCTGCCCAGGTTAAAGAGCGCGTCTTGGGTCCAGGCGAGCCATTGATCGAGCCGCTGCGCGCGGCGGTGCGTGGCGAGGAGCGGACGCAGCGCGGTGCGCGCGATCCCGATTGCGCTCGATAGCTCGTCCACCGTGCCGTAGGTCTCGATGCGCAGCGTGTTCTTCATGACGCGCTGTCCGCCGACGAGGCCGGTCGTTCCGTTGTCGCCGGTACGGGTATAGATTCGGGTCAACTTGGGCATAGTGCGGGGCTTTCGCCGCCCTCGCGCCTTTAGCCCGGCAGCTTGCGGCGACACCGTTCGAGAAACTCGCACAGCTCGCCGTAGTCGGTGAAGTAGTGACGTTCGCTCGTGGTCACGTGCGTCACCGACGCACGCCACGGCGCGTGGTGGGGGCGGTCGTCATCGCACCAGATGCGTACCAGGAATACGTCCTCGGCTCGTGTGGAGCGTCGCTGCGGCATGCCGCAATCGTAGGCGCGCGTCGTCCACAAAGCGTCCAGCCTGAAGGCGGGCGGCTCGGCC
>JAGWSR010000052.1 GCA_028869385.1 bacterium
CCTCGACGTGCGCGTAATCGATGTCGGCGCGCAGCGTGTGCAGCGGCACCTTACCGTCGGCGTTGCGCTCGGTGCGCGCGATTTCGGCGCCGCCGAGGCGACCCGAAACCTGCACCTTGACGCCGCGCGCGCCGGCCTTCATCGTGCGCATGATCGCCTGCTTCATGGCGCGGCGAAACGCGATGCGCTTCTCGAGCTGATCGACGATGTTCTGGCCGACGAGACGGGCATCCAATTCGGGATGCTTGATCTCCATCACGTTGACCTGAACGTTCTTGCCGGTGAGCTTTTCGAGGTTCTTGCGAATGTCTTCGATGCCGACGCCGCGCTTGCCGATGATGATACCCGGCTTCGCGGTGTTGACGATCACGCGCGCCTGATTCGCGCGACGCTCGATCTCGATCTTGCTGATCGCCGCCGAGCGCATCCACTTCGTGAAGTAGTTACGGATCTTGACGTCTTCGTGCAGCCAATCGATGTAGTGTTTTTTCTCGAACCAGCGGCTGTCCCACGTGCGCGTGATGCCCAGGCGAAGGCCGACCGGATGAATCTTCTGTCCCATGTGTTACCCCTGGCTCGCAGCAGTGGTGGTACGCGGACGTCGCGTCGTCGCGGGCTTAAACGCGACGCTCGCGCCGGCGCGGCGCTTCGGCTGTTTCTTGGGCGGCTCTTCGCCGACCACGACCGTCACGTGCGAGAGACGCTTGCGCTTGAAGTACGCGCGACCTTGAGCACGCGGGTCCAGGCGTTTGGTGAAGCGACCGCCGGGGCCGCCGTCAACCGTGATCCGCGTGATGTAGAGATCGTCGGTGTTCATGTTGTGGTTGTTGCCGGCGTTCGCGACGGCGCTACGCACGAGCTTCTCGATCGGCTCGGAGGCGAAGACGCCGGCGAACTGCAGCATCACGAGGGCTTCGCGCACGCTCTTGCCGCGAATCGCATCGGCGACGCGACGGAGCTTGCGCGGACCCATGCGCACGAACTTGAGGTGCGCGACCGCCTGCTGTTTCTGCGTTTGCATTTCGGCCATGATTACTTCACACCAGCCTTATCGCCGCCGTGGCCACGGAAGTGGCGCGTCGGCGCGAACTCGCCGAGCTTGTGCCCGACCATGTTCTCGGTGACGTAAACGGGGACGTGCGCCTTGCCGTTGTGCACGCCGATCGTGTGTCCGACCATCGACGGAACGATCGTCGAGGCGCGGCTCCACGTCTTGATCACACGCTTCTCGCGCGTTTCGTTGAGCGCTTCGACCTTCTTCAGAAGGTGATCCGCAACGAACGGACCTTTTTTGAGGGAACGACCCATTACTTAGAACCCCGCTTACGAACGATGAACTTCGTCGTACGCTTGTTGCGACGCGTCTTCTTACCCATGGTCATCTGGCCCCACGGCGTCGTCGGCGGACGACCCGAGGTCGAACGCGCCTCACCACCACCGTGCGGGTGATCGACCGGGTTCATCGCGATACCGCGAACGCTCGGGCGCTTGCCGAGATGGCGCGAGCGTCCGGCCTTGCCGATCACCTGGTTCTCGTGCTCGACGTTGCCGAGCTGACCGATCGTGGCGCGGCACTCGATGTGGATCATGCGCACTTCGCCCGAGGGCATGCGCACCTGCGAGTACTCCGTCTCCTTCGCCATCAGCTGCGCCGAAACGCCGGCCGAGCGCACGAGCTTGCCGCCCTGTCCGGGGCGCAGCTCGATGTTGTGGATGACGGTACCGACCGGGATGTTCTTGATCGGCAGACAGTTGCCGGGTTTGATATCCGCGCTCGGACCCGACTCCACCACGTCGCCGACCTTGAGGCCGAGCGGCGCGAGAATATAGCGCTTCTCACCGTCCTTGTAGTGCAGCAGCGCGATACGCGCCGAGCGATTCGGATCGTACTCGAGCGTCGCGACCTTCGCGGGGATCGCGTCCTTGCTGCGCTTGAAGTCGATGATGCGATACTGCTTGCGCGTACCGCCGCCCTTATGACGGACGGTGATGTGACCGTTGTTATTGCGGCCCGAATGCTTCTTGCGAACTTCGATGAGCGACTTCTCCGGCGCGACCTTGGAGAGGTCGGAGAAGTCCATCGAGGTCAGGAAGCGACGGCCCGGGCTGGTCGGACGATATTTCTTAACCGGCATGTTTATTGCTCGAAATAGTTGACGCCGCCGAGTTCGATCTTCTCGCCCGGCTTGAGGGTGACAATCGCCTTCTTGAAATCGCTCTGCTTACCGCTCGTGCGCGTGCCGCGGCGCGCGAAGTTGCGCTTCTTGCCGCGGACGTTCACGGTGTTGACGGCGACCACGCTCACGCTGAAGATCTCTTCGATCGCGTGGCGGATCTGCGTCTTGGTCGCGTCGGGATGAACGACGAAGGTGTACTGCGTGCCGAGCGCATTAGCCATCGATTTCTCGGTGATGCGCGGCGAGATGATGACGTCGCGTGCGTCCATTACTTGCTGCTCCCGTTGCCGAGCGTGACGCCGGAGACGGCGTCGAACGCGGCGGTCGTGAAGATGATGCGGTCGTAGCGAAGCACGTCTTTCACGTCGAGCGATCCGGTGTCGGTGACGCCGACGCGCTTGAGGTTGCGCGCGACGCGATGGATCGCGTCGGCATTCGCCTCACCCTTGCCGAGAACGACGAGGGTCGAGGGGCCCGTCTTCGCGTCTTTCGCACTGCCGAAGATCAGCTTGGCGAAATCGGCGGTCTTGACGATCGAGAAGCTCGACGCGTCGAGAACCGTCACCGCATCGTTCTTGAAACGGTCGGAGAGCGCCGCGACGAACGCGAGCTTGCGCTCCTTCTTGTTCAGGTCGGTGACGTAGCTGCGCGGCTGCGGCCCGAAGACGACGCCGCCGTGGCGCCACTGCGGCGAACGGATCGAACCCTGACGAGCGCGACCGGTGCCCTTCTGCTTCCAGGGCTTGCGACCGCCGCCGGCGATCTCGTCGCGCTTCTTCGTGGACGCGGTACCCGCGCGCGGGCTCGCGAACTCGCGATAGACGGCGCGGAAAATCGTGTGCGTCTTGGCGGTGTAGTCGGCTTCGAAGATCGCGGGCGTCGCGACGTCGCGCACGACCTTGCCGGTTGCATCGATAACGTTGGGCATGACTACGCTCCAGCCTTCGTCTTGACGCTCTTACGAACGACGACGAGGGCGTTCTTGGGACCCGGGATCGGGCCGCGCACGAGCAGCAGATTGCGCTCGGTATCGGCCTTGACCACTTCGAGGTTCTGATGCGTCGTGCGATCGACACCGTAGTGACCCGGACGGCGGCTGCCCTTCACGGTGCGTCCCGCGTTGGTGTCGCCGTTCGAAGCGGGCTGACGGTGGATCATCGAGCCGTGGCTCGCGCCGCCGCCCGAAAAGTTGTGACGCTTGATGCCGCCCGCGAAGCCGTGGCCTTTCGAGATGCCGACGACGTCGACGCGATCGCCCGGCTCGAAGCCGGCGACGGTGACGGTCTGACCGACTTCGACGCCGTCGATGTCGTTGCGGAACTCACGCACGAAGCG
>JAGWSR010000053.1 GCA_028869385.1 bacterium
GAACAGAGAGAGTCCACTATCGCTACGCGAAAACGCACCCAGAAATACGAACCCAAGGTCCAGAATGTTGACGTGAAAGAGGCGCCGCTCGAAGTCCACGGCAGCGTCAAACAGGTCTTTCCCAGCACGACCTTTTCGGTTGAGCTGGACAACGGTCACACGATCCTCGCGCATATTGCCGGTCGTCTGCGCCGCCATCACATCAAGATTCTTCCCGGCGATCGCGTTGACGTCGAGCTCTCCCCGTACGATCTCACCAAGGGTCGGATCGTGTACCGTTACCGCGCCGGAGAGGCTCGCCGCCACTAACCGCGCCCCCTTACGGGAAGCAGATGGTGTCCCAGACCGGGGCGAAGAGCGGTACGCCGTTCACGATCGGCGTCACCGCGTCAACCGAGGTGTACCCGTGCGTGGACGACGTCACCGACGTCGACGCCACGGTGTAGAGCTGGTGGCTGCCACCGTACGGCGGCGCCCCGCCATCCACGTCGGTCGGCGTGCCGGGGATTCCGATCAGCGACCACGCTTGGATGACTCCGGCGTACGACGCGATCGTGTCGTCTTGATTCGTGAAGCCGTAGAGCAGGCTCGTCGACGTCGCGTTCGGCTGAGAAAGCCACGTTGCCGGTTCGGTCGCGGAGTAGCCATCCTCCGGTGAGTCGAACGCGCACGCGCCCGCCAGTGCGTTGCCCTTGGCGAGGTACAGGGCGTGGCCGGCACCCTGCGACGATCCGCCGACGACGATCTTCGACCATGCGGGTGCGCCGTTCACGAGATACTGTCCCCACCCCGACGACGGCTCGCTGCTCGCGAGATAGGTGAGCAGCGCCGTGAGTCGCCCGACGATCGAATCCGCGGGCGAAACCGAGACCAGGCTCGACGTGCCGTTGCCGTAGATGATCTCGCTGCGCACGTTTCCGAAGCACGCGGGGTCGGTGGATGCGGCGCAATATTGATGCACGGTCATCCCGTTGACGTACATCAGGCCGAGCACGTGATAGCCGCGGCTGGCGCCCTCAAGCAGCAGAAATTGGTGGTTCGAGGGCTTACTCGTCGTGCCGGGTAGCATCACGAAGAGTTTGTTCTTCGGTGTACCGGTCGGCGTGCCGTAATAATCCGGATCGTCGAAGGCCGTGTTGATCCCGCTCTCGATGCTCGAGGGCGTCACCGTTGCGAGCGTCGGGCTCGGGGCGGGCGACGGCGAGAGCGTTGCTGATGGCGCGCTCGTCGGCGTTGCGGGCGCCGTCGGCAGTATGTTGCCGCCGGAGCTTCCCGCGCTACCCCCGCCGCCTCCGCAGGCGGCGAGGAGTACGAGCAACGAGCAGATGCTGTAAGCCGAGGCGCGCGTCATCAATGTCATGGTGCGAGCATCTCACGAACCAAGCGTGTGCTAGATTAATCGGCCATGAGGAGTGAGCCTGGCCGGCGCGCTAGTGCTGAGCGTGCCCCAGCATGGATTGCGGCAGGTTGAGCAGCGAGCCGCCGCCGAGCGAGACCGGCATGACGCCGTCCCACTTATCGCGCAGCAACTGGATCATCTGCATCTGCACGATCGCTTCGGCCGCGTTCGGGTCGCTCGGCAGCGACGCGCGCAACTTGGCGTTCGCGGCAGCCTGGCCTTCGGCGATCACTTCGTTCTGCTGCGCGATCACCTTCTTGGTCTTGAGCACGGTCAGCTCTTTTTCGTACTCTTGCTCCGCCGCGGCGCGCGCTTCGGATGCTTGTTGGTACTGGGGTCCGAACGAGATGTTGGTGATCGAGACGAACGCGAGATCGATCCCGTAGGGCTTGAGGTCGGCGTCGAGCGTCTTCTGCAGTTTCGCCGCGACCTCCGAACGGTGCGTCAGGAGATCGGCCGCGTTGTAGGTAGGCTCGATCTGTTTGAGCCAGTACTCGGCGCGGGGCCGAATCAGGCGATCCGCGATGCTCGTATCGCCGCCGTTCGTTCCGCGAAAATTCTCGGCGATCTCTCGCAGTCGACCGTCGGCCAGTGAGAAATTGATGACGTAGTCGGTATCGGCGTTCTGCTGGTCGCGCGTGAAGACGTTCGAATGCGTTACCTCGAGCGCGCGAATCTGCGTGTTCATCGGCCACACGCCTTGGATGAACGGCACTTTGAAGTTCATGCCGGGTTGCAGAATGCGGTTGGTGAGCGCGCCGTTCTGCGTGACGATATCGACGCTCCCGAACGGAACGAAGACGATGGAGGCATCCACGAGGATGCCGGCTAGCAGCACGAGGCCCGCGGCGAGCACGCCGCTCGTACGAGCGACGGCCATGCCGTACTGTCGCGCGACGGCGTAATAGACGCCGCCCGCGAGCAGCGCGAATCCGAGAATGACGAGAACCTGCATGGGTGTGTTGTCTCCTCCGCTCCGTGCTACCGAGCGAGCGCCGCGATGTTACGCACGACGGGCCCGGCAATCGCCGAGCCCGTTCGCGTACCAGAGATCCGCTCGTGCGGGCGTCAGCACTTGCGGGTGAGGTTGTATCCGTCGCCCGAGAGGTGCTTGCCGTCGGACGAGAGCTTCAGCGTGTGGTTGCCGTAGTACGTGAGCGTCGCGGTGTCGTGGTAGAGAATCCAACTTCCCGACACGCCGTCGCCGTCGGTAAGGTTGCCGCTCGAATCCATCGTGATCGTCGTCTTGCCGTCGTCCGACGTCCAGGTGCCGATCAGGTTGGCGGTCGTGCAGCCGGTTGGCTCGGGGCTCGGCGTCGCGAGCGCGGTCTCCGGCTTTCCGGAAAAGTTGTGCGCGAGATCGAGGCAGAGCGCGTCGGCGCTGTAGGGATTGTTCGGCGTCTCGACCACGCACGTGAACGTGACCGTATATCCGGCCGGGGTTCCGGGGAAGCAATGAATCGTGCCGGTCGCCGTCATCGTCTGCGGGCTCGTCGCGCCGAGCGGTCCGGTCGCGATGTACTCGTGCGTTCCCGTCGCGGATTCTGCGGCGCCGCCGAGGTATTTGTTGAGCGCGGTCTGCGCCTTTGCCGAACAGTCGTCGAGCGTTCCGGTGTCCATCACGTAGCGGACGCCGGTCGAGAGATCCACGGCGGCCGGCGCGACGCCCATGCTCGCGACGATGCCGAGGAAGAAGATCACCGCAAAGATGCGGAGGCTACGCGCGCTTAGTACCACGTCGCACCTCCCGCCGCCGCGGCGGTAGCCGCGTTGAACGCGGTCGAGAGCTTCGTGCAGAGACCCGAGGCGGTGTCGGGATTCGGCGGCACCTGCACCGAGCAGGTGAAGCTCGCCGTGTATCCGGCGTCGAGCGGATGACATTCGATCACGGCCGCGGCGGAGGCGGAACCGCCCACGCGGACGACGCCGATCCACTGGCCCGAACCCTGACCGGCCTCGAACGCGCTGTTCATCACGGTCGTCAAGGCGCTCTTCGCGCGGGCGCTGCAATCGCTCATCGGCTTGTCCGGAACCACGGTGCGGGTTCCGATGACGGTGTCGAGATTCGCACGAGCGGGCGCGTTCGTGAGCGCGAGGCCGCAGGCTAGTGCAGCCGCGGCGCAGGCGGCCCGGTAACGATACTTCATCTGGCGGGGAGCCCTCCTAACCCATCGTTCGTTAGACTCCCCGGCGCCCTAGTCCCTCGTGGTACGCGCGGCGTCGCCGAGCAGGGCGTGCAAGCGAAGGCGGCGTTCGGCCCGAAGGGCGCCGCATGAAGATCTTCGTACGGGTGCTGGCGTGGATCGCGGGAGGGCTCGTCGCGCTCACGCTCGGACTCATCGTCGCGTTCAATGCGAGCCCGTGGCCGACGGTGCTCCTGATTCGCAAGGTCTTCGACGACGGCGCGCGCGCCGCGTCGCAGGCGCTCGTGCCGTATCTCCCTTCCGACGTGGTCGCGCATCTCGACGTGCCCTACGAGCGCGACGGGCGCAGCGCGCTCGCGCTCGACGTCTTTCTCCCCGACGCCGCGCAACGCGGCGATCGTCGATTGCTGACGGTCGTGTGGGTGCACGGCGGCGCGTGGGTCTCCGGCACGAAGGATCAGAACGCGAATTACTCGCGCGTGCTTGCCTCCAAGGGCTTCGCGGTGGTCGACGTGGATTACACGATCGCGCCCGAAGCAACGTATCCCGCGCCGCTGCGTCAGGTCAACGCGGCGCTCGCGTTTCTCGCGCGGCATGCGGCGCGTTATCATCTCGATCCCACACGCATCGTGCTCGCGGGCGATTCGGCGGGTTCGCAGATCGCCGCGCAGATCGCGAACATCGTCACCGATCCTGCGTACGCGCGCGAGATCGGCATCGTCCCGGCGATCCCCGCCGCCGATCTGAAGGGCATGCTGCTCTATTGCGGCGCCTACGACACCGAACACGTGAATCTCGACGGTTCGTTCGGCGGCTTCTTAAAGACCGTCTTGTGGGCGTACAGCGGCACGCGAGATTATCGCGACAACCCGGAGTTCGCGACGGCGAATCTCATCGCGTACCTGACGCCGAAATTTCCGCCGAGCTTCGTCTCGGCCGGCAACGTCGATCCGCTCGCGCCGCAGTCGTACGCCTTCGTGGAGGCGCTGCAGAAGCAGCACGTGCGCGTGGACACGCTTTTCTTCCCGAGCGACTATCAGCCGGCGCTCTCGCACGAATACCAGTTCGATCTCGACCGCACCGCCGGGCGCGACGCGCTCAGCCGCTCGGTGGAATTTCTGCGGGGGCTGCGCTGAACTTCACGTTTGGCCCGCCGCGGCCGATGGTATAGAGCGTGAGCATGCAGGGCATCTCGGTCTCGGTCGCGTGGGCGATCGCCCAGTACCGCCAAACGTTGGCGGCGCTCGCGACGCGCGTCCAAAGCGTCGCGCAGGTGATGCGTCCGCGCGAGTCGCCCGAGGCGACGCGCTACTTTCGCGCCGTCGGCATCGGGCGCAACATCGACGTCTACGCCTAGAGCTTGGTGCGCGGCGGTTGCACGCCGGCCGAGAGGCCGCCGTCCACGCCGATGACCTGTCCCGTCATCCAGCCCGCGTCGTCGGAGAGCGCAAAGAGCGCCGCCGCCGCGATGTCGTCGGGCTCGCCGATCCGCCCGAGCGGATGCATCGCGGTCGACGCGGCGAGCATCGCCTCGTTATTCCAGAACGATTGCGAGAGCGGCGTCTTGGTGAGTGCCGGAGCGATCGCGTTGAAGCGCACGTTGTAGCGCGCGTACGAGATCGAAGCGCTGCGCACCAGCGCTTCGATCGCGCCCTTCGATGCTGCGACGTTTTCGTGATTCTGCAGGCCCGTCTGCACCGCGACGCTCGAAAAGAGCACGACGCTGCCGCGCTTTTCGCGCATCATCTGCGGAACGACGGCTTTGACCGCGAGAAACGCGCTCGTCGCGTTGAGCTCGAACGTACGGCGCCATTCGTCGAGCGAGGTCGCATGGAGCGGCCGTAGTGCGATCGCGCCGACCGCGTGCGCGAGTCCGTCGATCGGCCCATGCTCCTCGGCGATGCGCTCCACGGTCGCCTTCAAGGCTTGCTCGTCGAGTACGTCGCAGGCGTATGGCGCCGCACCGGTCGCCTGCGCGAGTTCGGCGAGGCGTTCCTCGCCGCGCGCGATGGCCGCGACGGTGCGTCCGGCGGCGCGCGCGCGCCGCACGAGGGCCGAACCGATGCCGCCGGTTGCTCCGGTAACGATTAAAACGCTCATCGCCCGCTAGAACCCGCGGTCGCCCCGGGGTGTTTCAGGCGGTATGAAGGCGCGCGTGCTGGTCACCGGAGCAACAGGGTACATCGGGGGACGGTTGGTGCCGCGCCTGCGCGACGAAGGCTACGCGGTGCGCTGCTACGCACGCGCCGCCGAGCGCTTGCGCGGACGCTTCGACGACGCCGTCGAGATCGTCGAAGGCGATATCGCCGACGGCGAGCGACTGGAGGCGGCGTTGCGCGGTTGCGACGCGGCGTACTATCTCGTGCACGCGATGACCTCGACGCATGCCTTCGAAGCGGCGGATCGCGAAGCGGCGCGCACCTTCGGCGAAGCCGCGCGTCGCGCGGGCGTCGGACGCATCGTCTATCTCGGCGGACTCGGCGACGAACGCGATGCGCTCTCTCCGCATCTGCGCAGCCGCCATGAAGTCGGCGACGTGCTGCGCGCGAGCGGCGTACCCGTCGTCGAGTTTCGCGCGGCGATCATCATTGGGAGCGGTTCGATCTCCTTCGAGATGATGCGCTATCTCACCGAACGCCTGCCGGTGATGATCGCGCCGCGCTGGGTGATGACGCGCGCGCAGCCGATCGGCATTCGCGACGTGCTCGCGTACTTGGTCGCCGCGCTCGAACGCCCCTCGGGCACGGGCGGAACCTACGAGATCGGCGGGGCCGATGTGCTCGCGTACCGCGAGATGATGCTGCGCTACGCCCGCGCGCGCGGACTGCGTCGCCGCATCGTCGTGGTGCCGTTCTTTACGACGCGCCTTTCGTCGTACTGGGTGCACATCGTCACGCCCGTGCCCGCGCGGCTCGCGCGCCCGCTCATCGAAGGTCTGCGCAACGAGGTCGTCGTTCGCGATCGCGCGGCCGCGCGAGACTTTCCGCAGATCGTTCCGATGGGATTCGACGAAGCGGTGCGCCGCGCGCTCGACCGGTATCGCCAGGTGGACGTGCAGAGCACGTGGTTCGACGCCTTCGACCTGCGCACGTTGCCGCGCGACTTCACCGGCGCGCAGGAGGGCATGCTGATCGACATGCGCGTGCGCACCTCGAGCGCGGATGCCGCACGCGTCGCGGCGGTCTTCAGTTCGCTCGGCGGTACGCGCGGGTGGCTCGTGGCGAACGCGCTCTGGCGCGTGCGCGGCTGGCTGGATCGCTGGGTCGGCGGGGTGGGGTTGCGCCGCGGGCGCCGCTCGCCGACCGATCTGCGCATCGGCGATGCGGTGGACTTTTGGCGGGTCGAGGCGTTCGAGCCGCGGCGGCTGCTGCGTTTGCGCGCCGAGATGAAGTTGCCGGGACGCGCGTGGCTGCAATTCGAGGTCGAATCGAACGAGCGGGGGAGCACGCTGCGCCAGACCGCGTTCTTCGAACCGCAAGGCCTCTTCGGGTTTCTCTACTGGTACGCGGTCGCACCATTCCACGAGTGGGTCTTCGCGCAGATGGCGACGCGCATCGCGCGCGCCGCCGAAGCTGCCGACTAGCGCAGGGGAATCTGCCGCACGAATTCCGGCTGCGGATGCGCGAGTGCGAAACCTTGACAGGCCGCGATCGTGCCGTTCGGAACGCGCGCCTGCAATCCGCGGGCGAAGGCGAGCATTTCGTCGGTCTCGATGCCCTCCGCGATGACCGTGCTGCCGGCACCGTGAGCGATCGCGATGAGGCCGATGAGTACGCTGCGAGCGCGCTCGTCGGTCATTGCGCGAACCATGAGGGAGCGGTCGATCTTGACGAAGTCGAACGTCATCGCGCTCAGCACGTCGAGTCCCGCGTGACCGGCGCCGGTGTCGTCGAGCGCGACGCGCATGCCCCACTCTTGAATCTGCGCGATGCGGCTCGCGAGCGCGCGCGTGTTCGCGATCTTTCGCTCCGTGAGTTCGATCACGATGCGACGCGGATCGATCCCGAGCGTGCGAATATCGCGAAAGCAGCGAACCACGTCGAGTCGATCGGCCTCGAGCGATGCCGGCGCCGCGTTGATGAAGAGCAGCGCTTCGGGACGATGCGCTGCCGCGAAGCGCAGCGCTGCAGCCACGCAGATGCGGTCGAGTTCGAACGAACGATGCAGGCGCTCCGCGATGTCGAAGATGTCCTGGGGTTTGTGCAGGCCGAAGCGCTCGGGCGCGCGCGCGAGCGCCTCGTAGGCGATGATGCGCCCGCTCTCCGTCTCGACGATCGGTTGCACGTGAATATCGATCGCGCGCTCGTTGATCAATCGGCGTACCTGACGCGCTTGCGCCGTCGAGTACACGAAGACGCGGTCGCGGACCTCATCGTAACGCACGAGACGATGCCCGCCTTCGTGCTTGGCGGCGTGCAGCGCCGCTTGCGCGCGTTCCAAGAGGTCTTCGTCGTCACGCCCGGCGTGCATCTGCGCGTACCCGGCGCTCACGGTCAGCCCGCCGAGGGCGACGCTCGCGCGTTCCACGATCTCGTGCGCGTCGAGCACGGAGCCGTTGCGCCGATCCGGGGGGCCGAGCACCGCAAAGCGGTCGGCCTGCAAGCGAAAGAGCGAGCCGTGCGGGAACGCGGCGACGAGCAGATCGGCGAGCGCCGTGAGCAGCGCGTCGCCCGCCGCCTCACCGCGCGCGTCGTTTGCGGCCTTGAAGTCGTCGATGTCGACGAGCAGCAGTCGCGCGGGAGCGTCGATGGCGTGCGTGCGTGCCGCCGCCTGCGCCAACGCTTCGTGGAACGCGCGCGCGTTCGCGAGTCCGGTGAGCGGATCGGTGCGCACCGAGAGTTCGAGCGCGTGCAGGCGCAGCGTGAATTCGTCGTCGGCCTTTCGCTTGTAGCGCTCCACGAGCGCGAGGAGCGCCAGCGTCGCGGCGATGCCGACGACGGAGGCGATCGCGGCGGAACGTTGCAGCGCCGCGGCGCGCGCAAGGCCTTGGTCGTCGAGCAGTTGGGTGTGCCGGTCGTACGACGCGATCGCCGCGCGCAGCGCGGTCACGGCTTCGCCGTAGGCGGCATCGAGCGCCCGAGCATCGGACGCGCCGGCGCGGCTTGCGAGCGCGGCATAGCGATCGTGGGCGCGCGCGGCGAGGTCCAGCTCGGCAGCGCGGGCCGGCGTGAGGGCCGGCCGGAGTGCGGCTACGCGCGAGCGGAAGAGCGCCGTTGCCTCCGAGCGCTCCCCGATCCGCTCCGTTGCGAGAATCGCGTCGAGTTGCCGATAGCGCGCGGCGGTCGCGGCGCGCTGGCGCATCTGCCCGTTGAGCGCGAGGCCGTTCGCGCCGAGTGCGATCGTGAATGCCGCTTCCGCGACGAGCACCGCGACGATCGCGAGCGTGGCGATGAATCGAATCGAGCCGAGAGGCCTCATGCTTCGCACGCTACGCGCAGATGACGACTTGAGTCAATTATCCCTTTGCGAAGTGGGGGTTCGTGAGGGTTAACGTAGCGCTCCTCAGCGTCGCGTCCAGGAACTGTGGAGTCCGAACGGCTGCAGGCGGTGTGCCGCGAAGAGGGCGGCGAGCGCCTGGTGCAGGCGCGCGTGCGCCGAGCCGAGCGCACGGCCGGCAAGGCGGTGGTAGTGCGGAACGTTGGGCCGGCGGCAGCGCCAGTGCCCGTGGAGCGGAACGCGACAGATCGTCAACATCGGAGTTGCACCTCTTCTGCGACGATGCTAGCACTCGGCGGCGAACGTTTGGTGAAGGTGGCTTAACCAAATGCACAAAGGCGGCCCTGGGCCCTTGTGTAACCGATGAGCCAACCCCAGCCACGTCCGCCAAGGAGAGAGAGGATGCCGGAGATGCGTGAGTTTCTCGAGCTGCCCTATGCCGAACTCGAAGAGCTGAATCTGCGAGCGAAGCAGCAGCGCAGGGAGCGCGTTCCCGCCGAGCAGATTCAAGACGAGCGTCTGAAGTATCTGAGCGCGGAGCACCGCATCAAGGCGGTCACCGTGCTCTTCAGCGATCTCGAAGGTCGCCTGCACATGCTCGACTACGACAAGAAGTTCTTGCTGAAGTCGTTCGACAACCTCACCTTCGACGGTTCGTCGATTCGCGGTTTCACCGCGCAGCGCGAGAGCGATCTGCGCCTTTCGCTCGACTGGAGCGCCTTCTATTGGGCGCCCGCCGACATCTTCGGGCCGGGCAAGGTGCTCGTGTTCGCCGACGTGCTCAATCGCGACGGCTCGCCGTTCTCGGCCGACATCCGCGGCGTGCTCAAACAGTTCTCGAACGAGCAGTTCGCCAAGCACGGATTCACGCTCAACGCGGCCAACGAGATCGAAGGCTTCCTCTTCGACGGTATCGACGCCGAACAGCGCTACCACGAAACCGGTCGCTTCGAGTACGTCAATACCGGCGGCTACTATCACTCGCTTCCCGGCGATCCGCTGCGCTCGTTCATCGACACCGTAGCCGAAGCGCAGCGTGCGATGGGCTTCGAGAATGAGAAGGATCATCCCGAGGTCGCGCCCTCGCAGTTCGAGATCAACTACACGTACGGCGAAGTCGTCGCGGCCGCGGATCAGATTCAGCTCTACAAGCTCATCTGCCGTCAAGTCGCGACGCGTATGGGCATGACCGCGAGCTTTCTGCCCAAGCCGGTCGTCGGCGTCAACGGCAGCGGTATGCACACGAACGTTTCGATCAGCAAGGACGGCAAGAATCTCTTCTGGGACGCGAGCGGCGAAGAGAAGATGAGCGCCGACGCTTGGAAGTTCATTGATCGCATCCTCACCGCCGGACGCGACGTGTGTCTGATGCTCAACGCGTCGGTCAACGCCTATCGCCGTCTCGATCCTCACTTCGAAGCGCCGAATCAGATCAAGGCCTCGGCGGTAGATCGCGGCTCGATGGTGCGCATTCCGATCGGCAACGAGCGCAGCGCGCGCGTCGAGGTGCGCTCGGTCGGCCCCGATGCCAACCCGTACATGGTGATGCTCTCGGTCTTCAAAACCGGTCTCGACGGCTCGATCAGCGAGGCGAAGGATCTGCGCGGCGGCGAGCGTTATCTGCCCGACAATATCTACGATGCGCTCAGCGACTTCCGCTCGTCGTCGTGGGTGAAGGCCATGCTCGGTGCCGACGTCATGGAGCGCTACGCCGACTTGAAAGAGGCGAGCGCCGACCGTTGCCCGCGCTCGCTCGGTACCTTCGTGAAGGCGCCCGAGGTGCAGTTCCACCACGAAGTCTACAACCAGTTCCTCTGGAACCTGTTCTAAACGTCGCGCGTGCGCGCGACGTGTGAAGAGAGGCGCGAGCGCGATGCTCGCGCCTCTCTTCGTCTCCTCAGAAGCGGTCGGCGTTCATGACCTTGGTCCATGCCGCGACGAAGTCGTGCACGAACTTCTCGCCCGCGTCGGCGCTCGCATAGACTTCGGCGAGCGCGCGGAGCTCCGAATTCGATCCGAAGACGAGATCGGCGCGCGTGCCCGTCCACACCTTCGAGCCGTTCTTGCGGCTGTGCCCTTCGAAGAGCGTCGCATCGCTCGCCGAGGCCGTCCACACGGTATCCATGTCGAGCAGATGCACGAAGAAGTCGTTCGCGAGCGTCTCGGGGCGTGTGGTGAAGACGCCGTGCTGCGAGCCTCCGCTGTTGGCGCCGAGTACGCGCAAGCCGCCGACGAGCACCGTCATCTCGGGTGCCGTGAGCCCGAGCAGCTGCGCGCGATCCACGAGCCAAAACTCCGCGGGAATCGTGCTCGATGGCTTCGCGTAGTTGCGGAATCCGTCCGCGACCGGTTCGAGCGCGGCGAACGAATCCACGTCGGTCTGCGCCTGCGTCGCGTCGGTGCGTCCCGGCGTGAACGGAACGGTCACGGTGACGCCCGCCTTCTTCGCCGCCGCTTCGACGGCCGCGCATCCGCCGAGCACGATCAGATCGGCGAGCGAGACGCGCTTGCCCCCGCTCTGCGCGTCGTTGAAGCTCTTGGCGATCGCCTCGAGTTTTCCGAGCACCGTTGCGAGTTGCGCGGGTTGATTGACCTCCCAATCCTTCTGCGGCGCGAGTCGAATGCGCGCGCCGTTCGCCCCGCCGCGTTTGTCGGAACTGCGGAAGGTCGACGCGGATGCCCAGGCGGTCGAAACGAGTTGCGCGATGGAGAGGCCCGAGGCGAGGATCTGCGTTTTGAGCGCCGCGGCGTCGCGTTCGTCGATCGTCGGATGATCGAGCGCCGGAACGGGGTCTTGCCAGATGAGCTCCTCATGCGGCACCTCGGACCCGAGATACCGCGCGCGCGGACCCATGTCGCGGTGCGTGAGTTTGAACCACGCGCGTGCGAACGCATCGGCAAATTCGTCGGGATGCTCGTGGAAACGGCGCGAGATTTTTTCGTACTGCGGATCGAAGCGCAGCGCGAGATCGGTCGTGAGCATCATCGGCTTGTGATGCTTGCTCGCGTCGTGCGCGTCGGGCACGACGTCGGGGCCGTCCTTCGCGACCCACTGCTTCGCGCCGGCCGGGCTCTGCGTGAGCTCCCACTCGTAGCCGAAGAGGTTTTCGAAGAAGTTGTTGCTCCACTTCGTGGGCGTCGTCGTCCACGTCACTTCGGGGCCGCCGCCGATCGTGTCGTCGCCCATGCCGGTGCCCATGCTGTTCTTCCAGCCGAGGCCTTGCAGCTCGATCGGCGCCGCTTCGGGTTCCGGCCCGACGTGCGTCGGCGAACCCGCGCCGTGCGCCTTGCCGAAGGTGTGGCCGCCCGCGATGAGCGCGACCGTCTCTTCGTCGTTCATCGCCATGCGGCGGAACGTCTCGCGAATGTCCACGGCGGCCTTGAGCGGATCGGGGTTGCCGTTCGGACCCTCGGGATTGACGTAGATGAGACCCATCTGCACGGCCGCGAGCGGGTTCTCGAGATCGCGCACGCCGCTGTAGCGCTTGTCGTCGAGCCAGCTGCTCTCCGGTCCCCAGTACACCGCTTCGTCGGGTTCCCACACGTCGGCGCGACCGCCGGCGAAGCCGAAGGTTTTGAAGCCCATCGTTTCGAGCGCGACGTTGCCGGCGAGGATCATCAGATCGGCCCAAGAGATCTTGGCGCCGTATTTGGCCTTGATCGGCCACAGCAGGCGGCGCGCTTTATCGAGGTTCACGTTGTCGGGCCAGCTGTTCAGCGGCGCAAAGCGCTGCTGCCCGGCGCCCGCTCCGCCACGTCCGTCGCCGATGCGGTAGGTGCCGGCGCTATGCCAGGCCATGCGGATGAAGAGCGGGCCGTAGTTGCCGAAGTCGGCGGGCCACCAGTCTTGCGACTGGGTCATCAGCGCGGCGAGATCGCGTTTGACCGCCGCGAGGTCGAGCTGTTCGAACGCCTCGGCGTAGTCGAAGTCCGCACCCATCGGATCGGACTTGGCGGAATTCTGGCGCAAGATGTTCAGGGGGAGGCGCTTGGGCCACCACTCCTGGATGGACGGGCCGGTTCCGGCCGTCTGATGAAATGGGCACGTGCTTTCGGACATCGCTCAATCTCCTTTGTCAGTCAATTATCCGTCAGTGCTCCGCATCGTTCAAGGCAATAGAAGTAATAGATAGTATAGGTAATGCCTATGAACATTCAGGGTTTGCGCTACTTGCGAGCGCTCGAGCAGCACCGCAGCTTCAGTCGGGCCGCGGAGGCGTGCGCGGTCTCGCAGCCGACGCTCAGCGCGCAGATCCGGAAGCTCGAGGCGGAGCTCGGCGTGCAGCTCTTCGAGCGCGACGGCCGGCGCCTGCGCGCGACGCCGGTCGGTGAGGCGATCGTCGCTCAGGCCGCGATCGCGCTCGCCGCGGCCGAGCGCATCGAGGAGCTCGCGCGCGCCCATGCGGATCCCTTGGTGGGCAGCCTGCGCGTCGGACTGATCCCGACGCTCGCGCCGTATCTGCTCTCTTCGCTGCTCTCGGGCGCGCGCGAACGCTTGCCCGAGGCGCCGCTCGTGGTGAGTGAGGAGATCACCCCGCATCTCATCGCGCAACTGCTCGACGGACGTCTCGATGCCGCGATCGTCGCGACCGATCACCGCGACGAAGGCTTGAGCGAGATTCCGCTCTTCGACGAGCCCTTTCACCTTGCGGTCGCGCCGAACGACCGGCTCGCGCGGCGCGAGCGCGTCTCGCTCGCCGAGGTGGACGAACACGCGCTCATGCTGCTCGTGGATGGACATTGTTTGCGCGATCAGGCAATCGCGATGTGCTCGGATGCGAGCCGCTCGCGCGTGCTCGCAAGCGAGGTGCGCGGCACGCGCATCGAAACGTTGCTGAACTTGGTCGCCGCAGGGCATGGTTGCACGATCGTTCCGGCGCTTGCGCTCGACGGCGCCCGCGCCTTCGGCGTGCGAACGGTCGAGTTGAGCGAACGCGGCGCGAGCCGCAGCGTGCGGCTCGTGCATCGTCCGTTTGCGGCACGCCGCGCCGCGCTCGCGACGCTCGCACAGGTCGTGCGCGAGCGCGTTCCGCAAGCGCGCGTACGCGTTACGGCGTGAGCGTGCGCTCCCACCAACGAAGGCGGCGATCGGCGAGGTCGCGCAACGCGGCGATGCCGCGTACGCCGTGGCGCTGATCGGGATAGAGGAAATACTCCACGTGCTTGCCGGCGGCGATGAACGCTTGCAGCAGCGAGATGGAGTTCATCACGTGCACGTTGTCGTCGGCGCTCCCTTGCACGAGCATGAGATCTCCCTGCAGGTTCGCGGCGGCCGGCAACACCGCCGTGCGTTTGTACGCCGCCGCATGTTGCTGCGGTAATCCCATGTAGCGCTCGGTGTAGGCGGTATCGTAGAAGTGCCAGTCGGCTGGCGGGCCGCCCGCGAATCCACTGCGGAAGATGCCGGGCGCGTGCGTCATCGTAAAGGCGGTGAGGTAACCGCCGTAGCTCCATCCGGTGAGCCCGAGGCGCGATGCGTCAACGTACGATTGCGTTTTGAGCCACGCGGCGCCGACCAGCGGTCCCTGCATCGCGATCTCGCCCATGTGCGTGTAATACAAGCGTGCGTTCTGCGCGCGGTCCAGATTCGACGCGGGGCCGTCGATCGTGAAGACGAGAAAGCCGTGCTGCGCCAGAAAGTAGGGGAAGAGTCCCTGCCATGCGTCGTCGCTCGGCACGCCGTCGGAGACGGGCAGCGGCCCGCCGTAGATGCTCACGATCACCGGGTAGCGTTTGCTCGGATCGAAGTCCGCCGGAACGGTGAGCTGTGCGTCGAGCATCCCCCACTTCGAGGGAATCTCCAGCGCTTTCGTGGTTCCGAGATCGTACGCGGAGAGATCCGGCGTTCGGAAGATCACCGCTCGTGCGTCGGAGCGCAGCGAGCGGCGCGTCACGATCGGTGCTTGCGTGAACGACGAGAAGGTTTCGATGTAGCCGTCTCCGTGGTCGGAGAGCGCGACGGTATGCGCGCCGTGCCCCGGCGTGAGATCCTGCATCGCGCCGCCGTGCAGCGAGATGCGCAGCAGCGCGCGGTCGCGACGCGTCGGATAGAGCGCGCTTACGTAGGCGACGCCCGCGCGTTCGTCCACGCGCAAGAGCGAGGCAACGGGATACGATCCGGTGAGCCGCGCGTACGCGCCGGTGCGCAGGTTCACGCGATAGAGCGCCTGCACGCCGTCCTTCTCGGATATCCAGAGCATCGTGCCGTCGCGGAGCATCGTCGGCGCGTCCTGCTCGTCGACGAAGCGCGGATCGGACTCGCGCAGAACCGTGCGCGCGCTCGCGCCGTCGCGCGCGAACGCGGTCAGGCGGAGATGTTGCTGCACGCGATCGACGATCTCGTCGACGACCGCGCGACTGTCGGGCGTCCAGACGAACGAGACGAGGTACTCGTCGTGCGGAGCTCCGTCGTAGAGCACGCGCGACGCACCCGTGGCCAGGTTTGCAACGCGCAGGGAGACGTGCGGATTGGCGCCGCCCGCGAGCGGATAGCGCTGCCGCTCCACCACGTTGGGCGACGGAAGGAAGTGCTGGATCGGGAACGGCGCGATCGGCGACTCGTCGAAGCGCAGATACGCGATGCTCCGCCCGTCGGGCGACCACGCGAAGGCGTGGGCGACGTCGAGTTCTTCGCTGTAGAGCCAATCGGGATCGCCGTTGATGATCGTCGCGGAGCCGTCGTGCGTGATCCGGCGCGCGGCGCCGGTCGCCACGTCCACCACGTAGAGGTCGTTCGCGTGCACGTAGGCGATGCGGCGATCGTCGGGCGACCACTGCGGGTCGTCTACGTCCTTCGCGAGCGCGCGCTCGCCGCTCCCGTCGCCGTTGACGACTTCGAGCGAACCGGCGTTGATCAGCGCGACGCGCTTGGAATCGTGCGACCACACGAGCTGTTCGATCGCGCGCGAACGGGAGCCGCGCGCTTGATCCTTCGCCGCGAGCAGCACGTGGTCGGCGTTGGTGCGCATGTCGTGGACGTAGAGTACGGGCGGATCGTGCTCGTGCGCGCCGGGGAGGCGATAGAGATAGCGCGATCCATCCGGCGCCCACGAGAACGCGGTGGGCGGATTCCCGGTGATCGGATGGTGGGCGATGATGTCGTTGACGGTGAGTTGTGCCGCGAGCACGGCAGCCGCAAAACCAAGCATGGCGCTGCTTTCTTGCGCGTTTCGCGTGCGACCTTGGTGGTACACTCTCCGTAAGGCGCAACGAAAGCGAGGATGCGGTGAACGACGACGTGGACACGGGCGAAGAGATGGTCGAGGAGATGGGACTCGACGGCGGCGCGTTCGCCGTGGACGACCGCCAGCGCTTCGAGTTGCTGCGGCGCTGGCATCGCGAGGAAGCCAAGCCCAAGCCCGACCAGAGCGAAAAGAAGAAGAAGCGCGATCCTTAGGCGCGCACGTCCGCGCAGGCGTCCGCGACGATGCGCGCGAGTTCGGCCGGTTCGCTCGGTTTGGGAATCAAGTGTGCGATCTGCGTCATCGCCATGAAATCGAGCATGGCGTCGTCCGCGGGCGAGCCGGTATAGAGCGCGAGACGCGTCTGCGCGATCGCGCCGTCGGAGCGCAGCGCGCGCACGAAATCGGTGCCGCTCATACGCGGCATGAAGAGATCGATGATGACGAGGTCGGGCTGCTCGGCGCGCACGAGCCGCAGCGCTTCCACGCCGTCGGCCGCCTCGATCACGAGATGCCCCGCGGGAGTGAGGATGCTGCGGACGAGATAGCGGTTGGCCGGTTCGTCGTCAAGGATGAGGATCTTCGCCATGCCCTGCCTGCGCGACGGCCGCGCGCACTTCCTCGATGAGGCGTTGCGGCTCGATCGGACGGATGAGAAATTTCGCGGCGCCCAGCGTGAGGCCTCGCAACTGATCGGCCGTTCGCCAGCCGGTCGACGAGATGAAGAGAAATGGAATCTGCGCGAGCGCCGGGTCGTTCTTGACGCTCTGGATCAGCGTGAAGCCGTCGCCTCCGGGCATATGCAGATCGGAGAGAATGACGGCCGGGCGCTCCTTCGCGATCGCGGCGAGCGCCTCGCTGCCGTTACGTGCGATCGCCACGCGAAAGCCGCACGGGCGCAGCGTCCCTTCGATCACTTCGAGATTGACGGCGACGTCGTCCACGGCGAGCACGAGCGGTGCCGCGTCCGCCCGTTCGCGCTCGCTCTCGCGTGACGCGACGAAGCCTTGGATCTGCGCGACGAACGTCTGCGGATCGATCGGTTTGGGCACGTAGCCGTCGAAGCCGGCGGCGAGCACGCGCTCGCGGTCACCGACCATCGCGAGTGCGGTCACCGCGACGAGCGGCGTGGAGCGCAGCGCTTCGTTTGCTTTGCAGCGCGCGGCGAATTCTAACCCATCCATTCCCGGCATCAGCACGTCGCTCACGATCACGTCGAAGCGCCGCTCTTGGGCCACGCGCCACGCTTCGAGCGGATCGGCAAGCGCGGTGACGTCGTGCCCGAACGCGCGCAGCAAGTACGCCATCAGGTCGAGATTGGCGCGGTTGTCTTCGATGACGAGTATGTCAGCCATGCGCGCGCGGCATCGTGAAGGTGAACGTGCTGCCCACGCCCGGCGTGCTCGTGAAATCGATGTAGCCGCCGAGCAGGGTCGCGAGCTTTTGACTGAGATAGAGGCCGAGCCCGGCCCCTTCGAAGCGTCGCGTATTCGACGGATCGAGTTGCTCGAACGCGGCGAAGAGACGCTCTTGATCCTCCGGCTTGATTCCGATGCCCGTGTCGGTGACGGCGACGGCGATCGTTTCGTCCTCGGCCGCGTGACCGGTGCTCATCTCGATCGTGATGCTCCCCGCGTCGGTGTATTTGACCGCGTTCGACACGAGGTTGATCAGAATTTGCTGGAGCGCGCGGCGGTCGGCGTTGACCGGAATGCGTTCGGCGGGCACGCGCACGCTCATCGCGAGGCCCTTCTCTTGCGCGACGGGCTCGAGTGCGGTAACGACCTCGGCGATGACGTCGCGAGCGAGGATCGTCTCGAAGTGGAGCTCGACCTTTCCCGACTCGATCTTGGCGAGATCGAGAATGTCGTTGATGAGCGAGAGCAGATGGCGAGCGCTCGTCTGAATGATGCTCAACTGCTGCTCCTGATCCGCCGTGAGCGGGCCGGGCAGCTTCATCAGCAACGTGCCGGTGAAGCCGATGATGGCGTTGAGCGGCGTGCGCAGTTCGTGGCTCATGCTCGCGAGAAAACGATCCTTCGCGAGATTGGCGTTTTCGAGCTGGAAATTTTGCTCGCGCAACTGCTGCTCGATCCGCTTGCGCGGGGTGACGTCGCGAATGGCGCTCACGACCATCATGCCGTCGGGCGTGCGGATCGGGCTCAAGCTGATCTCGATCGGAAACTCGGTCCCATCTTTGCGCAGGCCGTTGAGCTCCATGCCGACGCCCATCGGACGCACGCGCGGGTCGCGGCCGTATGCGTGGCGATGCTCGACGTGGCGGGCGCGCAGACGCTCGGGAATCAACAACTCGACCCCGCGGTGCACGAGCTCTTCGCGGCGGTAGCCGAAGAGGCGCTCCGTCTGCTCGTTGGCCATGAGGATCTGGCCCTCGTCATCGACGATGACCATGGCGTCGGGTGCGGATTCCAAGAGGCCCCGAAAGGACTCTTCGGCGTGGCGGGCCAGCAAGTCGAAGCGCATGCGAAGAGCAGCGTTCGGCAGGGATTCGTGCGACGCGAGCGAACAAGTGTTCGTATCCACGACCCTCCGTCGCCCCTCCGACGGAAGGCACTAGCCGCCCGAGGCGGGCCATGGTACCATCGTGGCTCGTCTCGGCTCCGGCCGGGACTTTTTGTGGCGCGGAATTGCCGCGTCACCTGGCTAGGGTCGTTCGGACACTGGGCAACCACTCTGATCGGCCGCCAACCACCTAGCTCAACAAAGGACAACTGCAATGGCCACCAAGACGAAGCGTTCGGTCAAAGAACGCCGCCCGAAGCGCAAATCGTGCAATTTCTGCGGCGACAAGGCGATCGATATCAGCTATCGCGATGTCAACCGTCTCAAGAAGTACGTCTCCGAGCGCGGCAAGATCGTTCCGCGCCGCATTTCCGGCAACTGTGCGAAGCACCAGCGCCTGCTGACGGTCGCCGTCAAGCGCGCCCGCGTGATCGCGCTGCTGCCGTTCGTCGCCGACTAACACCCGACACCCAACCGGAGTTCCACATGAAAGTCATTCTTCTGAGCGACGTCAAGGCGCTCGGCAAGAAGGGCGATGTCGTCGAGGTCGCCGAGGGCTACGGGCGCAATTTTTTGCTGCCCCGTAACCTCGCGTCCGAGGCGAACAAAGGTGCACTCGCCGCGCACGCCGATCAAAAGCGCGCGCAAGAGAAGCGCGAGGCGCTGCATCTCGCCGAAGCCAAAGAACTCGCGTCCAAGATCGAGCAGACCGCGCTCGCCGTCAAAGTGA
Source organism: bacterium (assembly GCA_028869385.1). Lineage (GTDB taxonomy): Bacteria > Vulcanimicrobiota > Vulcanimicrobiia > Vulcanimicrobiales > Vulcanimicrobiaceae > REEB354. The sequence goes on from JAGWSR010000053.1 coordinate 19,414, forward strand.
AGGCCGGCGGTAACGGCAAGCTCTTCGGCGCGATCACCAATGCCGACGTCGCCGACGCGATTCACGCCGCACTCGATGTTGCGGTCGACAAGCACAAGATCGAGATCAAGAGCCAGATCAAGGCTCTCGGATCGTTCCCCGTGGAGATCAAGCTCCACAAGAACGTCGTCGCCAAGGCGACGATCAGCGTCGTCGCCGCTTAAACGGAGCGCCGATATGGCTGCCGGCACGGATCACGCGTACGCGTCGCGACTGCGGCGTAAGTACGGTGTCGAGGACGAGCTCAACCGATACGTCTCCGCGCTCTACGCGATGCTCGGGACGGCGATCGGGCAGGAGAAACTCGTGCTCCGTGCAGGCAAAGTGAGCGCGCTCAAGATGATGCGCTCGCAAGCCCTCTCCGACCGTCTCTGCGCGCTCGCGCGTCTGGTCTTCGAAGATCCGACGCTCGAGCGCGCGACGACGCGCGCGCAGCAGCGCAAGTCGATCGCCGAGATCGAGGAAGCGCTCGCGGATATCCTCGCGCAGAAGAGCGTCGAAGACGCGATCGAACGCAAGGTCTCCGAGAAGATGAACGCGCGCCACCAAGAGTACCTCAAGGATTTGAAACTCGAGGCGCTGCGCGAAGACGCCGGCCCCGAGACCCCCGCCACGCAAGCGAAGCTCGAAGAGCTCGAAGCCCTCTCCGCACGCGGCCTCGCCGCGTCGGCGCTTCGCCAACTGCGTCCGCAGCGCTTGAGCGAGATCGTCGGCCAAGAGTCCGCGATCAAGGCGCTGCTCGCCAAGATCAGCTCGCCCTACCCGCAGCACGTGCTGCTCTACGGACCGCCCGGCGTCGGCAAGACGACGGCCGCGCGCCTCGTGCTCGAACTCGCGAAGGCGCGCGCCTACACGCCCTTTGCGAAGGACGCGCCGTTCGTCGAGACGAGCGGAACGACGCTGCGCTGGGACCCGCGCGAGGCCACCAATCCGCTGCTCGGCAGCGTGCACGATCCGATCTACCAGGGCAGCCGACGGGAGTTTGCCGAGGCGGGTATTCCCGAGCCGAAGATCGGTCTCGTCACGCGCGCGCACGGCGGCGTGCTCTTCATCGACGAGATCGGCGAACTCGATCCGATGCTGCAGACGCGACTGCTCAAGGTGTTGGAAGATCGCAAGGTCCGCTTCGAATCGTCGTACTACGACGAGAGCGCGCCCAACGTTCCCGCGTACGTGAAGCGTCTCTTTCGCGAAGGCGCGCCCGCCGATTTCATTTTGATCGGGGCGACGACGCGCGATCCATCCGAGATCGATCCGGCGGTGCGCTCGCGCTGCGCCGAGATCTACTTTCAGCCGCTCACCCAAGCGCAGGTCGTCTCGATCGTGCAGGGCGCGATCAAGCGCCTCGGGGTGAAGGCGGCGCGCGGCGTTCCGAAACTGATCGCGTCGTATACGATTGAAGGGCGCAAGGCGGTGCAGATCGTCGCCGACGCGTACGGTCAGGCGCTCTATCGCGTGGACCCCAAGAAGGGCGGCGGCGCGGTGACGATCGCCGAGGATGACGTGCGCGCGGTGATCCAGACGAGCCGCCTGGTGCAGCACACGCTCGTCAAGGCTCGCGCGACGCGCGAGATCGGCAAGACGTTCGGGCTCGGCGTGCACAACTATCTCGGCAGCATCATCGAGATCGAAGCGGTCGCGTTCCCGGCGTCGCAGCCGGCGAAGGGCGCGATCCGTTTCAACGACACGGCCGGTTCGATGGCGAAAGATTCGGTCTTCAACGCGACGAGCGTGCTGCGCGCGCAGACGGGCATCGACGTGGCCGACTACGACGTGCACATTAACGTCGTGGGGGGCGGCAACATCGACGGGCCGTCGGCGGGTCTCGCGATCTTTCTCGCGCTCTACTCCGCCATCACGAAGACGCCGCTGCCGCAAGACGTGGCGGTCACGGGCGAGCTCTCGATCCAAGGCAAAGTACGCGCCGTCGGCGGCGTGGTGGAGAAACTCTATGCGGCGCGCCAAGCGGGCATGCGCGCGATGCTGCTGCCCAAGGAGAACGCGCGCGAAGTCGACGCCGGTCTCGCGGGGCTCGACGTGCGCGCGGTGACCTCGGTCGATCAGGCGCTGCGCGAACTGCGTATCCACAAGAAATCCACACGTCGCTCGCAAGGTCGTTCGCAGGGTACGCGTCGCAAGGCGCGCGGATAATCATGAACGTTTCGCCGCTGCACACCGGGTCCATCGACCGCATTCCCCCGCACAATCTCGAAGCCGAGATGGCCGTCATCGGCTCGGTGCTGGTGGATCGCGAAATCATGGGCACGGTCGGCGAGATCGTTAAGCCCAACGACTTCTACGCGCACGTGCACGAGACGATCTATGCGGTGCTGCTCGAACTCTTCGACCGCGGTCAGCCGCTCGACAAGATCGCGGTCGCCGAAGCGCTGCGCACGCGCGATGCCTTAGACCGCGTCGGCGGCTTGCCGTACATCAATGCGCTGATGGATACCGTGCAGACCGCCGGATCGGCCGCGTATTACGCAAAGATCGTGCGCGAGAAGGCGATCTTGCGTTCGCTCATCCATGCGGGCACGAAGGTCACGCAACTCGGCTACGAAGGCGAAGAGGACGTCAACACCGCGCTCGATGAGGCCGAGCAGACGGTCTATGCGATCGGCGATCGTCAGACGAACGGCGCCTTCACGCCGGTGAACCGCCTGATGAAGGACGCCTTCGAGCACATCGACCGCCTCTTTCACATGCGGGGCGATCGCACGGGCCTCACCGCCGGTTTCCACGACATCGATCAAATGACGACCGGCTTCCAACCCGGCAACTTCATCATCCTCGCCGCGCGCCCCGGTATGGGCAAGACCTCGTTCGCGCTCAACATGGCCGTCGCCGCCGCGCGCGAAGCGAACGCCCCGTGCGCGTTCTTCTCGCTCGAAATGTCGAACGACGAATTGGTGCAGCGTCTCATCTGCTCCGAGGCGCGGATCTCGATGCACGACATGCGGCGCGGCAACATCAAGCCGCATCAGTGGGAAGACATCTCGCGCGCGATGGGCAGTTTGAACGAACTTCCCATCTATCTCGACGATACCGGCGGCCTTTCGGTAAGCGAGGTGCGCAGCCGCGGCCGCCGCTTGAAATCCACGACCGGACTCGCCGCGATCTTCGTGGACTACCTCCAGCTCCTGCGGCCGGGCGTGCTCTCCAAGAACGCGAACCGCAACGAAGAGCTCTCCGAGATCTGCCGCACGCTGAAGGTGACGGCGAAGGATCTCGGCGTGCCGATCATCGCGCTCGCGCAGTTGAACCGCGGCGTCGAGACGCGCACCGACAAGCGCCCGATGCTCGCCGATCTGCGCGATTCGGGCTCGCTCGAGCAAGAGGCGGACATGGTTGCGTTCCTTTTCCGCGACGGCTACTACAATCCCGAAGGGCCCGAGCCGGACGTGACCGAGTTTATCATCGCCAAGCACCGCAACGGTCCGACGGGGACGGTGCGTTTACGCTTCCAGAGAGAGTACACGCTCTTCGTCCCGTATGGGGACGACTCGCACTATCCGCAGCCGTAAAGGACCATGTTGAGCATCGCGACCCTTCGCCTCTCCCGCCTGAATCTCGGCGTGAACGACCTCGACGCCGCGGAGCGTTTCTACGGCGGGCTGCTCGGCCTGCCGACCGTGCGCGAGCACGAGCAGATCGAAGTACGGTGGCCGACGTTTCTCCTGGTACTCAGCCTGCGGCCGCCCTCGGATCGCGCGAAGTTTCACTTCGGCTTTGCGGTCGAAAGTGCGGCCGAGGTCGATGCGTGGGCACGACGCCTGCGTGACGGCGGTGCCGAGCTCATCTCGGGGCCGGCGACCGACGGGCCGTTGCGCAAGCTCTTCTTCCTGGATCCCGACGGGTACGAGATCGAGATCTACAGCGAAGCGCGCTAGCCGCTAGGTTTCATCCTCGCGGAGTTCGTCGAAAAACTCCGCGGCGGTATCGCGCAGGACGTCGAGCAGGCGGCCGAAGTTGGGGCGCACGTCCTCGGCGGAGTTCACGCAGAGCTCGATCGTGAAGAGCACGTCACGCTCGTCTTCCCAGAGCGCCGTCTTCACGAATTTCTTGCGGACGTTGAGGACGTTCGCGACGTCGAGCGCATCGAACGTGTCCACTTCGGCGGGCAACGTCCAGCCCGAGCCGATCATCAAAAAATTCGGATCGTCGCGATACGCGACCACGAAGTAGCGGTCGCCCTCGCTCTTGAAGGCGACGCGAAACGCATCGTCGTCGTCGTCGCGCGTGAAGAAGAGTCCCTCGTCTTCGAGCGCGGCCTCGATCGGGCTCAAGTGGTCGCTCATTGATCGCCTCGCATGAACGAGTTGATGAACTTCTCCGCGGCGGCCTTGCTCTCGGTGCGGTCCACGATCTCTTCGATCGCGCGCGCTCCGGCTTCGCGCACGCGCGCGACGCGCTCCCAGAACGTGCGCGTGAAATTCTCGGGCGAGCCCGGCGCCTCGTCGCTCGTCGCGACGAAGAGTCCGCCGTCGTGCGCCATCACGAAGGCGATGTCGGGAAACTCGTCGTTGACCTTTGCGAGCGTCTCGACGTTCTGCCCGCGCTCGCGCGCCCACTCGGGAATCTCGTAGGCGGTCGAGATGGTGAAGAGGGCCGGATTCTTCTCGAACGTGGTCACCGAGAAGACCTGGCCGCGCGTGCGAAAGAGCAGTTCGCTCACGCCCTCGGCTTCGTCGAGCGGCGACGCGTCGATGCGGTGTCCCTCGCCTTCGATGAAGCTCGTGATCGTCTCACGGACGCTCGCCATCGATACCTTCGGCCTTGTAGCTGCGCGAAAGATGGACGTACTCTTCCGCAGCGCGCGCGACCCATTGCTGCGCGTTGCCCTCGATCGGCTTCTTGACGGTGGCGGGCACGCCCGCGGCGAGCACGCGATCGGGAATCTGCACGCCCTGCCCGACGACGCTGCCGGCCGCGACGAGCGAGCCCTCGCCGATCACGCTGCCGTTGAGCAGCACGGCGTTGCTACCGATGAGCGCGCCGGATTTGACGTGGCAGTCCTCCATCACGGCGGCGTGACCGATGGTCACGTCGTCGTCGATCTGCGTGAGCTCCTCGACGTGGACGACCGCGTTGTCTTGCACGGAGGTGCGCTTGCCGATGCGGATCGGACCGTTGTCGCCGCGGAGCACCGCGCCGAACCAGATGCTCGACTCTTCGCCGACCTCGACGTCGCCGATGAGCACGGCGGTCGGTGCGACGAAGGCGGAGGGATGGACCTTGGGGGTCTTGCCGCGATAAGTGATGATCACGATGTGGAAAGAGTGCGCCGGGCGATTTGGGGACCCCTGTGCCCTCGCGTCGAAGGGGACGGCATGCACCGCCACTCAACCCCGCTGCGCGGCGTCAAGGCGATCGCGCATCCGCAGCCGGACAATCCGAATTATACGGACGTGAACTACGCGTACGCCGGACGCGAAGGGCACATCCACGAGGTCGTCGAGATCGGTGGGCGCCGGCTCGCGAAGGTCGGGTACAAGGATCGCAAGATCGTGTACTACTTCATCGAGGATCTCGAGCTCGACGAATCGGCGAAGCGCGGCACGTTCCACGACGAAGCGTAGCGCGCTCGTTCATGCGCGTGTCATGATGCGCCGTTAGGATCGGCGTGCGGAGGTAGATTCATGCCCATCGTTCCAGTCACCATTGCGCAGCCGGTCTCGCCGGGCGGCGGTTTCGATTACATCACCGTGGACGCGCAGCGCGGACGCGTCTATGCGGCGCACTCCGGCGGCAACGGGCTGCTGGTCGCCGACGCCGACACCGGCAACGTGCTCGGCATCGTTCCCGTCGGCCCGATGGCGGGCGTCGCGGTGGATCCGGCGACGGGTCACGTGTTCACGGGCAACGGCGACGCCCGGAGCGTTAGCGAGGTCGATCCCGAAACGATGAATATCCTGCGGACGGTGCCGGTGGACGGCCACGTTGACGCGATCGCCTACGATCCGGTGCTCGGACGCATCTACGCGGACGAAGACGACGGTACGCGGATCTTCGTGATCGATACCAAGACCTTCACGCAGATCGGCACGGTCAAGCTGCCCGGGCATAAGCCGGAGTACCTTCAGGTGGATCCGCAGACGCACGACGTCTATCAGAACATCGCGTCCGACTCCGAGATCGCCGTGGTCGATTCCAAGACGCTGAAGGTCTCGCGTCTCATCAAGACGCCGGAGATCACGAACAATCATCCACTGCAACTCGACGCCGCGCATCGGGAGCTGCTCGCGGCCGGCGAGAACGGCGTGCTCGTGGTGTACAGCACCGCCGGAAAACTGCAGTACAAGGTGGCGTACCCCGGTCACGTGGATCAGTGCGACTTCGATGCGTCGCGCGGATGGCTCGCCTGCGCGGGTGGCGGCATCACGCTCTACTCGTTCGACGGGACCTCGGCGCCGAAGCTGCTCGACCACATCGCGATCGCGCCGGGCGTGCATAACACGGCCATCGACGATAAGACGGGAACGATCTGGGTGACGTGGAGCGATCGCAGCACCGGTGCCGCGACGTTGCAAGGGTACACGTACAAACCCTGATCCGGTCTTAGGTGCGGCAAGCGGCGGCGCGCTCGAGGAGCAGCCGCCGTTCGCGTTCGTTCCGCGTGAGCGCCGCCGCGCGTTCGAACGCGGTGACGGCTTCGCTGCGTCGCTGCAACGTTTCGAGAAAGTCTCCGCGCACCGCGGGCAAGAGATGATAGCCATCGAGCGCGCCGCTCGCGTCGAGCGCGTCGACGAGCGCGAGTCCCTCGGCCGCGCCGAAGGCCATGCCGACGGCGACCGCGCGATTGAGTTCCACGACGGGCGAGGGCGCGACGCTCGCGAGCGCGTCGTAGAGCGCGGCGATGCGCGCCCAATTCGTCGCTTCGACGGTCGCCGCGCGCGCGTGTTCGGCGGCGATCGCGGCCTGCAGCGCGTACGGGCCGAGCGTGCCTCCCAGACGCTGCGCGCGCGCGAGCGCGGCGAGCCCGCGCCGAATCAGCACCTGGTCCCAGCGAGAGCGGTCTTGCGCCGCGAGCCGAATCGCCTCGCCACGCGCGTCCACGCGGGCGCGCATGCGCGATGCCTGTAGTTCCATGAGCGCGATGAGCCCGTGTACCTCGGCTTCGTCGGGCACGAGTTCGGCGAGTACGCGGCCGAGCCGCAGCGCGTCGGCGCACAACTGCGGCCGAAGCACGTCGTCGCCCGCGGTCGCGGCGTAGCCCTCGTTGAAAATCAAGTAGAGCACTTCGAGCACCGATCCGAGCCGCGCAGCGCGTTCGCTGCGATCGGGAACCTCGAAGGGGACGTTCGCGGCGGCGAGCGTGCGCTTCGCGCGCACGATACGCTGCGCGAGCGTCGCTTCGGACGTGAGGAAGGCGCGCGCGATCTCGGCGGTCGTGAGACCGCCGAGCAGACGCAGCGTCAGCGCGACGCGCGCATCGGTCGAGAGCACAGGATGACACGCGATGAAGATGAGACGCAGCAGATCGTCGCCGATCTCGTCGTCGATCGCGGCAACATCCGGCGCCCCGACGTACTCCGGTGCGAGGTCACGCGCGAAGCGCTCGTGCTTTTCGGCGGCCATGCGCGCCCGGCGGAAGCGATCGACGGCGCGGCGCTTGGCCACCGCGGTGAGCCACGCGTCGGGATTCGGCGGGATGCCTTCGTGCGGCCACTGCGCGAGCGCGGCGACGAAGGCATCCTGCGCGAGTTCCTCGGCGGTTTCGAGATCGCGCACCACGCGCATCAACGTTGCGAGGAGGCGCGGCGACTCGATGCGCCAGACGGCCTCGATCGCGGCCTGCGTCACGCGAGTTGCGAAAGCGCGCGCCGCTTGTGCGCGATCTCTTCGTCGCTGAGCACGGGCGCGAAATCCTCGAGTTCGAAGACCTGACGCAGTTCGATTTCGAAGCCGCCGTCGAACGGCGCGCGCGACATCCACGCGATCGCCTCTTCCTTCGACTTCACCTCGATCAGCCAGTAGCCCGCGATCAGTTCCTTCGTTTCGGCGAAGGGACCGTCGGTGACCGTGCGCTTCGGGCCCTCGAATTTGATGCGTGCGCCTTTGGACGACGGATGGAGGCCGTCGGCGGCGAGCATCACGCCCGCCTTGATCAGCTGTTCGTTGAAGGCGCCCATCTCGCTCAGGATCTCGGCGTCGGGTAACTGCCCAGCTTCGCTCTCCGGCGTGGCTTTGACGATGACCATGAACCGCATGTGTTGCTCCTTGTTGGTGTTCGAGTGGAGTTTCTACCCGCTCATCGAACGAGAGTCATGCGAATCGACATCATGAAAAAAATTAACGTCAGCGATCTTCCGGTCGACACCTGGACCTCGCCCAAGGGGACGTTCGAGGGCAGCGGCGTGCAGGTCTCGATCGGCCTCGGGCGCGACCCGCGCTCGACCGACGCGATGAAGCGCCACCCGTTCGACCTGGAGATCCTCACCGTGCCGCCGGGCAAGCGAGCCTACCCGTATCACGCGCACAGCGCGCAGTGGGAGCTCTACTACGTCGTCTCGGGCGCCGGCGTGATGCGCCACGCCGAGGGCGAGACACCGCTCGGTCCGGGCGACGCGATGCTCTTCGAGCCTGGTCAGGCGCACCAGCTTCGCAACGACGGCAGCGAGCCGCTCGTGCTGCACGTCATCGCCGACAATCCGTTTGGCGAAGCGTGCTACTACCCCGATAGCGGCAAGTGGCTCGTGCAGGTTCCGGAGCGGCGTCTGCTGCGCTCGGAGCCGCTCGACTACTTCGACGGCGAAGAGTAGGCGAATGCGCGTGCCCTTCGCGGCGCCGCTGGTGTTCGTGACGATGACGGCGTGCGGCGGCGGAGCGGCGGGCGGCACCTCGGTGCCCATCGTCGCCGCGAGCGCGACGCCCGTGCCGGTCGCAAGCCCGACGCCGAACGCGCTCTCGGTTCCGTCGGCGCCGGGCGCTGCGACGGTGCAGTTCGCCGGGTATTCGTGGCGCGTGCGATCCGATTATGGCGGTCCCGGCCCCAATCAATTCAGCGCCCAGAACGTATGGGTCGATGCGCAGGGCTTTTTGCATCTCGCCATCACGCATGCGAGCGGCGTGTGGAGCACGGCAGAGGTCGTGCTTCAGCAGAGCCTCGGATTCGGCAGCTACCAATTTCAGATTCTCGGGCATCCCGAGGCGATGGACGAGCACGTGGTGCTCGGTCTCTTCAACTACACGACGCCGAGCATCGGACCCGACGGAACGAACGAGATCGATATCGAGTTCGCCACCTGGAGTGGGACGCAGCCGCAGCACGGCAATTGGACGGTGTGGCCCGCCATCGCGGGGCCGCCGCAGAGCACGGACGCGTTCGACGCGTCGCCAAACACGGGCCTGAGCACGCATCGTTTCGTGTGGGGCAGTCGTGCGGTCGCGTTTCAGGCGATGAGCGGACTCACCAACGACACGACCGGCATGTACGCGAACTGGACGTACGCGCCGAGCGACTATCTGCACCTTATTCCGCAAACGGCGGAGCCGGTGCACATGAACCTTTGGCTCACCGGCGGCCCGCCCGCGAACGGCCAGGGTCAAGAGATTGTGATCACCGGGTTCTCGTTTACCCCGGGCTAGCCATCCGGCCGCCGGACGACGCTCCGACAATGGTCGAGAAGGGCCGGGAAGCGGCCCGGCGAACCACGCTCGTCGCCCCAAATGCCGACGTAGCTCAGTTGGTAGAGCAGCTGATTCGTAATCAGCAGGTCGCCGGTTCGAGTCCGGCCGTCGGCTCCA
>JAGWSR010000054.1 GCA_028869385.1 bacterium
ATGCTCCGAATCGCAAATAATCTGCAACGGGGTTGAGCCGCCGGTGTCACCCTGAGCTTGTCGAAGGGCGGCATCGACACAGTATGGTGCCTAGCGTGTTAAGGGTCCTCGTGTGCCCGGACGACAATGCTCTTATGAGCATTGACCTGCGCCGTGGTTTGCTCGCCACCGCGATATGCTTCTCATGGGTTGAAGCATATCTTATCGGCGCAAAGCACAGCACGTGCAACGACGTACTGAGTGCCGCCGTGGCGAGCATCGTATTGCAGATACTCGTCATAAGCATCGGACTCTGCGTGGTCGTTCTATCTTGTACCGCGGGTCTTCTCTCGGCACTGCCATCCGTGAGCTGGCGCCGCGGAACGTTAGGCGTGCTCGCGGCTGCAGCGTTGATGAGTCTCCTCCTCGCATCGCTTGAAACGAATCCGGTAAGTAAAAGCTGGATCGCGGCACCCATTGTTGGCGGAATCGCACTCTGTGCCGCCACAGTAATCGTTGTGAGACGGCTGACCCTCGGGGCAAGCGCCATTCTCGGGGTGACGATCGCGGCGCTGCTGTGTGCCGCAATCTATACGCTCACCCCTTATTCGGGCTCGGGCCCGTGCGGATTTACGCCCTAATCGAAGGTCGCGAATAGTGACAAAAGTCGCGATAACTGCTCTTGCCTGCGTGGTCGTCCTCCTGTGTATTCACCCATGGCTCTTCGCGCTCGACGATCGCTTCGCCGAAATATGATTTCGCACGCACGTCCGAGTTGGTATGACGCGAAGTGCGGTTCTTGCACGCGTTGCTGAGAAGCGAATCGTACAGGAGAGTCCGAAGGGACGCGAGATCGACGTGTTCTTCGCTCACGCCGTTACGATTTGCATCGCAAGCGGTACCGAATATCGCCTCACGTTTGATCGACAAAATCGCCTGCGCTCGATGCTGATGATGGAACGCGGGTACTCCTGCTGAATCGGATTCGGCCCGCGGATCACCATCACGCGAATGTAGCAGCACGGTCACGACTCGGCAATCTGCGGTTGGTAGCGTCGTGGCATGGAACGGCGAAGCGTAGATAAAGTCGAGGGGCACGCGCGTGGATAGCGCGTCGGCGCGACAGGTTGGAGTCACGTTCGAAGCCTTGCTGCTTGCGTCGGCGCTGCGGCCGCTCGCGGGCGCGTGCGGGGCGCTCGGGGAGTACGGCGTCGGCGCGATCGCGCGCAGCGTGGCCGAGCACGATGCACGGGGATTCGCGGCGGTGCTCGCCGGTGAGGTTCGCGATGCCGAGCCGTGACTGCGATGAACGGGAAGCACGCGTGCGTGCACTCTTGCCGCTCGTGCGACAGATCGCGCGGCGCGTGCGGCGCCTCGTCGCCGGGGTGGAACTCGACGATCTCATCGGTGACGGGTTCGTGGGGTTGATTCGCGCGGTCGATTACTTCGACCCTGAGCGCGGCCCGTCGCTCGAGCACTACGCGAGCCGACTGATCGCCGGAGCGATGCTCAACGGGATTCGGCGCATGGATCACGTCTCCGAGCGCGCGCGTCGGGCGGTGCGCGACGGCGAGAACGAGCGCTACCGTCTCGCCGTCGAGCGAGGCGTGGTGCCGACATTCGCCGAGATGGAGCACGTGCGTCCGGGATTCGGGCGCGCAAGTCTTGCGGCGAAGCAGCGCACCCCGCTCTCGCTCGATGCCGCGCTCCCCGACGGCGAAACGCTTGTGCCCGCATGGCACGAGGATCCGGCCGTCATCGCCGTAGCGCGCACCGAGCGCGATGCCGTGCGCGCGGTGGTCGCTACGTTGCCGCCCCGCGAGCGTGACCTCATCCGCGAGCATTATTTCGCCCAGCACTCGTTGCGCGAGGTCGGCTCGCGCATGCGTATCTCGCCGCAGCGTGCGTCACAGTTGCATATCGCCGCGATGGCGCGCCTGCGGAGGGCTTTTGGTGTTACGGCGAGTTGAGGGCGAGGCGCATCGGCCGGCCTCGCTCGGTGAACTCCTCGGCTTACAGCGTAGCGCGCCGGTCGTTCCGGCGATCCC
>JAGWSR010000055.1 GCA_028869385.1 bacterium
CTCATCAGGCTCGACGTGGACATCGGAATGAGGATCGAGAGCGCCATGTACGCGATGTACGATGGACGCAACAGTTTCCAGCCGCCGATCAGCACGCCGACCATCAGCGCGGTGAAGGCGATCTCGAGCGATTGATTCGCCACCGTCAGGCCTTGCGTCGCGTGCGCGATTTTGGAGAAGGCATTGATGACGCTAACCCAGGGCGGCGCGAGGTGGCGGTTCCAATGGCTCTGGACGTGCGAGAAGTAGAGTGGATCCTGGCGCAGCACCCAGAGATAGGCCATGTAGAGCGCGAGCCCGGCCGGAATGAGGCCGCCCCACAGCAGCGTGCGCGTCGCCGACTTCAGCGCGTCGCGTTGGGCGAGCCATTCGATGAGGAACGGTACCGCGAGCAGCACGCCCTCGACGCGCGTCATCGCGGCGAAGAGGCCGATCGCACCCGCGAGCCACCAGCGATGCGCGCGCATGTAGTAGAACGACGCGACCGTGAGCATGAAGAAGAGCGACTCGGTATAGACCGCCGAGAAGAAGACGGCCGACGGGAAGATCGAGACGTAGAAGATCGCGCGGCGCGCGACGGAGCGGTCGTACTCGTGCTCGATGAGCTTGTAGAGAAAGAGCAAGCCGAAGAAGAACGAGGCATTCGAGATCAGCAGGCCCGCGACGAGGTGGTTGCCGACGAGGCGGCCGAGAATGCGGATCAGCACCGGAAAGAGCGGGAAGAAGGCCATATCGGTGCCTTGGTAGCCCTGCGTCGCGATGTCGAGATAGTGCACGGCATCCCAGCGGCCCCACACGTTGAGCAGCAGGTGCGACGACTCTTGCACGTGGGTTCCGGCGCGTTGCCCGATGATGACCGCGGCGAGCTCGGCGATCACGATGATCGCGGCGCGCGTGGCGACGAAGTCGAGCAGTACCTCGCGCACCGTTTGATTGAAGCGCGCGGCGATCAGCACCTTACCGATGCAGAAGAGCGTCCCGGCGATCACGAAGAGGCGCGCGCCGCCGTGCGTGGTCGCGAGCGGCAGCACGAAGGCGAGCCAGAGGATGACGAACGGCGCCCACGTCGCGGCGTCGTAGCGCAGCGAACGGGCAAACGTCGCACCGGCACGCCGCGAGAAGTAGCGCGCGTACGTGAGCCAGGCCGCGAGCGCGGCGGCCCCGCCGCCGAGCGTCCCGACGACGAGCCCGAGCTCCGAGAGCAGCGCGTCATGCCGGGGTACCACGAGCGAGAGCCACGCGAAGAAGCCGAGGGTGAAACCCGCGAGCGCGACGAGCGCGAAGGGCAGCGGGCCCGCGGCGAGCAGATCGGCGAGGAGCGCAGTGCGTGCGTGCGACGAGCGAGCGTGAACGTGGGCTGACACGGCGCAACTTCTTAAAGGAATCATGAAGCTTCCCTTGTAGAGGCCGCTCCATGGCCAACACCCTCGATCTTTCCCTCGATTTCGTCAAAGTCACCGAGAGCGCGGCCCTTGCCGCATCGCGCTGGATGGGGCGCGGCGAGCGCGACGCCGCCGACGGGGCCGCCGTCGAGCGGATGCGTGAAGCGCTCGGCAACATGGCGATCTCCGGTCGCATCGTGATCGGCGAAGGCGAGCGAGACGAGGCGCCGATGCTCTACATCGGCGAGGAGCTCGGCCGTGGCGGCGTCGCGGTGGACATCGCTGTGGACCCGGTCGAGGGGACGAATCTCGTCGCCAACGGTCTCCCCAACTCGATCGCCGTGATGGCGATCGCCGAGCGCGGCGGCCTGCTGCACGCGCCGGACTCGTATATGAAGAAGCTGGCGGTCGGCTCGAAGGCCGCGCCCTACGTCCACATCGACGCGCCGGTTCGCGAGAATCTCGAAGCGGTCGCCAATGCGCTCGAGAAGCCGATCAACGACATCTGCGCCGTGATCCTCGATCGCCCGCGCCACGCCGACCTGATCCGGCAAGTGCGCGAGGCCGGCGCCCGCATCAAGCTGATCTCGGACGGCGACGTGGACGCCTGCATCGCGACGGCGATCGAATCTACCGGCATTCACATCGCGATGGGTACCGGCGGCGCGCCCGAGGGCGTGCTCGCGGCGGCGGCGATCAAATGTCTCGGCGGCAACTTCATGGGCCGCCTCGAGCCGCGCAACGACGAAGAGGCGCAGCGCGCGATCGCGATGGGCTTCGGCAACCTCGATCGCGTGCTGTCGATCGACGACCTGGTCAAGAGCGAGAACGTCATGTTCTGTGCGACCGGCATCACCGACGGCGACCTCATGCACGGCGTGCGCTTTTTCGGCAATCACGCGCGCACGCACTCGATCCTCGTCCATGCGTCGGGCACGGTGCGCTTCATCGAGTCGGTGCATCGCTTGGGCGCGCGTCCGAGCCGCTAAACCTTTCTCGCCCGTCGGGCGTTCTAGGAACTGACATGAAGACGTTCGACTACGATCTCGTCATCGTCGGAGCCGGCTCCGGCGGCTACGCCGCGGCGCGCACGGCGCGCGAGCTCGGCGCCTCGGTCGCCCTCGTGGATCACGGGCCGCTCGGCGGGCTCTGCATTCTGCGCGGTTGCATGCCGAGCAAGGCCTTTATCGCTTCGAGCGACGCGATTGCCGACGCCCGCGCGGCGGGCGCGCTCGGCATCCGCATCGGCGGCGAGATCGTCGCGGATATGCCCTTCGTCGCGGCGCGCAAGCGCGCGCTCATCAAGGAGTTCGCCGACTACCGCGTCGAGGGCATCGGCACGTTTCCATTGCACGTGGGGCACGCACGCTTCCAATCGCCGCGCGAACTGCTCGTCGGCGACGGGGAGCTGCTGCGCGCCAAGAAGTTTATCGTGGCGACGGGGAGCGTCTCCGCGAAGCCCGCGCTTCCCGGGCTCGCCGATGCCGGCTACCTCGATACGGATGCGGTTCTGGAACTCGAATCGGTGCCCGAATCGCTCATCGTTCTCGGCGGCGGGTACACCGCGGTCGAACTCGGCCAATTTCTCTCGCGCATGGGCGCGAAGACGACGATGGTCATTCGCAGCGGCCACCTCCTGACCGAGCAAGACGACGACATCGGCGACGCGCTCACGCAGTACTACCGCGAGGACGGCATCGAGGTGGTCGCGCACGCGACGCTCCAGCGCGTCGAGGTGCGCGACGGCAAGAAGGTCGTGCACGTGACCGTGGACGGCGAACCGCGCGAGCTGATCGCGGACGAGATCTTCAATGCGCTCGGCCGCGTGCCGAACGTCGAGGGCCTCGCGCTCGAGCGCGCCGACGTCAACTATCATGCGGTCAAAGGCATCGACGTCGATCGCACGATGCGGACGAGCAACCCCGACATCTTCGCGGTCGGCGACGTCACCGGCGAGTATCCGCTCGTGCACGTCGCGATCTACCAGGGCGAGATCGCCGCTCGCAACGCGATCGGCGATGCGAATGAAGAGGCGGACTATCGCATCTATCCCGCCCACACGATCTTCTCCGATCCGCAGATCGCGGTCGTCGGACGGAGCGAGAAGCAACTGCAGCGCGACGGCGTCGCCTACTGCAGCGGACGGTACGACTTTGCCGAGCACGGCAAGGCGATGTGCCTGAACAAGACGCACGGCTTCGTGAAGATGCTCGCCGATCGCGCGACGGGTGAGATCCTCGGGGCGGCGATCATCGGGCCGCAAGCCTCGGAACTGATCCACGAGATCATCGTCGCGATGCACTTCCGCGCGACCGCCGACGCGTTCATGCGCATTCCGCACCTCCATCCGACGCTCGCCGAGATTTGGACCTATCCGGCCGAAGCGTGCGCGGCGGCGTGCGGCATGCGGGGCGCCGAGGATCAGATGGTCGAGGTCGCGACGAGTGGAGCCCACCATTAACGCGCGCGACGCGTTCGACGTCGCGATCGTTCAGGTCAAGCCGTCGAAGGGACGCTACGCCGAGAACCTCGCGCGTATTGGCGAAGCCTTCGCGCAGGTCGTCGGCGACGGGCCCGCGCCGGCGCTCGTCGTCCTGCCCGAGGCCGCGACGACGGGATACTTTCTGGAAGGCGCGGTGTACGAACTCGCGCGCTCGGCGCGAGCGTTCGCCGACGATCTCGCGCGCACGTGGCGGGCCGCATGCGGGGATCGTACGGTCGAGCTGTGCTGTGGTTTCTACGAAAACGACGGTGGAACGTATTACAATAGTGCGCTCTATCTGCGCGTCGGAGGCGGCGCGCACGAGATCGTACACGTGCACCGCAAGATGTTTCTGCCGACGTACGGCGTCTTCGACGAGGAACGCTTTCTCTCGCGAGGTCGTCGCCTGCAGACGTTCGACACGATGCTCGGGCGCGCCGCGATCCTGATCTGCGAGGACGTGTGGCACGCGATCATGCCGACGATCGCCGCCATCAAGGGCGCGCGCTTTCTCATCGTGCCGTCGGCCGCTCCGGGGCGCGGCATCGACGGTGAAGCGGAGCTTGGATCGGTCGCGCATTGGCGCGAGATCCTGCGCGCCACCGCTTGCGAACACGGCCTCTACGTGCTCTACGCCGGGCTCACCGGCTTCGAGGGTGGTAAGGGTATGACGGGATCCTCATGCGTGATCGACCCGCGCGGCAACGTGCAGGTCCAAGCCCCGGAGATCGGCGCGTGCGTCGTACGCGGACGCATCGATCTTCGCGAAGCCGATCTCGCCCGCGCGTCGCTGCCGTTGCTCGGCGATCTCAATGCCGTGCTGCCCGATCTCTTGCTCGACGACGAGCTTCCGCTGCCGACGGGGCGCGCGCAGTGAACCTGCTCGAAATTCGCCCGTCGTATGAGGCGGCGCTGCGCGGCCCGCGGATCAATCCCGAAATCGCGACCCGCTGGCTCGTCGCCTTTCTGCGCGACGAATTGATCGAGCGCCGCGGCATTCGGCGCGCGGTCGTGGGACTCTCGGGCGGCGTCGATTCGGCCGTGACCGCGTCGCTCTGCGCGCGCGCGCTCGGAGCGGAGAATGTGTACGCATTCCGCCTCCCCTACGCGACCTCGAGCCCCGCGAGCCTCGCCGACGCGCAACTCGTGGTCGATGCCCTCGGGATCAATTGCCGAACCATCGAGATCACGGCAGCGGTCGACGGCTATCTGCAATTCGAACCCGACGCCGACGCGCGGCGGCGCGGCAACGTGATGGCCCGCACCCGCATGCTCGTGCTCTTCGATCAGTCGGCGAAACTCGATGCGCTGCCGATCGGCACGGGCAACAAGACGGAGCGTCTTCTCGGCTACTTCACGTGGCACGCCGACGATACTCCGCCGCTCAATCCGCTCGGCGATCTCTTCAAAACGCAGGTGTGGGAACTCGCGCGCTTCCTCGGCGTACCGACGCCGCTGATCGACAAGGCGCCGAGCGCCGATCTCGAAGCGAACCAGACCGACGAGGGCGATCTCGGCATCACCTACGCGCGGGCCGACGCGATCCTCGATCAATTGCTGCTCGGCTACGCCGACGCGCAGTTGATCGAGCGCGGATTCGACTCGAGCGACGTCGCGCTCGTGCGTCGTCGCGTGGATTCGACGCATTGGAAGCGCCATCTCCCAACGACGGCGATGCTCACCAACACCGCGATCAACGAATTCTACCTGCGTCCGGTGGACTTCTGATGCCGACGCTCGATCAAAAGCCGTTCTATCCGGTGAGCCTCAATCTGATGGGTCGCCGCTGCGTCGTCATCGGCGAACGCGATGATCGCGAGGCCGTCGAAAAGGCCGCCGCGCTGCGCGAGTCCGGTGCCGACCTGCTCTGGATCGACGATCCGGCCGCGTTGCGCGACGAGGACGTTGCCGAGGCATTCTTCGTCATCTCGACGCCGCAGGACGAGGCGCTCTCCGCGCGGCTGCGCGCGCTCGCGGATCGGCATCGCTTTCTGCTCTGCTGCATCGATCAGCCCGCGTACGGCTTCGTGGCGATGACGGCGATCGCGAAGTCGGGCCCGGTGAGCATCGCCATCTCCACGACGGGACTCGCGCCGCGCGTCGGCAAGCGCCTCAAGGAGCGTCTGCAGGCCGCGATGGACGAAACCTTCGCGCGCTTCGTGCAGTGTCTGGCGACGCAGAAGACGCGCATCAAGCGTCGCTACGCCGGCGCCGAGCACGGCGCGATGCGCCGCCGTGCGATGATCGAGGCCGCCGACGAGTTCGACGTTCGCGTCGAGTTCGTCTATCCGCGCTGGTTCGAAGAGGAACTGCGTGGGCTCGGTCCGCGAGTCATGGAGGAGTAGCGCGTGTCGTTACGCGTCGAACTCGTCGCGGTCGGAACCGAACTCTTGCTCGGGCAGTTGACCGACACCAACACCGTGCACGTCGCGCAGCAACTCGCGGGCAACGGTATCGACGTTCTCGGAACGCACGCGGTCGGAGACAATCGCGCGCGCATCGCGGCGACGCTGCGCGCGGCGCTCGAGCGCGTCGACGGCGTAATCACGACCGGAGGCCTCGGCCCGACGGTCGACGACCTCACGAAAGAGGCGGTCTGTGACGCGCTCGGCCTCGAGACCGAACTGCACGAGCCGTCGCTGCGGCAGATGCAGGAATTCTTTGCGTCGATGGGGCGCGAGATGCGCGAGAACAACCGCAAGCAGGCGGAGATTCCGCGCGGCGCGCACGTGCTCGAGAATCCGCGCGGTACCGCCCCGGGCTTCATCGCCTTCGACGAGCGCGGCAAGTTCGTCGCGTCGATGCCCGGCGTGCCGCGGGAGATGAAGCCGATGCTCGCCGAGTACCTCATCCCGCTGCTGCGCGAACGGTACGGAATCGCCGAGGCGATTACCACGCGCTACCTGCATACGATCAATCTCGGCGAGTCGGAGATCGACCATCGCATCGACGATCTCTTCCGCGCGAGCGAGAATCCCAAGATCGCGGTGCTCGCGCACGAAGGGCAATGCGACGTCAAGATCATGGCGAAAGCCTCCTCGCGCGCGGCCGCGGAGGAGATGATCGCACCGCTTGAACGCGAGATCCTCGCGCGTCTCGAAGGCTTCGTCTACGCGCGCGACAACGAATCGATCGGCGCTGCGATCGTGCGTCTGCTCGCGGAGCGCGGTCGCACGCTCGCGACGGCGGAGTCGTGCACCGGCGGGCGCCTCGCTTCGGCGATCACCGCCGTACCCGGCGCGTCGGCCGTGTATCTCGGCGGAGTCGTGGCGTACGACAACGCGGTCAAGATCGGCGAATTGGGCGTCGCCGAACAAACGCTTGAGGAGGTCGGCGCGGTGAGCGAACGCACGGCGCTCGAGATGGCGCGGGGTGCGCGCGAGCGCCTGCGCACCGCGATCGGCATCGCGACGACCGGCATCGCGGGACCGAGCGGCGGCACCCCCGAGAAGCCCGTCGGATTGGTGTGGTTTGCGATCGACGACGGCAAGCAGCCGCAGAGCTGGTCGTTCACGTTCCGAGGGGATCGCGATGCGATTCAGCGGCGGGCGACGACGATGGCGCTCGGGCTGCTGTGGAGAGTCCTCGACCGCTCCTAGGAATTCCAACGAACCTTTCAGGTAAGCGATGCGTTTCTTCGGGTACGTATCGTTCCATGGGGTTCGTCACTATGCAGAAATCGTTACGCGGCGTCGCCGCGGGTATTGCCGCCGCGCTCGCGCTTGCGGCATGCGGCGGCGGGGGTTCGGGCGGCGGGGGCATCGTCATCTTCCCGACGCCCGCGCCGACGCTCGGGCCGGGGACCAATCCGCTCGCCTTCACCTGTCCCACCTCCACGACATCCTTTTCGGTCGCGCGAAGCGCCGCGACCATGACGCGGCGCTCCGTACCGCGCGCGAGCGGGGGCGCGATGACGACGCCGGGATTGCTCGTGGTTTCGTACGATACCGCGCGCATGCCCGATCCGAGCGTGCTCGACGCACGCGCGAGCGCGCTTGGGGCGCGGGCGGTGAGCGGCTTGCGCTTCGGCTCGATCGGCCGTGCGGCGCGCGTCGTCTCGGTCGAGCCCGCGCGCGCCGACGTGGTCGCCGCGCAACTGCGCGCGCTGCCGGGCGTGCTTGCGGTCACGCCGTCGCAGCGATTGCGCGCGCTCGCCGTGAGCGGACCGTACCTGACGAACGATCCGTACTTTCGCGGCGAGAGCGGAAGTGCGCCCCCGCTCTACGAGACCAACGCGCTGCCCGGACAATGGGACATGCACGTGACGCAACTCGGCGACGCGTTCGCATACTCGCAGCCGAATAACGGGAGTCTGCGAACTAATCCGAGCGCGCTCGGTTCGCGCACGGTCAAGCTCGCGGTCATCGATACCGGAGCGGACGTCAGGCATCCGGATCTTTCGGGCGGGAGCGTCGTGCTCACGCGCTGCTTCATCACCTCGCCGAGCGGCGTACAGAGCACGAGCGGGTTCGCGACCGACCCGATGGGGCACGGGACCGACGTGACGGGGATCGCGGGAGCATCGGTCAACAACGGCTTCGGATTCGCGGGTGCGGCTGGCAACGTTTCGTTGATGATCTACCGCGTCTTCCCGACGCCCGACGATAACTGCACGAACGAGAACACCACCGATCCGCAGTGCGGCACGGCCGACGTCGATCTGGCCTCGGCGATCGACGACGCGGTGCAGAACGGCGCGAACGTGATCAGCTTGAGCCTAGGCGGCGGTCCGTGCGTCAACGGCGCCGATCCCGATCCGATCGAAGGCAACGCGATCGCGAACGCCGTCGCGCACAACGTGATCGTCGTCGCCGCCGCCGGCAATGCGGGCGGCAGCGGTGTGGACGCTCCCGGCTGCGATCCCGGCGTGATCGCGGTCGGTGCGAGCGCGTATAACGACGGCACGGCGAACGGGTCGGGCTACAGCGGCGCGAACCGCGAGTACGTCGCGAGCTATAGCCAGTACGGGTCCACCAACGCGCCGCGCAACGCCGCGTCGTGGGGAATCGTCGCTCCGGGCGGTGATCCCAGCGGCTCCTCGGATATCGACGACCTGCATTGGATCGAGAACATCTGGACCTCGACACCGTTCGATGCGAACTTCGCGGGCTTCTGCGGTGCCGATGCCTTCGGCGAGAGCAACAACTGCCGCACGCTGATCGCGGGCACGTCGATGGCGACGCCGCACGTAGCCGGTGCCGCGGCGCTCGTGCTCTCGGTGAGCGGCGTCGCGGGCCCCTACGGCTCGCCGAACGCGATGCGGACGCTGCTCTGCTCGACCGCCGACGACATCGGCGATCCGCATCAGGGCTGCGGACGACTCAACGTCTATCGCGCGGTCGCGACCGCGCTCGGCGATCCTACGTTGCCGTAGTGTAGCCGAGGGCGGCGAGCACGCGCTGGGTTTCGAGCGCCTCCTCGAACGTGGGGAGCGCGCTCGTGCCGGTCTCGATCTGCGCGATCCACTCGTCGTAGAGCTCCATCAGCAACGGTACGTTGCCGTTGATGCTCGCAAACTTGGCGTACGGCGAGGGCGCGCACTGCAGTTCGTTCGTCTCCTCGTCGTCCACGGAGAAGAGCGTCATCTCCGCGATCGTGCGTCCGCTCGCGACCGCGGTGCGGTTCTCCGCGTGCACGGCGATCGTAAACGACTCGACGGCTGCGGTGGCATCGACGCTCAAGCGCGCGACGAGGCCGTCACCGTAATCGAGAAGCGCGAAACAGCCGTCGTCCACGCCGCTCGCGAAGGCGCCCTGCGCGTCGCGGCGTTGCGGCACCGCCGTGCGCATGAAGCCCTGCACGCGCTTGGGCGAGCGCCCGAGCGTCCAGTTGGCGCTATCGACGATATGCGACATCAAGGCGCCCGCGATGCCGCCGCCGCGTTCGCGCTCGAACCACCAACCCCGCGGGCGCTCGCTCTGCGCCCGCAGCCACGTGCCGAGCTGCGTGATTTCGAGTTGACGCAGCGGTGCGAGATGGCCGTTCGCGACGAGTTCGCGAATCGCGGCGCGTTGCGGAACGAAGCGAAATTCGTGCGCCACCCC
This sequence comes from bacterium, assembly GCA_028869385.1. GTDB lineage: Bacteria > Vulcanimicrobiota > Vulcanimicrobiia > Vulcanimicrobiales > Vulcanimicrobiaceae > REEB354. The sequence goes on from JAGWSR010000055.1 coordinate 9,909, forward strand.
GCAGGCGGTTCCCGCATCGCGCGAGGCGCCGAGCAATTCCTCGGCCTCCTCGACGTTGAGCCCGAAGGGCTTTTCGCAGAGCACGTGCTTGCGCGCGTCGAGCGCGGCGAGGACGTCGTCGCGATGCGCGAAGGGCGGCGAGGCGACGACGACGCCGTCGAGCTCGCAGCCGGCGATCATCTCGCGCGCCGACGCGAACGCATGCGGGATGCCGCGCTCCTTGGCGATCGTCGCCGCGCGCGACGGCGAGGCGATTGCGACGACCTCGAAGCGTGGGTGTGCGAGGAGCGCCGGGAGATGGGCGTTGACGCCGAATCCGGCGCCGCTGATTCCGATGCGATAGTGTTTCATACGTTCCTCGCGAGGGTTAGGCTGCGGCGGTCGCGATAGCCTCTTCCAGCAGGGCGATCGCGCGCGCGAGCTGCTGGTCGCCGATCACGAGCGGCGGCGTGATGGAGATGACGTCGCCCGCCGGACCCGCCTGCAGCACCATCAGGCCGAGCGCGAGCGCGTGCTTGACGATGCGATCGGCGAACGCCGCGTCGCGCACCGCGACGCCCCACATGAAGCCGCGGCCGCGCACGTCGGTAACGCCGTCGAGGCGGCGCAGGCCCGCGAGACGCTCGCCGAGCGAGACGCCGAGGGTGCGCGCGCGTTCGGGGAGCGCGTTGCGCTCGAGTTCGTGAATCGTTGCAAGCGCGGCGGCGCAGCCCATCGGATTGCCGAGATAGGTCGAGGTGTGCAGCGCCTCGCCCGCGGAGAGCGGCCACGCATCCATGATCTCGGGGCGCGCGACCGCCGCGCTGATCGGGAACCCCGACCCCATCGCTTTCCCGATGCAGATGATGTCGGGGACGACCGCTTCGTGGTCGGCGGCGAACCAGGCGCCGGTGCGCCCGAAACCGGTGTAGATCTCGTCGAAGATCAGCACGATGCCGCGCTCGCTGCAGAATTCGCGTACCGCGCGCAGATAGCCCGGAGGCGGTACGATGCAGCCGCCGCGTCCCTGGATCGGCTCGACGATCAGCGCCGCGAGGTCGTCGCGCGCGCCGAGCGTTTCGCGCAGCACCGCGACGGCATGCGCGGTATCGTCGCGGCCGTTCATCGGGTAGTCGAGCAGCGTGGTGACGTCGGGAACGAGCGGGGCGAACGGGGCGCGAAACTTCTCGATGCCCGAGACCGCGAGCGCGCCGAGCGAGAGGCCGTGGTACGCGCCGCGATACGCCGCGAAGCGGTGCTTGCCGGTCGCGAGCATCGCGGTCTTCAGCGCGGCTTCGACCGCTTCCGATCCGGCGGTCGCGAGAAAGGTCTTGCTCAAGCCCTTCGGCAGCACGTGCGTCAGCCGTTCGAGCAGGCGGGTACGCACCTCGGTCGGATGAACGTCGCCCATCCCGTGCATCAGGCGGGTCGCCTGATCGTGAACCGCCGCGACGACGTACGCGTTCGCATGCCCGACGTTCGCCACGCCGAAGGCCGAGGTCAGATCGATATAGCGATTGCCGTCGACGTCGGTGATCGTCGCGCCGTTCGCCGATTCCCAAAAGACCGGAAACTCCGCGCCGAGGTAGGTGACGTTACGCGATTCGTAGGTGCGCAGCACCGGGGTGAGCTCGCCCGTGTGCCGGCCCGGCACGGCGCCTTGGATGAGCTCGAGGTCGTCGTTCATCGGTCGCGCGAGACCCAGCGAACGAATTCGGCGATGCGCGGACGTCCGCCGTGCGTGTTCGCAAGCGGCGGCCGCTGCAATCGTCCGAAGGCGGTGATGCGATGTGCTCCCATGGCACACGCCATATTCACGATCTCCTCGCGCGCTCCGGCTATCGCCATCGCCTCGACCGGGATCGCGTGGCGCTCCAGATACTCGGCCGCCTCGCTGGGCCCGTCCACCGTGCGAATGGCGAGCGCGCGCGGCAGAAACGCGGGCGGCTCGCTCGCGGGCGGGTCGAGCACGGCGAGAAACGAGGCGCGCTCGTCCGAAAAGACGCTGCCGTTGCCGCCCGCGGCGCGAAACGCGGCGAGATTTCGCGCGCTCGCGATGCGCGCGTTCGCGCGCGCGTCTCGCTCGCCCGGTGGAAACTCGACCGCGGCGGACTCGACCGCGGCGGCAAAGTACTCCGCGAACTGCGCGGGCGCCACCGCGCCGCCGCGCTCGACGAAGAGGGCGTGTAGCGAGAGGCAGCCTTCGCTTTCGTAGAGCACGAGATCGCGCGCGGCGTCGCCCGCCAGGATGCGCGCTTGCGTCGCGTCGTCGAGCGCGTCGCGCCCGATGTACCCAACGCTCGCCTTCGATCCGAACGCGATGAACGGCGCGTGCGTCGCGACGCGCTCGCGGATGCGTGCGAGGCCCGCGTCGCTGCCGAATGCCGCGACGGCATCGAACGCGCGCAGGTCCACCTCGTCGCTTTCGCCCTGCCACGCTTGCGCGCGTGCGGCCTCCGCCATCGGATCGAGTTCTTGTGCGAGCGCGGCGAAAAAGGCGCGCACGAGCCCGTCCTCGCGATCCTTTACGAGCACGTCGCACTTCGCGCAGAGCGCGAAGATCGCGGGCACGATGGCGACGCCGATCGTGGTGCGGCTCGAAACGATCGCGACGCGCCCGAGCGGGAACGCACGCGCGTGCGTATCGGGCGTGCGTTCCACGAAACGGTCGAGCGCGTGCAGCGAACCGAGTTCGGCCGCGATCGCGCCTTCGAGCGCGGGGGCGGTGATGGAGAAGAAGAGCTGGTCGAGCGCGTACTCGACGACCGGCATCGTGTAGCCGGTGCGCTCCACGATCCGATCGAGCAGCCGCACGCGCGGCGGGAAGTCCGCATCGGCGAAGCGTTCGGCGGCGTCGGCGATCGCGCGGACGATGCGCTGCGCGGGGACCTCGGCGAGCGCGGTCATCGCCGCACGAGGTCCTCGGCGTCGAGCGAGCAGCCGCGGAGGCTCGCGCCCGCTTCGCGTCCGATCAGCACGAGGCCGCGTTCGAATCGCACGCCCAGGTCTTCGGTTTGGATCGCGAGACACGACGAACGATTTGCGAGATCGACGTGCACGATTGCGCCGACCGTTCCATCCGGCAGCGTGGTGCCGTCGGGCCCGACCACGCGCGCGCGCAACCACGGCGGGGCGACCTTGTAGCGCACGCCGTCGTCGGGGCGCTTGGCGACGAGCACGTCATCGTACCACTGCGAGGTGAGTTCGGTCATGCCGTATTCGGCGACGATCGCGTCGCGCGGCATGCCGAAGCACTCGCAGAGTTCGTCGTAGAGCTGGTCGCGTTCGACGACGCGCGAGCGCCCCTTGAACCCGCCCGTCTCCATGATGCGCGATCCGGTCGGCAGCGCGACGAAGAGGTCGCGCTCGCGCATCGCGTCGAGCAGGTGGACGAGCGCGAATGCGGTGGCGGCGATGCACACGGGCGTACGGCGTTCGATCGCGACGGAGAGATCGGCGAGGAACGGGTCCATCAGCAACGCGTCGCCGCGGAGGTAGAATCCGGCACCGTTCGCGCGCGCCGCGCTGACCTGCGCCATCATGTAGCCGAGCGAAGATTGCGGGCGCTCGGCACGAGCGGGAACGAGGTTGAAGTACCGTAAGCGTTGGTGATCGGGGAGCATCAGCCGGTCGAATCCGGCGATCAGCGCGGCGTCGTAGAGGGCGGCGCGCTCCATGTAGTGCTTTCCGCCGACGCCCTGCGTCGTGCCGCTCGTCTCGAAGACGAGTTCGGCGCGCGCGGGATCGAAGGTCGCGATCGTCGCCTCTTTGAACGCGGCGCTCGGCAGCGGCGGAATGCCGTGCCACGACGAGGGCGGCCGGTCGAGCGTGACGCCGAGGCTCGCGCAGTATCGTGCGTACGGTTCGTTGTAGCGCAACTGATAGGCGAAGACGCGCAACGCGAGCGTGTCGAACTCGTCGTCGACGACGTCGTGGCCGCCGCGATGCCAGCCCTCGATCAACGCGAAGAGCGCGTCGTCGAGGCGCGCGGACTCCTCACGATAGGAGTGCATGATGTTCGATCTCGATGCAGCGATCCACGACGACGTCGAGGCCAGCCGCATCGGCGCGGGCGATGGCCTCGTCGTTCACGATGCCGAGTTGAAACCAGATCGCACGCGCGCCGACGGCGATCGCCTCATCGACGATCGGCAGCACGTCCTCGGCCTTGCGAAAGACGTCCACGATATCCGGCGCCCCGTGTTGCGCGGCATAGTCGCGCAGCGATGCGAAGGCGCGTACGCCGAGCACCTCCGCGACCGCCGGATTGATCGGTACCGCGTCGTAGCGCTGTGCGCGCAGGTACGCGAAGACGCCGTGACTCGGACGATCTTCCTTCGGCGAGGCGCCGACCACGGCCACGCTCGTGCTGCGCTCCAAGAGCGCCTTGCGCTCCTGCGGTGTCGTGAGGATCATGGGGCGGGGATTCTCCAAACCCCGGGCGGAACCACTCCGGCATGGGGATGACACTTACCGAGAAGATTCTCGCCCGTCACGCCGGCCTCGACCGCGTCGAACCCGGCCAAATTATCAACGCCAAGGTCGATCTGGTGCTCGCAAACGAGCTCTCCGCCGCCGTCGCCATCGGCGTCATGCGCGGCATGAAGGGCGCGAGCAAGGTTTTCGACCGCGACAAGATCGCGCTCGTCGAAGACCACTTCGTGCCCGCGAAGGACGCGCAGTCCGCGAAACTCGCGAAGCTCATGAAAGATTTCGCCGCCGAGCAAGAGATCACGCATTTCTTCGACGTCGGGCGCGGTGGTATCGAGCACGTCGTGCTGCCCGAGGAGGGCCTGGTCGCGCCGGGCGAGCTGATCGTCGGCGGCGACTCGCACACGTGCACCTACGGAGCGCTCGGCGCGTTCGCGACCGGCATGGGCTCGACCGACATCGCCGCGGCCTTCGTGCTCGGCGAGGTGTGGCTCAAGGTGCCCGCCACGATCAAGATCGTGTACGACGGCGAGCTGCAGCCGATGGTGTACGCCAAGGATCTCATGCTGCGCACGGTCGGCGAACTCGGTATCGACGGCGCGACGTATCGCGCGATCGAATATCACGGCTCGACGGTGGATCGTCTCTCGATCACAGGTCGCTTCACGATGGCGAACATGGCGATCGAAGCGGGCGCGAAGAACGGCATCTTCCACGCCGACGAAAAGGCGATCGCATTCGTGAAGGAGCGCACGAATCGTCCGTTCATCGTGGATCGCGCCGACGCCGACGCACGCTACGAACGCGTCATCAAGATCGACGTGAGCGCGCTCGAACCGCAGGTCGCGTGTCCGCATACGCCCGACAACGTGCACCCCATCTCGCAGGTCACGCGCGAAGACGTCAACGTGGATCAGGTCTTCATCGGCTCGTGCACCAACGGCTACATCGAGGATCTGCGCATCGTCGCGAAGATTCTCGAAGGCAAGCGCATCTCGCCGAAGGTGCGCGTGATCGTCAATCCCGGCTCGCAGAAAGTCTGGATGCAGGCCGCGAGCGAGGGGGTCCTCACGACGCTCGCCGCCGCGGGCTGCGCCGTGAACACGCCGGGCTGCGGCGCGTGTTTCGGCGGGCACATGGGCACGCTCGGCGACGGCGAGCGCGCCATCTCGACCACCAACCGGAACTACGTCGGACGCATGGGCTCGCCCAAGGCCGAGGTCTATCTCGCCTCGCCGGCGACCTGCGCGGCATCCGCGCTCACCGGCAAGATCACCGACCCGCGCGTTCTCGAATTGGCAGGAGTGTAACGATGGAAACGGCGCTTCGCGGTTTCGTCCATAAATACGGCAAAAACGTCGATACCGACGTCATCATCCCCGGCAAGTACTGCAACATCATCGATCCGGTCGAGCTCGGCAAACACGCGCTCGAAGGGCTCGATCCCGACTACACCGCCAAGATGAAGGCGGGCGACATCATCGTCGCCGATACGAACTTCGGTTGCGGTTCGAGCCGCGAGGTCGCGCCGATCGCGATCAAGGGGTCGGGCACGGCGGCGGTGATCGCCAAGAGCTTCGCGCGCATCTTCTATCGGAACGCGCTCAACATCGGCTTGCCGATCTTCGAATCGCCCGAAGCGGTGGATGGGATCGAGGCGGGCGATGAAATCGAGCTCGATCCGGCGACCGGAGTCATCAAAAATCTGACCAAGGGTACGCATTTCAAGGCGGCGGAGTTTCCGCCGTTCATGCGCGCGCTGATCGAAGCGGGCGGCCTGGTGCCATACGTCGAGCGACGACTCGCCGAAATGGCCTAGTGGCAATTCGCATATAGTCGATAGGCCCGAAGCATCACGACGCAACGGCGCATCTTTCGCAGGTGCGTCGTTGTCAATTTTTGAACAAGATCGTGCGTGGTTGCGTCGGTTAGGACGCATCCGCATCGTGCTATTACAAGGAGTTCCTGTGAAGGTCCGTTTGGCATTTCTGGGAGCGGTTGTGTTCTCTGCCGCGCTCGCGGCGTGCGGTGGCGGAGGATTGACGTCCTCCGTACCGAGCGTCACGCCGGCTCCCATCACATCGCTCGCGACGTCTGCGCCGCTCTCGTCGAGCGCTTCGACGCCCGTTCAATTTTCCGCGCTCGGCAACGGCACGTCGTCGTTGCTGACGCTTCCCGCGGCGAACGCCGCGACCTCGGCGAAGGTGACGTTCGAAGAGTCGCTGCCCTCGTCGCTCCCCGCGCCGCAGGCGCACGCGCTTGCCGTCCCGACCTCGGTCGGTCTCGGCAGCTTGAGCGTGCTCGCCGCATTCGAGCTGCAAGTGAATCAGACGGTCGCGATCACGCAATCGCCGGCGTTCACCTTCACGTTCCTCACCGTGCCGACCACGAGCACGTACATCATCTACCTCGACGAATCGCATCCGGCGACCGGCTGGAACTTGCTGCTCGGCCCCGGCGTGGCGAGCGGTTCGACGATCACGTTCGCCTCGAAGACGCTCGCGCCGCCGCTCACCCTCGAGGCGGGCGACACCTACGCCTTCGCACTCGTGACCTCGTCCAGCAACGCGACGCCGCCGCCGTCGGCCGCGACGTTCAGCGGCACGAAGACGGTCGCGTACACGTACGGCTTCGCCTACGATTACCCGATGCCCGGCCCGACCGCGACGGCTCCGCCGACGACGCTCTCGTACAACGTCACCGAGAGTGTGACCGAGGGTGCATCGCCGTATCCGGGCACGAGCGCTCCGCCGTCGGTGGTCGATGCGCACGTCGATGAGACCGATGCGTCGAACTTGAGCTCGATGACGTATGCGACCGACGAGTGGGTCGGCAATGCGTCGGCGAACGGCTCGTTCAACGCACTGCTCTACGCCGAGCAGCAACTCGAGACGAGCTCCGCGCAAAACCCCACCTTCACGACGATCTACACGACGCCGCAGCTGCTCGATCAGTACCCGGAGAGCGCGGGCAACACGTGGACGAACTCGCCGCAGGCGAACGTCGCGTACTCGTATGCGTCCGGCGACGCCGGCACGCGCGCGATCAATGCCGACGGCACCTACACCGATACCGAGAGCGTGCTCGGTGCGCCGGTCGTCATCACGGATAGTGCCGACGGTTCGGGTTCGATCACGGGTCCGTTCTACGGCGGCTACGTCTCGTCGCTCACGTTCTCGGCCCCGTCGCCGATGCCGTCGGCCTCGCCGAACGTCAACATCGCGATCAACTTCTACGCGGGCGGTCCTTCGCCGGTCATGCTCAGCGAGCCGGTGTGGTACGCGACTCCGCCGAGCTTCTATCAGGAGAGCGACGCGGTCTCGGCCGCGACGAGCTTCCCGACCGCATGCGCGAACGGCGTGGCTACCAGCGGTAACGACGTCAAACGCACGGTGACGGCGCTCGACACGGCGATCGGCTTCGTGGAGACCACGACGTTCGACACCTACACTGCATCGGGCATTCCGGTCTGCATGGTGACGCATGACGTGCTGAGCTATGCCTACGACCTGCAGGGCAATCAGCCGTTCTTCATCCTCTACGGTCCGCTCGGCGTCCAGGTCGTGACGACTGACGAAACCCTGGCCCTCCAGGGCGGTGCCTCCGCCACCGCTTCCGCCTTCGCGGCGAAGCGTGCGAACGCAACGGTCACCGGCGAATCCATGGCGCCCACCATCGCGGCGTTGCAGTCGCATCAGCTCTCGCAATTCGCTCGCATGCGTCTCACCCGCGAGCACGCGGTCCTCAAGACGCTGCGCACGACGCCCATCAACGCGCTCATCCACGGAGGTCTTCACTAATGCGGTTCTCGATTCGCGTGGCCGGCGCGCTCCTGGCGGGCGCCCTGCTCGTGAGCGCGTGCGGCGGCGGTGGCGGTTCGCACGGTCCGGCGGGATCCGCCGGCGTGCTTCCGATTACGCCGAGCAATCCTCTCTCACCGTCGGGCTTCGCGTGGGGCCAAGACATCGTCGCGCAGCTCCCGTACCTCGGGCCGGCGAACGGCGGCGGCCTCTCCCTCGCGGTGTACGTGCGCATGCGCGACGCGCGCGGTCTCGTGCAGTACGCACAGAGCGCGAGCGATCCGTCGTCGCCGAACTATCGTCATTGGCTGACGCCGCTCGAGATCGGCGACATGTTCGGCGCGTCGCAGAACGACTACACCGCGGCCGCCAAGTACTTCGCGAGCTACGGCCTGCACGTCGGTGCGTGGCCGCAACGCGAGGCGCTCTCGGTTACGGGAACGCTCGATCAGTTCACGCGTGCGTTCGGCACGACGTTCGGACGCTATCGCTATCGCGGCAAGGAGATCGTCGCACCGAACGGTACGCCGCACTTCCCGAGCACGGTGCCGATCGTCGCGGCCGTCGGCATGATGTCGGCGACGCCCGCGCGTTCGTACTTCATCAAGAACAATAACGCGTCGTTCTTCGGCTACGCGCCGCAGCAGTTGCAGACGGGCTTCGACTTCGCGAGCGCCGCGCGCGCCGGATTCAACGGCGCGGGCATCAACGTCGGCATCATCGGCACGGGTCCGATCCTCAATGCGAACGGCGGCGACGACGACGTCGCGGCCCTGCACCAGTATTGGAATGCGTCCGTCGGATCCATCGTGCAGGTTGCGGCTTCGCCGCAGCCCGCCACCGCGGCCAACGGCCAGACCGGTACCGGCGCGGCCGACTACAATCCGACGGGGCTCGCAGCGCCGCCGCCGGTGACCGCGCCGAACTGCTCGCCGAATCCGAACGGCACCGCGACGCCCGACTATCAGGCGTGCAACCCGGAGGACGGCGAAGCGCAGCTCGACACCGAGTCCACCACCTCGCTCGCGCCGGGAGCGACGACGCTCTTCTACCTGGCGTACAACCCGGTCGAGTACTGCTTCGGTCCGAACGGCTACGACATTCCCACCAACGGCGCATGCGCCGCGGGTGAGACGCCGGTGCAGGCCGAGGGCCTCTACCTGGCCGACGACGAGATCCAGCAGGCGATCGCCGACGACAAGGCCGACACGCTCTCGCTGAGCTACGGTCTGCCGGAGAACCAGGGCGGCGGCTACATCGGGACGGAGGCCCAACCGGGTCTCGGTCCGGTCGAGTTCGCTTCGCTCGCGGCCGAAGGCATCGCGGTCTTCGTCTCCTCGGGCGACGACGGCGCTTGGGAGTGCTTCGATCCGAGCACGGGTGCGCCGCTCGGCGTTGCCTGCCCGAGCTACCCGGCGACCGATCCGTCGGTCGTTGCGGTCGGCGGCGTGAACATTCCGCTCGACGAAGCCGGCAATCCGATCAGCGCGATCGCCGCATGGGCCGATAACACGACGCAAGGCGGCGACGGCTCCTTCGGTAACAACGTCGGCTCCGGTGGCGGCGTCTCCGGGATCTTCTCGGCGCCGACGTGGCAGCAGAAGACGCTCGGTGCGACGCAGCGCGAAATCCCCGACATCGCGCTCGATGCCGATCCGCTGACCGGCCCGAGCATCTTCCAGGACGTCGCCTACGGCGGCGCACCCTACGCATCGGGCGGCACGAGCGCCGCGGCGCCTGAAGCCGCGGCCCAGTGGGCGATCGTTCTGCAGGCTTGTAAGGCGAACGCCTCCTGCGCCAAGGGAACGGGAGCCTATCCGTATCGCCTCGGCAACCCGGCGCCGCTGTTCTACGCGATCTACGCCACCTCGACGTACGCGAAGGGCACCTACACGCCGACCGGCTTCACGCCGCAGCTCGACTACGCCCACGTCTTCGCGGACGTGATCTACGGCGGAAACCAAGCGGTTCCGTCGGGCAACGCGCCGCAACCGACGACGACGCCCTCGGGCTACGAGTCGGGCCCCGGCTACGATCAGGTGACGGGCCTCGGTGCTCCGTTCACCGGACACCTCGTGCAGGCGGTTACCGGAACCAAAGTTCCGTAATCGCGCAGGCACCAAGAGCAAAGGGGCCTCGCTTCGGCGAGGCCCCTTTTGCATTGCAGTGGTCGGTGCGTCGAATGCGCGCCGCTCGGTTTAGCGCGGCGGGTAGCCGCCGCCGCTGCCGAGGCCGCCGCCCAGGCCCGTGCCCGGGTTGATGTTGTCGAACCACTTCTCTTTCGGCCGGTAGGCCGCGGTGAAGGGCACGCGCTCCTTTGAGTCGGTCAGCATGCCGATCATGTCGGTCGTGCCGTCGGCACGTCCTTCGAAGAGCATCGTCGAGCCGTCGGGCAGCGAGACGATCAGGCGAACGTTCGTACCGTCCACGGCGCCGGCGACGGGATACTTTTTCTTATCCTGCGTCAGGTAGGTGCCCGAGAGCGTCGTGCCGGTCTGCTTGAGCGCGAAGTGCTCGTAATCCACGTTCACGCCGCCGCGCTGGATCTGAATCTCCCACACGCCCGAGAGACCGACCCGCGCGTCTTGCGGCGGCTTCGGTACGCCCTTGGGCGGCGTTTTTTGATTCGGACCGGTTCCGGGGCCGAAGAGACTGTCGAGCGCGTTCGGGCTCGGCGAAGCAGAGGGCGACGCCGCGGCGCTCGGGGTGGCGGACGCATCGGCGGGCGCGATGCTCGCGGCCGGCGTCGGCGGGGTCAAAGTCGGAGGCGGGGGCGGCGGGGTGGGCGCTACTGCGAGGAGCGCGACCGCCGCAAGGGCGAGGCTCGGATATTTCACGTCGGCTGCACTTCTGGAGTCGCGGTCGGAATCATGCGAATGTCGCGCGGAAGCGGAATGCGGCGGATGCGCGTGTCCAAGTTGGCGCTCGCCTGCACGACACCGACATCCGTGCCGAGTCGCGCGACGCTCGGCGAGAGCGGGGGACACTGCAGGTCGAACGAGGTGTAGTCGTGCCACGCCACGGTCGTTCGCGTGCCGAACGATGCGCTCTTCATGCAGTGCTGCATCGCTCCGGGCTCGCTGCGCGCGGCCTCGACGTCGCGAAAGAAGCGCGCCGTCGTATCGGCGTCTACGCGAAACGTGCGTGGTTGCCGACCCTGCACGAGCAGTAGCGCGCTGCCGTCGGACCAGAATTTGATCTCGTACGGCGCGGTGTTGGTCGAGCCCGAGTTCCTGATCACGGCGCCGTCGCGCATCGCTCCCGCCGAGGCGACGGCGGCAACGAGCGAGAGGCTGAGAGCGGTGAGGAGGGTGCGAATCGTCATGGTCATCTCCGCTGGCTTGCTATCAGAGGAACGCAACTCCTGGGCGCGGCGTTCGCGGCTGCTTGAAAAGTCGCACCGAAAGGGGTCCGCCGGGAGACTTTGACAGCCCTGCTATAATCATGGGGCTGTGAAACAGAACATCCACCCGAATTGGCATCCCGAAGCGCGCGTCCACTGCGCGTGCGGCAACGTTTTTACGACCGGCTCGACGCTCAAAGAGATCTCCGTCGAGATCTGCTCCGCGTGTCACCCGCTCTTCACCGGTCAGCAGAAGCTGATCGACACCGCGGGCCGCGTCGACAAGTTCAATCAGCGTGCCGCCGCCGCCGCGAAGAAGAAGGAAGAAGCGGCCGCGCGTCAGGCCGCACGCGACGCGAAGGCTGCCGTCGTCGAGGCGTAAGCGCACCGACGAGTTTGAGAGACGGGTCGCTTTGCGACTCGTCTTTTTATTGCAATGTCCGATTTGACCGATAGCGTTCTCGCACGCCTCGACACGATGGTCCGCCGCTTCGACGAGATCGAGGCGGAGCTCGCCAATCCGCAAGGCGGATTCGATCAGGCGCGCTTCACCGCGCTCGTGAAAGAGCGCGCCCAGATGGAAGAGACCGTCGCCGCGTACCGGCGCTATCGTAAGACGCTCGACGAACTCGCGGCGAACGATGCGCTGCAGCGCGAGACGAGCGATCCCGAACTGCGCGAACTCGCCGAAGAAGAGGCCAAGGAGCTTCGCGAGCGACGCGAGCAGCTGCAGAGCGATCTGCAAATGCTGATGATTCCGAAGGATCCCGACGACGGCAAGAACGTCTTCATCGAGGTCCGCGCCGGTGCGGGCGGCGACGAAGCGGCCATCTTCGCTGGCGATCTCGCGCGCATGTATATGCGCTTCGCCGAGTCGCGCGGAATGCGCGTCGAACTCGTCTCGGAGAACGAGAGCGACGCCGGCGGTTACAAAGAGATCGTCTTCGGCGTCAAGGGCGAGTCGCCGTTCCGCACGTTCAAGCACGAATCGGGCGTGCATCGCGTGCAGCGCGTACCGGCGACCGAGGCGCAGGGACGGATTCATACCTCGACCGCCACCGTCGCCGTGCTGCCCGAAGTCGATGACGACGTCGAGATCGAGATCAAGTCGACCGACCTGCAGATTGACACCTACAAGTCCTCCGGTGCCGGCGGTCAATACGTCAACAAGACCGAGTCGGCGATTCGCATCACGCACGTTCCGTCGGGCATCATCGTCGCATCGCAGCAAGAGCGCTCGCAGACGCAAAACCGCGAGAAGGCGATGCAGATGCTGCGCGCCATGCTCTACGAACGCCAGCAGCGTGAGAAAGACGAAGCGATGGGATCGCTGCGTCGCAGCCAGGTCGGCACGGGCGATCGCTCCGAGAAGATCCGCACCTACAACTTTCCGCAAGATCGCGTGACCGATCATCGCATCAACCAGAGCTACGGTAACATCCGCGGCATCATGGACGGCGCGCTCGCGCCGATCGTGGACGACCTGCTCGCCGACGAGCAGGCAAAGCTGCTCGCGGGAGAAGCCGCGCCCGCGTAACGTGCGGGTGGACGCGCTGCTCGAGCGCCTCGTGCGCGCGCTCGGGCCGGACGGCACCGAAGCGGAGATGCTCCTCGCGCACGCGAGCGGCCGCTCGCGCGCCTGGCTGCGCGCACACGACGACGCCGTGCTCCCGCAAGAGACCGCCACCCGTGCGCTCGCGCTCGCCGCACGGCGCGCGACGGGCGAGCCGTTTGCCTACATCGTCGGCAGTGCCGGATTCTACCGTCGCGACTTCGCGGTGGATGCGCGTGTCCTGGTGCCGCGTCCGGAGACCGAGCACCTGATCGATGACGCGCTTCGGCACCTTCGCGGCAACGCCGTACCCCGCATCGCCGACCTCGGCACGGGCAGCGGCGCGATCGCGGTGACGCTCGCCGCGGAGTTGCCGCAAGCGCTCGTGGATGCCGTCGACATTTCGGCCGAAGCCCTCGCGCTCGCGCGTGAGAACGCCGCGCGCCACGGCGTGAGCGAGCGCGTCGCGTTCCATCTCGGCGACCTCTTGGCGCCCCTTCGGACCCGTCGCTACGACGCGATCCTCGCCAACCTGCCGTACGTGCCGACCGGCGAGATTGCCCGAGCGCCCGACCCGGTCAGTTTCGAACCGCGCCTCGCCCTCGACGGCGGCCCCGACGGGCTCGACCTCTACCGGCGCCTGCTCGTCGAGGCTCCTGCCGCCCTCGCACCCGGCGGTGCGCTCTACCTCGAAGCCGCGCCGCCCCTCATGGCGGGGCTGCGCGCGCTCGTCGAGGCGGCTTTTCCCGCTGCGTCGATCGCGCTCGAGCGGGACTACGGCGGTCGCGAGCGCTACGTTCGCGTCGTACCGAGGTAGCCGTAGCGCGCGGCGCGAACACACACATCCCGAGATGGCGAAGTATATTTTCTTTACCGGCGGTGTCGTGAGTTCGCTCGGTAAAGGCATCACGGCGGCCTCGCTCGGGAGGCTCCTCAAGGCTCGCGGCATCACCTCGTCGATCCAGAAATTGGATCCGTATATCAACGTCGATGCCGGCACGATGAATCCGTATCAGCACGGCGAGGTCTTCGTTACCGAAGACGGCGCCGAGACGGATCTCGACCTCGGCCACTACGAACGCTTCATCGACGAAAATCTCTTCCGCGCCAACAACGTGACGACGGGACAGATCTACAATTCGGTGATCGAGAAGGAGCGGCGCGGCGAGTATCTCGGCGCGACGGTCCAGGTGATTCCGCACATCACGAACGAGATCAAGGCGCATATCAAGCGCGTCGCCGAAGCGAGCCGCGCCGACGTCTGCATCGTCGAAGTCGGTGGCACCGTCGGCGACATCGAATCGCTGCCGTTCCTCGAGGCGATCCGTCAGATGCGCTACGACGTGGGCGAAGAGAACGTGATGTACTGCCATCTCACGCTCGTCCCGCACCTCGGCGCCGCCGAGGAGCTCAAGACGAAGCCGACCCAGCACTCCGTGCGCGAACTGCGCGGCATCGGCATCTCGCCCGATGCGATCGTGTGCCGCACGCAATCGGCGCTCCCGATGCCGGTCGAACTCAAGGAGAAGATCGCTCTGTTCTGCGACGTGCCTCCGGGCGCGGTCGTACAGAACGGCGATGCCAAAACGATCTACCAGGTGCCGCTCAACCTCGAAAACGAGGGTTTGGCGGATGCGGTCATTCGCAAACTCGGGTTGCCGACCGGCGCGCCGAAACTCGACGAGTGGACGAAGGTCGTCGATCGCATCATGCATCCGCAACGCAAAGTCACGATCGCACTCGTGGGCAAGTACGTCGAACTCAAAGACGCCTACATCTCCATCAACGAAGCGCTCTATCACGCGGGCATCCACCATTCCGCGAGCGTCGAGATCCAGCGCATCGACAGCGAGGCGTTCGAGGACGACGGTCTCTCGCTGCTGCGCGGGGCGCACGGAATATTGGTCGCGCCGGGCTTCGGTGCGCGCGGAATCAAGGGCAAGCTCAAAGCGATTCGCTACGCGCGCGAGAACCGCGTGCCGTTC